>JBCBKQ010000029.1:0-31785 GCA_038521595.1 Cyanobacteria bacterium J06627_28 | reverse complement strand
TTAGCCGCACCCGAATCGGAATCTGCCGATCTCCTGCGTCAAAGTCTGCCAAATTTGCATCCGCATCGCCCAGGGTGGCCAGCGAGGCGGTTCGCGCAATGCTATTGACCGATACGCCTAAATCGGCCGCTCGTCTGGGGTCAGGGCGAATCAACACTTCCGGCTGTACGAGCGCAGCGGTAGAGGCAACATCGACTAGGCCAGAGACCTGTCGCATCTGCTGGGTCAAATCCTGAGCAGCCTGAGTGAGAAGGTCAGGATCTTCACCAGAAAGTACAATTTCTAGCGTCTTACTACCGCCTGCTCCCTGGCTTTGAAAGTTAATACGTGTACCTGGAATGGCTTTAAAGTCTTTTCGCAGTTCCTGTTCAAATGCTTTGCGGGTGATTCGCTCATTCTTTGGCTTTAGCTGCACAAAGGCGGATGAATTCCCTGGCTCGTTGGTCATGAAGACGCTGTCTGTAGCGGGATGCTGCGATAGCAGTTCTGTGATGCGATCGCTCACCTCAGTCGTCTTTTCTAGTGTCGTCCCCGGCGGCAAAGAAATCCCCACCGTCGTCAAACTCGTATTGCCCGACTCAAACAAATCCGTCGGCAAATACTGCGCCAAATTGAGACTGCCAACAAAGAACATCAGTGCCAGCAAAATCGTGAGAAATCGGTGATGAAGCGCCGAACTTAAAAGTTTGTGATAAGGCAACAACAAACGGGGCACTCGCAGTCCATCAGCGGCCAGTACCGAAGTGTCCTGAGTGTCTGGCTTTGCAGGCTTGAGTAAATAGGCCGCCATCATGGGGCTGACCAAACGAGCCACCAGCGTCGAAAACATTGTCGCCACGGCTACCGTCACGCCAAACGGCTTGAAAAACTGCCCTGGCACGCCGCCCATAAAGGCCACTGGAATAAACACTGCCACAATCGTTGCCGTCGTCGTCACCACAGCTAAACCCACCTCAGCCGTAGAGTCTAGCGCTGCCTGAAACGGCGACTTGCCCATCTGAATATGACGCTCGGTATTCTCAATTTCAACAATGGCATCGTCTACCAGGTTGCCTACTGCCAGCGTCAGCGCCAGTAAAGACATACTGTTTAAGGTGTAGTCCAGCGCTTGCAATACTAGAAACGTGGGGATAATCGACAGCGGCAGCGCCATCGCCGTAATAAACGTTGTCCGCCAGTTGCGTAAAAACACGCCCACAACAACAACCGCTAGAATGCAGCCCAAAATCAGCGCATCCACAGACGCCTGATACGAGTCTCGAATATCGGTTGCCGCTGTAAAAATCAGCTGAAATTCAACATCTTCTGGCAATGTTTCCTTCAGCTCTTCTATGGCTGCTTTTACCCCTTCTTCTACTCCAACAACAACGCTGCCACGACTGCGAAACACCTGAAAGCCAACTGCATTTTCACCGTTGAGCTTGGCTGACTGTCGAATTTCGGCAAAGTCATCTTCTACCGTGCCTATACTGCTCAGCGGCACCGTTGCCCCGCTAGGGAGCACCACCTGAAACGTTTGTAGTGCCTCTACTGTATCTGCGCTACCCAGGGTACGAATGCCCTGCTCCACGCCTGAAATGTCGCTGCGACCACCAGGCAAATTAATGTTGAACTGACGAATCTGGTCGTTTACCTGCGTTGCCGTAATGCCCAGCGCATTTAACTGACTAGGATCTAGCTCTACGCGAATCTCTCTATCAACCCCGCCAACTCGGTTTACCTGAGAAACGCCATCAGCAGACAGCAGGCGCCGACTAATCTCTCTATCGACCAAATCGCTCAATTCTTCTACCGAACGGCGAGCAGAAGAAACCGTGTAGGTCACCACCGGCCCGCCAAAAAAGTCTCTTCGCTGCACGATTGGGTCTTGCGCATCTCGGGGTAAATCTTGACGGATACGAGTCACCGCATCGCGCACATCATTGGTAGCCTGCTCGGTATCGACGCCCAGCTCAAATGAAATCAACGTATTCGAGTTGCCATCACTCACCGTAGAGGTCAGGCTATCGATATTCCCAAGCCCCGCAACGGCATCTTCTACCTTTTTGGTAATTTGGTTTTCCATTTCGGCAGGGCCAGCGCCCGTCTGTGTGACAGATACTGACACCGCAGGCACGTCAATATTGGGGTTGGCATCAATGCCCAAGTTGCCAAAGGCCACCATCCCCGACACTGTCAACACCAGAAAAAGAACAATCGTCGGGACTGGGCGCTTAATTGACCAGGCTGAAATATTGAACATGTCTATTCATTTCCTCCTGTCTCGGCATTAGAAATGTCGGCACTAGAAACAAAGTCTGAAACGATACCAACCACATCACCATCTTGCAAATAGCTAGCACCTTCGACCACCACAGAGGCCTCTTCATCTAGACCAGCGGTAATTTCGACAGTGGCTGGCTGGTTACCGCTGGCAGGCAATCGACTACCCACGTCTACAGTGCGAGCACGAACGCTCCCCGTCGTCGTACCGTCCGCCTCGCTCAAGCTATTGTCGTCTACTGTAAATACCGTAAAGCCACCGCTCGCCTGTGGAATCAGCGCTGTAGCCGGAATCACGACGCCCTGCCGACTGCCCGTGACAATGCCAGCTTGCAAAAACATGCCGGGTCGCAGGCGATCGCTCCCTGGCAGCCCAATTTTTACCGTCGCTTGCCGCGTCTGCGGGTTCACAATTGGATCGATAGAGCGAATCTGCCCCTGCAGCTGTAAATTTGGGTCAGATTCGGACGTTATTTGTACCGCACCACCCGGATTGACCTTGGCCATTTGCGATTGAGGGATTTGCACGGCCAGCTCCAGCTGATCGCCGCTGATAAGCGAAAAGAGAGGCGTGCTGGTAGAGGCCGTATCACCGACGGTGGCTGTTTTTTCGGCAATGACGCCGTCGCTGGGAGCGAGGACGAGGGTTTGGTCTAGCTGAGTGGTCAGCCGTGAGACCTCGGCCCGGCGGCTCTGCACAGTGGCTTGGGCGCTGCTAATAGCGGCGGTGTTGGCACTGACCGTCTGTTCTGCAGTGCTGACGGCTGTGCGCCGACTAGTCAAGACCTCTTCACTAACTGCGCCTTGGGCAAACAGCGTTTCGTAGCGGGATAGGTTTTCTCTGGCTTCGGCCAGTGAGGCTTCGGCTTGGGCGACTTGGGCCTCTCTTTGAGCGACGTCTGCGATCGCAGCACTTACCTGTGCCTCCGCCTGGGCAATCTGACTACGCAGCACCGAATCATCCAGCACTGCTAACACCTGCCCAGCGCTGACATAGTCACCCTCTCGTACAGACACCGACTGGATTTGCAGGCCACTGGCCCGAGGTGCCACCGAGAGTAAATCAAAAGCTTCTACGGTGCCATTGGCGGTGATGGTCTGCTTGATGGGGATTGATTGCGATCGCGCCACCGTCACACTTGCACTCGCAATAGCGCCCGCCGCCGGTGCCTCTGCGGGCTTTTCCTGAAAGGCCTTATCAAGTACCCGAGAGCCCACAAACGCCAAACAAACCCCGAGGGCGATGCCTAGTAACAGCTTCGAAGAACTCCCAGCACTGGCACCTTCAGACACAGGAATAGTTGCGATCGCAGTTTTTCCATTGCCATTACTGCCATTGCTGCCATTTCTCCCATAACCATTTTGAGAAATCGCTTCGTCAGTCTCTAAAGACTCGACAGGTGCAATGTAGTCATCAGTAGGCGCTGAGTGAAAATCAGAACCGAGGGTATTACCCTCAGTTTCTTCAGGAGATTGGTAAGTCACAGGGATGGATACCAGCTAGAGACAAAAAAAGGAAAGAGCCGTAAATAGATTGGGTTTGCAAGGCCAAGGTCGAAAACCCAAAGTACATATGCCCTGCAATATTTGATTTTTTAATAAAAGTTTAACTTTTATATTATTGCTTATGATTTGCACTTTGAACGGATCAGTTTAGCCAGCGTCTAAACCGACACAGCAAAAGCAATCAGTTAATAAATCAAGACTTTCTGTGACGTGATGGAGCAACGCTGCCAATAGCTGCTACTCTAATGGCCAACATCACAGTCATTCGCGCTCTTCTGGGTGGCGCTAGGTCTTACATGGAAACCAAATCTTGGTGGCAAAAGCTTCAGAGAAATTCCCTGGCTCGCTTTGGAGCCACTGTGCTGATCGTGTTTTATATCGCGGTTATCTTTGCGGATTTTGTCGCACCTTACAATCCACTGGCACAGCAGCCGAGCGGCTCGTTACTGCCACCGACTCAGGTGTACTGGCGCAATCCAGAAACCAATCAGTTTTTGGGTCCGCACATCTATCCCACCATTCTCGGTGCGACCGACGTGGAGACCGGCAAACGAGAGCTGACCGTAGACTACAGTCGCCCCGCGCCGCTACGGCTGTTTGTCAAAGGGGATGAGTACAGACTATTTGAGATGACTATTCCTCTGATTAAGCGGTTCTCTTTTGATGGCGAAATTGAGCTGTCAGAGTTTAAGCTATTTGAAGGCATTCCTAACAGTCGGCATCTCTTTGGCCCGGTCGGTGCTAGCGTCGCAGATCCCCTAGAAATCGAAGAGACCAGCGACGAGGGAGAGAGCATCATCCGCTCTGGCGAAACCAATGAAGATGCAGCCGCTGGCGACTCTATCGCAGAACCCGTCGAAGATCCGGTCGCCATGACGCCCGTTTATTTCAACTTACTGGGCACTGATAATGCGGCCCGCGATGTCTTTAGTCGCTTAGTGTTTGGTGGACGCATTAGTCTTAGCATTGGCCTGATTGGCATTATGATTTCCTTTCCGCTGGGGCTACTGGTGGGCGGCATTTCTGGTTACTTCGGAGGCGTCGTCGATTCTGTGCTGATGCGCATTGTCGAAGTAATTATGACGATTCCTTCTATCTACTTGCTGGTGGCCTTGGGTGTGATTTTGCCGCCTGAGCTAGACAGCTCTCAGCGGTTTCTGCTGATTATTTTGATTATTTCGTTTATTGGCTGGGCGGGATTGGCCCGTGTGATTCGCGGGGAAGTGCTGTCGCTAAAGGAGCGTACGTTTGTGCAAGCTTCGCAGTCTATGGGTGGGCGATCGCTGCACATCATTATTCGCCACGTGTTGCCACAGACCGCAACTTACGTCATTACGTCGGCGACACTGGCGATTCCTGGCTACATCATTTCCGAGGCAGTGCTGAGCCTGATTGGTCTCGGCATTCAGGAGCCCGATCCGTCCTGGGGCAACATGCTCTCTGCCGGGACAAATGCTTCTGTGCTAGTGCTTAATCCTTGGTTGGTTTGGCCGCCTGCGGCGCTGGTTGTGATTACGGTTCTCTCATTCAATTTGCTAGGTGATGGGCTCAGAGATGTCCTCGATCCACGTAGTTTAAGTGAGTGATTACTGTTTGTCTGTCTGAAGTCGGTTGAACTCAGCGTGGACGCTGGTGCCGATTTGGATTGCTTCGTTGAGCAGGCGGCCATACTCATTAGCTTCGTCGCTCACCTGTAGCATCTGCAAGGTTGCTAAGTTCCGCTCGATGCTAGAGAACGTTTCTTGTCGCCTAGCGATAAATTGCTGATGTCGGCGCATGACTTTTTCTGTCATCAACCCGCAAATTAAGCTCTCGCGGGTTAGGTGTAGTGCTTCAATGACCTCCTGTTTATTTTCTAGGTTTAGGCGATTGCTTTTGGCTGCGCCCAGTTCTTCTAAAATTTCTACGGCAGAGACCATTTCGTTAAAACGGTCGATGTCATCGAGTAGATGACTTAGCGTGATGAGGCGTTTGCCTTCACGCCAGCGGTAGACTGTCCAGGCGATAGAGAGTGCGATCGCACCCACAACTCCTATGGGCACCCAGGCCCACACCACCTGCTGACTGTCGCCACTGATAGCGCGAATCAGCAGCAGCGTGATAGGCAAGCAAAAAATTAGCGCCACCCCAGTCGTCAGCAGTTGCTCACCCAATAAGGCCAGCCGCTGCGAACGATGAAAAGCCGTCTGCCGATAGGCCCATCCCATCGCAACCTCGCTGATATCTAGGCCTGTTAGCCTATCGAGATCGCGATGGGTAATTCTCAAATTATCTAGATTTGTCATAAGTTCTGTGGCTAGTGGCTAGTGGATTCCCAGCATTGAACCGATAGAGCGAATGACCTGCGCATAGAAATTGCCATCGATTTCCGGGCGAAAAATTTGGAAAGGCTCACCCTCAGCGCCCACAAAAGGCCGCAGCGTCCAGCCCAGCTGAGAGCCCACCAGCCCATACAAAAAGACCCAACCGCGCAGCAGTCTGAGCCGCAGCTTTTGCTCAAAGCCATCTGGCCCTGCCATATCCACCATGCCCTTATAAAACAGACGCACCCCGACACATCCGGTCAGCGCCATGACCAGCACATTTAGCAATAAAAAGAAGTTGTACCCCTTAACCGAAATAAGAAAGAACAGAACAACCGGCGCAAAGCTAAAGAGCAAAACGCTAATCACCGAAACCGACGTCAGCGACATTGTGATGTACTGCTTAAAGCTGAGCTTAGAGCCAAAGAGAATGTCGAAAAAATACAGCGTCGGCACGCAAATAATGAGCGTAATCAAGTAGAGCGCCGGCAGCTTAATTGCTGAGGAGATGATCTGTAAACCACCACCATAAGAACCAATGATGGCTCCATAAATAGCAAAGAAGAAGCTGCTAGCAAAGAGTAAGGAGACTATTTTGCTTTCTAGTTTTGTTTCGCCACGTACTTCTTCAAGAAAGGTTCTGCGATCGCGCAGTAGGCTAATCAATACCGAGAAGTGATTGAGGTTTCCGCGCTTAGGTCTGACTTTTAGAGAATCTTGATTCATAGGAATTTGGGCGTGCGTTTAGATAAAGCGATAAAGATATTGAGGAGAGCTACAGCTACAGCAAATATGATTCCGGATGGAAGAGTTGGGCTGCCGACCCACCTCCCCCTGCGGGTACTCCTCCCGAGAGGAGAGTTACTTCAGGCCGTGAAGCAAAGAGCACAGACTGTCTTCGGGTCGTAAGGTGAAAACGTAGCAAAAGTGCAATTTGCTCAGCAATAATCGACGCCCTAACTAAGACGATCTTTGAAAACGCCCAGTCGAAAATACCTTTCGGGGGGTTTGGGGGAGCCTGGGCCCCCAAGCAGCATTTAAAGCCGCCAAGCAAAGGAGGGGGGCGGGGAGGAAATCCCCGATCTTGCCGCGCCTTGCGCTTTGCCTCTTGCCTCTTGCCTTTTATCTCTTGCCTCTTGCCTTTTATCTCTTCTTTTTGCCCCCTTCTTTCTGCACCCTTATTCAACTATCCAAAAATCCCCTCAAAAAAACAGTCGGAAAAAGTCCGACAAAAAGTCAGTAAACGTCAGCATTTTCCACCCACCAAACTTCATAAACTTCCCGTAAGCCCCCATAAAGACTCCTTGAAACCACTTTCATTTTTACCTGGTCTTAACTTTCAAAAATCAGGCATCCCATAGGGTCATATAGGTCATTACTGACCCCAAGTGATGTGCATCTGTGGCCCTGCGCTACGGCCCCTTCGGTAATCCCCTGGCAGTCGTACTCAGCGTCTAAACAGCTCACCCATTCAATTTTTTACCAGCTCCCATGGCACTCCTACATCACCTGAGATCGCTCCTCCCCGCCCTTGTATTAGTTAGCGCGATCGCCGCCCCCGCGTCCGCCGTCACCCTAAACTTTCAAGGCCGCTTCGACAGCGGACGCGGCGAAGACTCCGCCGAAATTGGCGCCTTTGACCCAGCCTCCAACCAGCTCGCCATCACCAACTCCAGCGACAACACCATCGATCTTGTCAGCATCCTAGACCCCACTACCCCAACTTTAAACAGCACCATCGACCTAACCCCATATGGTGCAGGCATCAACAGCGTTGCCTTCGGCAACAGCATCCTCGCCGCCGCCCTAGAAGCCGATCCAGTTACAGACATGGGTTCCGTCGCCTTCTTTGACAACACCGGCTCCTTCCTCAACCAGGTCACCGTCGGCAGCCTGCCAGACATGCTCACCTTCACCAGCGACGGCCTCAAACTCCTCGTCGCCAACGAAGGCGAACCCGACGATGGCATCGATCCAGAAGGCTCCGTCAGCATCATTGACCTAGCCAACGGCATCCAACGTGCCACCGTCAAAACAGCAGGTTTCCAAGCCTTCAACGGCCAAGAAAGTGCTCTGCGGGCCAACGGCGTTCGGTTATTCCCAGAAGTGGGTAGCAGCCTCACCGTTGCCCAAGACCTAGAGCCCGAATACATCACCATTTCAGAAGACGGCAGCCGAGCCTACGTTGCGCTCCAAGAAGCCAACGCCATCGGCGTACTCGATGTAGAAAACAGCGAATTTATAGACATTTTTGGCTTAGGGCTCAAAGACTATAGCCAAAGCGGCCTAGACGCCAGCGATAGAGACGACGCCATCAACATCCAGCCACAGCCCGTTAAAGGTCTGTACATGCCCGATGCGATCGCCAGCTACACCGTCGATGGTGAAACCTACATCGTCACCGCCAACGAAGGCGACGACCGAGGCGACGCCGACGAAGACGAGCGCGGTGATGCTATCCGCCTCAAAAACCTCGACGAAGTCACCTCCTTTGGCCGCAATGGTATCGAGCTAGACCCTAGCATCGACCCCGCCCTACTTGAAGACGAGGCCCTAGGCCGTCTCAACATCTCCTCCATCGACGGCGATACCGATGGCGACGGCGACATCGACCAAATCGTCGCTTACGGGGGTCGTTCCTTCTCCATCTATAAGTCAGATGGCACCCAAGTTTTCGACAGTGGCGACGACTTCGAGCAAATCACCGCTCAAGTTGTTCCAGAGCTATTTAACGGTCAAGACAACGATCCAGACGAGTTCGATAGTCGTAGCGATAGTAAAGGCCCCGAGCCAGAAGGCGTCACCATCGGTCGCTTTGGTGAAAAAGTCCTCGCCTTCGTTGGCCTAGAGCGCGTCGGCGGCGTCATGATTTACGACGTCACCAACCCCGAAGCAGCGAGCTTTGTTAGCTACTCGCCAAACCTGCCCGAAGATATCAGTCCAGAAGGCATCTTATATATCGACCAAAACGATAGTCCCACCGGCAATCCACTGCTCGTGACCACCAACGAAATCAGCGGCACAACAGCCATCTATCAGGTTGTTCCGGAGCCCGGCACTGTTCTCGGCCTCATCGCCGCAGTTGCAGCCACAGGCACCGCCCTAAAGCGTAAGCGCGGCGACGCATAAACGCACCCTCAGCCAGCGGATGCACTCAATATCTGCTGAATATCTGCTCGATACATCTGCTGGCTGATACCGCAACCATAAGGCCACCGCTGCGCGGTAAGCTAAAGGCCGAGGATTCTCTGCCCCCGAGCCCATGCCAACCGCCAATAACCCTGCTAAAGAAACGCTCAAACTCGACACCGCCTTAGCCTCTAATATAGAAACGCCCTCCCACGGCAGCTTAGTTCTCTCCTTCGATGGCACTCAGCCTCCAGAGCAATCTCTCATAGATGCCTGTGTGCACTGCGGCTTTTGTCTGCCTACCTGCCCTAGCTACCGAGTCCTCGGTAAAGAAAACGACTCCCCTCGGGGCCGCATCTACCTTATGGATGCCATTAACAAAGGCGAAGCCCCTCTCTCTCCTACCTCTGTAAAACATTTCGACAGCTGCCTGGGATGCCTCGCCTGCACCACCGCCTGCCCCTCCGGCGTTCAATACGACAGGCTCATCGCTGACGTTCGTCCCCAAATTCAGCGCAACCACACTCGCCCTTGGCCACAGCAGGTACTTCGTCAACTTATTTTCTCTCTTTTCCCTTATCCAGATCGCATTCGTCTGCTGCTTACCCCCCTGGCGCTATACCAAAAGCTAGGGATTTCCAAGTTGGTTCAGTCTTCTGGCCTACTCAAAAAAGTCTCTCCTAATTTAGCGGCGATGGAGAGTTTATTGCCTCCTGTAACCACTAGCTGCTTTTCTGATAATTTGCCTGAACGAATCTCAGCCAAAGGCATCCAGCGTTATCGAGTGGGTATGATTCTTGGCTGCGTACAGCGTGTTTTCTTTTCAGGGGTCAATGAAGCAACAGCCCGCGTACTCAGCGCCAATGGATGTGAGATTGTGGTGCCGCGTTCCCAGGGATGTTGTTCTGCGCTGCCTGAACACCAGGGTGAAACTGAGCAGGCGCAAGCGTTGGCAAGGCAAATGATCGATAGCTTTGAGGGTACAGAAGTCGATTATGTCATCATTAACGCGGCAGGCTGTGGGCACACGTTGAAAGAATACGGCCATATTTTAGCCGATGATCTGGAGTATTGCGATCGCGCCAAAGCCTTTTCCGCCAAAGTCCGCGACGTCCAAGAATTCCTCGCAGAAATCGGCCTTACCGCACCGCTACATCCACTACAGGACGAACCCTTAAAAATGGTTTACCAAGACGCCTGCCACCTACTGCATGGCCAAAAAATCAGCCGTCAGCCCCGAGACTTACTCAAGCAAATTCCAGGCGTCACCCTGCGTGAACCCATGGATGCTGCCCTTTGTTGTGGTAGCGCTGGCGTCTACAACATGCTGCAGCCCGAGATTGCTGAAGAACTCGGCCAAATGAAAGCCAAAAATCTCGTCAAAACGGGTGCGGGCCTTATTGCCTCATCAAACCCTGGCTGTTCGCTACAGATAAAACAATCTCTCGAAAAACAGGGAGAAACCGTCTCTCTCATGCATCCCATGCAGCTGCTAGATCTCTCCATTCGAGGAGAAAAGCTGCCAGCTCGTTGAGGCTATAGCCAAGTAAGGATGCATTTTTACTTGGCTAGTTGAGTTAGCTGTTGACACTAAACTGACACTAAACGCTTTGAGCGTAACGTCCTAACTAATTCGACAGCAGCTGCATTACTCGCAAACAGTAGAATCAGGAAACGTTTGTTTTATACCAGCGGTGCCAGACTTTTTACGCACAAACAGCCAAGCTAGAAAACAGCAGCGCTACCTTCACCGTGCTTTTGCTTGGTTTATGGCTGATTTAGCGGTCATATTTAGAGATATGGGCATCCTGGCAAAAAGGTCTTCTGTAGAGAAAGAACTCTATTCGTAGACCCAATGGCCTGACTTTTTGATGGTGCCCTACCTATGCTGCTGCGCGAAAATCCTTACTTTGCAATCCTGTGCCTAACGACAGTAATCTCTGGCTGTGTTGCTTTTATCGCCTGGATCCGCCGGGCAGAAGCGCCTGCCACTAGACCCTTTACTTGGCTAATGGTTGCGATCGCTGCCTATGCCAGCGCAGGTGCCATGGGAACCGCGTCTCTCTCTACTAGCAGCACTATTTTCTGGGCCCAGATGGAGGCCGTCATTTCGAGTGTGGTCACCACCCTCTTCTTTATTTTTACGCTGCACTTCACTCACCGCCGACAGTGGCTAACGGCTCAGCGTCGCAGCCTCGTTTGGGTCATGCCCGTTTTCAACATAGCGCTGGTGCTCACAAACAGCTGGCATCATCAGGTTTGGACTAGCATTGAGCCCATTGCAAACTCTCACGCGCTGATCTTTCGCAATGGGCCTGGCTATATATGGCTAGCCGCTTGGTTTTATGTGTATGTCATCAGCGGCTCACTGCTGGTTGCGCGCAAAGCACTCAGACTAAACAAGATATACAAACAACAGGCCATGGTGGTCATTATCAGCACCTTGCCACCTGTGATTGTCGGTACGCTGTATGTGTTTGAGCTAGTACCTCCTGGCGTTAGTCTCCTGCCCATGAGCTTTTTGTTTACAGGCATTGTGTACTTTACGAGTTTGTTTCGCTTTCGCCTATTTGATTTGTTGCCTATTGCCCGCGATACGCTGATCGAAAAGATTACAGATGGTGTGATTGTGCTCGATACCAGCGATCGCATTATTGATATCAACCCTGCCGCTTGGCAATTTGCCAATAGGACCACTAGCGCAACCGAGCTAAAAGCCAAAGAAGTTGCCGGTCTCTTTTCTAGAACGCAGTGCCTAGGTGAGCCGGTCATCAGAGTACTGAGTAAATGGCCTACGCTGCTACAGCACTGTCAAAAGCAAGATAATACGGAACTGCTGATCAGTATCTGCCAGCAGCCACCTTTGCACATTGATCTACGCATGACGATCCTGTGCGACCACAATCAAAGACCCAATGGCAAGCTGCTGGTAATCCGTGACGTGACTGACGTATACCAAGCCCAGAGCGACCTACGCCAAACGGTCAACATTCAGCGCCGTACGCAGCTAGAGCTGAAAAAAACAAACGATTTATTAGATGAGCGCCTAAGAAAAATTGAATCGCTACAGTTCAAACTAAAAGAACAGGCCGTGCGCGATAGCCTTACTGGACTGTTCAATCGTCGATACTTTGAGGAAGCCCTCTCGGCAGAATTTTCTAAAGCAAAGCGAGCTGTCACTCCGTTGGCCATCATTTTGCTAGACCTGGACAACTTCAAGCATGTAAACGACACCTACGGCCACCAGGCGGGCGATCGCGTTTTAGAAGTCTTTAGTGACATTATGCGCAATCACATTCGCACTAGCGATATTGCGTGCCGTTATGGTGGAGAAGAGTTCATCTTGGCCCTGCCTGGCATGAACCTAGATGAAGCTAATCAGCGAGCCAACCAGATTCGCCTGGCGCTCAAGCAGTTTGGCATTGCCTATGAAGGCAATACTATTAACGTGACGGTTACAGGTGGTGTCGGTGCAATTCCTGAGTGGGGCGGCAGCCAGGATGGATGGATTTCGATGGTGGATAAGGCCCTGTACAAAGCTAAGAGAGATGGACGCGATCGCATTTACAAAATGCAGCTAGACAATCTCCCATTTGGCAGTCACCACCCATTTGCATCTCCAGCAAGAACTAGTAACTTCATTGACACTGTAGGCACCTGAGGCTTCTAGGAAAACATCTAAGGCCGCTACCTAAGGGACCCGCAAACGAATAACTTACCGCTTCGCCCTCACCCTAAATCTCTCTCCCGTAGAGCTTGCTCTTCTCGCAGAGTGGGGAGAGGGACTTCAGATCTGTCTCTCTTCTCCCCTCGGGAAAACGCATTAATACCACCAAGGTGTCACTAAATTGTGTCTTTAAAGGGTTGGGGATGAGGGCTCAGAAAGCCAAAGTCGTCGGTACATTATTTAAGCGCACGTCCCTAAGTGCCGCGCGACTTAGGTAGCGGCCCTATTTATAGCAAAGCGCGGACGTGTACTCTAAGAGAAAGCTATCGCCTACGCGCATTTGCTATGGCGCTTTGCATTGCCAGTTAAAGGCTACAGCCCTCGTTCTATAAAGCTAAGTGAGTAGCAAAGCGCGGAGTGCATTCCGCGCTTTGCTATATAAGAGGACAAACAGGCTAATCAAAGAAACTATGAACACACCCTTTGAAGGTATTGAAAAACCAAAATCCTGACGAGAAAGTTCGTCAGGATTCTGAGCTAGGCACATCGATGATATCCATCGCCTCGTCTGTGCAGTTGATGATGCGTATCTAACGATTATTTCCTGTTGCTATTACTATTGAGCTTTTTTATTGATATAGATAGTACGAATGAAATTCGCAAAAAGACGCAGAGTTTCTAAGTCTTGAGGATCAAACGGATCGGGATCGAAGTGCATGATTTCGTTTCTCAACTCTCGAATTCTGTCTAAGCGTTTTACAAAGATTGTTCTATCAACGGGAATATCCAAAATCTCCCAGTTTTCTGGATTTTCGAGCAGGCGAACGTATTCACCAAAGCTGAGATCGGCAACTCCCTTCATTGAACGGGCATCGCGAGGATCTCTAGCAGTTTGAAGCTGGGCCAGAGAAAACTTATATTCGATCAGGAACCGAATGTAGTTTTCAATCTCACCCACCAGCAAGAAAGGCTCTGCCAGCTGACGAAACTGCAAACTTAAATCAGTGGTCGTTACAATTCCAGAGACCACTTTGTTTTGCTGGCGTACCAGCACAAACCCATGTCTCACAATTAGCTCAATTGCAGAAAACATAGATGAGTCAGATCTGACCTCTGGTACCGTTTTGACCATACAGTCTTTGACCTGCTTACAATTGTTGCTAAGGGCAGCGTGCTTACCGATAGACTCCCAGCTAATTACGCCCTTGACTTCTCTGGGGGAGGTCATCACAGGCAGCTGTGAAAAGTCATGCATCATCATTAGCGTTACCGCCTCTTTGACGCTGGCATCTGGACTGATCGACACCAGCATTGTGGCCTCTTTGATGCTCGACTCTGTGAGTGTCATATCGGCTGAGGACAGCTGGCTAATGCGAAAAGTCGGATCGTGAAACTCATCTGCGGATATCGCAGAGGCCTGATCCACCGGGACAAAGCGAACCACCGTATCGATGTAGGCGTCTGCAAAGTCAGGTTCAGTTTTAATTTTTCCTTTTTCTAGCTCTCGCTGAATGCATCCAATAACATAGCTACCTCGCCGCCTTGCACCAAACCAACCTATCAGCGTCCTGACGCTTTCTTTGACTTCGTGCTTTTGTTCAACAACTTGCTGAGCAATTTCTTTTATTTTTTCCCATCCATGGATGGCGTCTTCTTCTGTTTTTTCTTCTTGCCCTTTTGGCTCTATGTTCTCAACGATAGTTTCAGTTTGTTCTGATGCTGCCATCGTACTTTTAGGGTCTACCGCAACTGGCTCTTCTGCAACAGCAGCTGGTGCTGCGACGGTCGCTGGCTCTACAGCAGCGGCGGATGCATCTACTACTTTATTCTCTGCTGCCGTAGCTACGTTTTCTACCGCGATTACCTTCTGTGCGTTAGGCTCTACTGCTTCAGCAGTTTTCTCGTTTGCTGCGGGCTTTTCCTTTTTGGGTTCGTCAGCTTGAGAAAATGAGGCTTCTAAATCAGCTTCTAGGTCCCACACGTCTGCTGCCATCGGATCTTCGGCTTTGCCAAAGATTGATTCCAAGTCGTCATTTTCACCAGAGGGTGCTTGATTGACATTAGCGTTGGAATGGTTTCTAGTCGCTGTTTGGTCAGACATTGAAGAGATATGTAAATAGGAAAGGCGGATAGGCTGCCAGCGGCGCTATCTTTGCACAGTCTACTTTTTACAAAGAGCCATCAGCATTGCTAAAAGCACTCAGGCAACTGTTTCTTTTTTTACGCGCATCCTGCGTGAATCCAGGCAGCAATATATCGTAGCGGCATATTTAGGCTGAATCTTGGAGAGAGGCCCGCTCAGCTATTCCCAATCGTCTAAAGCAGCTGTCCAAGAAGAGAGCTGTGATCCGACCTGCGATCGCCTGGATTCGAACGTAGCTGCCACCCAAATAAACAACAGACCCAACACAATACCCACTGCCCAAAGCAATAAAGAATTTGCACTGATAAACAGCCACAGCACTCTCAAAATCTGTAATACGAAGGTCGCTGTACCGACATATAGGTAAGCACGTACCTTCAAAATCAAGCCCGTAAAGATCAAGATAATTCCAATACCCACAGCCAGTGCCGCATAGGCCAGCAGCGGCGTAGAAACTTCTGTTTGATAGAGCGCAGTGACGCCGACCAACCCGCTTGCTAGTATTCGCAACCAATGTCGCTGCTGCCGCTGCGGCTGCGCTGTCAGATAGGGCTCTACCTCTGCCACATACAAAATAGAGAGTCCAGCAATCACACTTAAAATCAGCGTACTGAGCCAGCCACGCCCATCTAAATAATCAATCAGCGCCACATCAAACAACAATACGCTCAAATAGCTAAGTCGAATGCGGCTCGTCTGCTTTGCCATCCAAGCGTAAAACGCCGCAATGATTAACAATCCTTGGGTTTGCACAAGGCTAGTCGTCATGGTCAAAATTATCAGCGGTAGCCAAAGGCCCAGCCGCTGCCAACTCTTATCCCAGCCTAGCCGAGACCAAGGCAAACAATAAAGAACAAAGCCGATACCGCAGGCGATCGCACTACTCCAGGTCAAAAGGCCTGTCTGATCGGGAAACCAAACATACCGATTGTGCGCAAAGCACAGCAAACCACCCACAATGCCTAAGGTCGTCCATTCTTCATGATCTAGCACCACTGGCATTGGCGTCCAGCGACGGTTGCCCACGCTGAGCGCATAGCCGCAAAACAGCAGCGTCGTTACTGTCCATAGCGTGATACCTCTGGGCTGGCTGAGTGAGAGAAAAGGTGCGATCGCGCATAAAATACTCCCCAGCAGCCAATGACCATGATTCGCCACCTGCAAAGCATTAAAAGAGAGTCTAAGATAACCATGCACCCAACGGCCAAGCCAGCGATACAGCATCGTTAGCACCAGCGCCAGCATCGCCAGCAGCGTAAAGCCATCTCCCGGATTGCCACCGCTTGCCTGCATCAGCTTGTAAATCAGCAGCTCATAGGCACCTGCTGTTAGCCCAAACAATCCAAGATAGCTAAACAGTTTTAATCGAGACTCTCGGCGGCCTATTCCTAAGCACAACAGTCCAGCGGCCATCGTATAGAGCCCCGTATCTGCTGCATAAAAGTCATGACCCAGCAGCCAACCTAAAGCTGCAAATACCAATGGAATACCATGCCAACTGGTGCGCCAGTTAACCTGACTAACGGGTCGTCTCATTGCCCAGACATCGCCCATGATGTGCCCTACAAATCCTAAAGCAATCATCACAATACCGACTTGTGCATTCGCTACACCCTTCGTTATCAAAGCGAGCATAACGGCAACCGCACCCGTCCAGCCTAAGCTCCAGTACCGCCACTCCATTGGGCGATCGCGAATGTACTCTACCAACGCCGCAACCAGCAAAATCATTGCCACAACAACATAGTTGAGATAGCCTACTCTCTCCGGGATTGCCTCTGGAAATGCCAAGCAAATTGCTGTGATTAAAGCTCCGTAGCACAATAGGGATAGAAAAAACAAAGCGCCCCACTGTTTTGTCGCCTTGATGTAGAGCACACCCATTTCATCAGAGCGCTGTCGCAGTCCTCGGTTTAATAACCATAGGGACCACGTCATAATCGCGGCAAAAATAAGCATTCGCCCATTGCCGTTGGTCATATTTGAAACCAGCCCGCGCCAGAGCACTGTATGTGCCAGCAACAGCCCAAAGCCCACGGTAAAAAAGCTGGCCCAGTAGCTACGCCAAATGCTGCTATTTAAGCCGGTGCTGATAAAGCCTATTGCAAACGTTGCGATCGCAACCCACGAATCAATCGGCCTGTCCAACAACCACGGCACCTGCATAAACACCGCCACCAGCGCTAGCTGACCTGCCGCCTCGGGATAAAGCGCCCTACGATGATGCGTAATAAACGTCAGCACAATCGGCACGCTCAACCACAGCCAAACAGGCGCACTCTCCCAACGCTCAATCAGCTCTATCAACAATATGAAATAGCTAAGGGATAAGAGCAAAAGCCCCGCTACCCAAGTATTGAGCTTTAGATATTGACTCCGCAAAAATGGATGGTACAACAGCTCTGCAATGCCAACTCCCAAGACAATCGTGCCCCAGCTCAACGCACTCAGGTCAGGGACAAAATAGTGAATCCAGCTCGCGATCGCAGCGAGTCCAGCGCCGTGGGTGAGCGATAGCAAACTCTTGGGCAAAGCCCGTCGGTTAGTCAGCAGCCAAATCAAGGTCACCGTAGATAGCGTTAGATTCACCGCTGCCGTAAAGTTGTTGCCTAGGCTGACTAGTGCCAACAAAATGCCAAAGCCCAACGCAATCTTTTCGGTCAGTACTGCTAGGGTGCTTTGCTGCTGGCGGCGTAAGTAAAAGGCAAAAGCGAGTAAGCCCAGCAAGTAAGGAAAAAAGCCGACACTGGCCCAGTCAATAGGTTCAATGGGGCCAATGGCAAACCAAGTGGTGAGTAGAGCGACAATGCGATCGCGCACCGTCGTCGGTACCACAGACCACACCAGCCCATAGGCCTGTAGACCCACCGCTAGCAAAGCGACTAGATAACCTTTTTCCCAGGTTTGTCGCAGACGCATAAATAACAAACTGAGGCCCAATCCGCTCACTGCGATCGCCTGTAAAGGTGGCGACTGTCTCACCGACGCAGCCCAGCCTAATATGAGTAATCCATAGCCAACAGATGCCCAGTTTACAGGGCTCGGTTTGTTTCGCGTTAGCCATACCAGTAGCCAGCCACATAGCCCCGCTGCCAGCCCTAGTTGCTCCGGAGGCACCTGCTCAATAAACAAACTGCGCACCAAAAGTACTAAAAGGGTTAGTGCAACAGCTAGTACATCGAAAGACAGTAGTCTAGGTTGCTTTTCTAATACTTGCTCTTCTAATACTCGTTCTTCTGATAGCTGTTCTTCTGATGTCTGTTCTTCTGATGTTGCATCAGTCTTCGTCGTCTGAAGATCGCTTTGCCGATCTTGATAGGTTAGATTGGCAGCCGTGCCTACTGTGCCAATGTAGGTGGCTATCACAGGCCATATTGCCCAGCCCCATCCCCAATGCAGCCAGCTCAGCGCGACTAAGTTGACTCGGTTGATTCGTCTTGGCATCCAGGTGGCAGAAAGGCCCAGTGGCATGAGGGTGAGGATTATGGCCGCGATCGCGGCCGCCCCAAGACCCACCGGCCCAGCTAGCACGCCCACCCGATCCATCATCCAAAAGTTCACCGGAATTAGCAGCAGCGTCGTCAGCGACAGCATTCGCCCTGTACTCTGTAAATTCTCCTTACGCTGCGCCCATACGCTCACCCCCCAAAATGCCAGCGTATAGCCAAACAGCACCAAATACTGCCCTACCACCGAAAACGAGTCCCACTGACTCGCCGCTAGCACACCCGACGAGACAACGACTAAAAAGACCCCTAAAAATAGGAGCCATAGCACGCTAATCTCTTCAATCAGTGAGCCCAACGCCTGTGCTACCCAGCTGGGCTTTTGGTTTACCGTGACGGGCACAGCCGATTTATCAAGTGCTTCCTCAACCACATCTGTGGAGGCAACCCCACCAGCACCTACAGATACGTTTTCTTTTACGGTGCCAGCAGCTGGGCTAACTGCCTCAACCCTTTCCGGTACAGGCTCACTCAGTCTATCTGCCAGCGATTTCACCTGCTCGTCTGACAACAAACCCAGACGAACCCACTGATCCAGCCCCTCCATCAAGTGAAGTTGAACCTGCTGCGATGTCAAATCAAGCCAAATCGGAAGACGCATAATCACACACTTCTCATTGCCCGCTAGCATAGGGGCATTCTGTCGCATCTTCAAATAAACAAGGACAGATTCCAGAATGGCGCAAATTATGACAATAGAAATGCTTCGGGCTAGCTGACGGGCACTGGTAAATACGCCAGTCACGATACTGAAAATCGCTTTTCGATAAATCGAAATAGAATGAAAAAGCCCCACGAGAGGCTTAGATCTATGGCAGTCCGTCAACGTCGCCATAGCAAAGAAGAAATGGCAGAGAGAGGGCAAGCCCTCTATGAGTCGAGTATTCGGCAGCAGGCTGAAGTCAACAACACAGGAAAAATCGTAGCGATTGATATCGAAACAGGTTCTTTTGAAGCCGATGAGAACGTTGTTCCTGCCATTAATCGACTATTTGAGCGAAGAGCTGATGCTCAGCCTTGGATCATTCGGATTGGGCACCGCGCTGTTGACCATTTCGGTGCCCGGAGTCTGAAGCAGAACTGATGCTTTACGGAGTCGTAACCTCACGCCGTGAGACAACACTTCCTCTTGCGATCAGCAATTCAAAAGGAAAACCAGAACTAATCGACACGATAATCGACACTGGGTTTAGTGGACTTTTATCTCTACTGTCTGCAACGATTGCCACTCTAGAGTTGCCATGGAGTGCTTCTAATATTGCAACGCTAGGTGATGGCAGTGAAACCCTATTTGACTTGTGTACTGTAACCGTAATTTGGGACGGTCAGTATCGCGAAATTTATGTTGCCGAGTCAGAAACAGAGCCACTGATAGGGATGGCACTGCTTTATGGATACCAGCTGCAAATTAATGCTGTTGGAGGCGGTAGCGTCCAGGTCAGGTCATTACAATCATAAATATGCGCAGAGTCATATAGTACAAGTTAACAAAAAAGTAACCCGTAACAAATCAGCACAGCGTCAAGCAGGCATAAATTCATTACAGGTTAAAAAAGTCTGACTAGCTTAGATGCTAATGAGCAATCTACGAAGATGGCTTCTTTGTGTAGTAAATTTTCTGTCCTTCATTCGGTACAAAAATACATTCTTTTGCGGAGCGCCAGAAGCTAGTCCATACCGAGTCTTTCGATACGCGGTAATAGTCTCCTAAAATCGGCTTAATTGCCTCGGTCGCGTCCTTTAGGTAGTAGTGAGGCATCCCCAAAAAGATGTGGTGTGCCACATGAGTACCAATGTTGTGATGAATGTTGTTAAAGATGCCGTAATCGTAGTCGATGGTGGAGATCGCACCCTTTAGGAAGTACCAGCTGTCATTGCGATACCACGGAATCTCAGGGTCGGTATGGTGCAAAAATGTCACCAAGTCTAGCCAAACTACGAATACCAGGTAAGGCATGATGTAGTAGTTAAACAAGAACAGCGGACCAGCCGTAAAGCCCAACCAAGCGAGAAAACCAACAAACAATGCAATACAGGTAGTACTCGTAATCACATCCCACTTTTCAGAAGGACGGAATAAGGGGCTACTAGGCAAAAAGTGAGACCCTTGACGACCGGGAGAGCGGAAAAATAGATAGAAAGGATAGGCAAACAAGAAGAACGTAAATCGCAAAAATTTTGCGCCTGCATCCATTTCATCGTAAGTCTGCTCAGAGATGGGATACCAGCTCTCATCAGTATCAATATTGCCGGTATTGGCATGGTGCGTGCGGTGGCTAATGCGCCAGCCATGGTATGGCACCAAAATGGGTGTGTGAGTAAGGTGGCCAACGAAGTTGTTTAACCATTTGTGCTTAGAAAATGAGCCGTGGCCACAGTCATGACCGACAACAAACAAAGCCCAAAACATCGTGCCCTGTGCAAACCAAAAAAGCGGAAAGAACAACCAAGAGTTGATGCTGTAGGCCAGTGCATATAGAGCGGCAACAATGCCTAAGTCTAAAAAGAGATAGGACAAAGAGCGCATCGTAGATGGCTCAAAGCAATAGTCGGGAATTGCATCTTTGAGATCTTTGAGCGTAAAGGGAAGATCTCTCTGCGGCTTAGGGGAATCTGAGGAAAGAATCGGTCGAGTACTTAGCTGCACGTATTACCTGTTGATCATCACGACAGAGGCAACCTTGAGCCATAAAGAGAAACACTTTGGTGTATCTACTTCAATTTTGCTTAAGAATTGCTTCACAAAGGTTAACAATACTACAGAACGTCCGGGGAAAGGGAGAAAACGTCGTTTAAAGCAGTCAATACGTGCAGAATTATCGAAAAGAGCGCTGATATAGTTTTGTGATCCACAAGAGGTACATAATGACAAGTCAAATGAGCAATACAAAAAGGAGTCGGCATAATCGGTGGAGCGGTGCGATGCTGCTGTGTTTTTTGTTGCTCTCGTGTGGATCGCCGAGTCCTCAAAGTGGCAGACAGGCCTCTGGGCAGGTTTCTGGACAGACGTCTAAGCAATTAGACGGAGCGTCAACTGATACTGAGCCTGCACTATTAATCTCCGAACCTGTAATCTCCGAATCAACAGCTAATGAACAGGTAGGCAGCAAACAGATAGATCCCCAGCAGCCAGCGCTGCAGGCTGTACCACCAGAGGGTATTGATAGCCTAAGCGAAAGCGCGCTGTCCTACTTTCAGCAAATGGGGCCATTAGAATATGCTGCTCGGCTCGGTGGCGTACCCGATCAGGAGGCTTGGCGTGTTCGTTTGCGGCTATACCCACAGGACACGGGTGAGCCTGATGGCTTTACCTATCAGGTAAACATGGAGCACTTCAATCTATCTCCTGCTCTGTACGATGACTTGGTGAGCAGCTACGGAGCCGAAAATGTAGAGCCCAGCTTGAACAACAGCGATCCACATGAGACCTTTCAGCTCACCTTTTTTCCTATCATGGGTATTGCCGCTGATTTCTTGGCCGAAGAAACTCAGCTAGGACAGCTGCCTGTCGACAGTCCAGCGCCTGCCTGTGCCTTTGATACGAGCTGTGGTGCGCTGTATGTCCCTAGCGAATTTGAGCAGTCGGCTAGTAGTGTTGAGGTTACTCTCGAATCCGCCCCTTGGGCGAGTAATGGTGCAGACTCAGAAGTGCTGTACGACTTGGTCAGGGGCCTGGCAAAGCAGGCTGGCTGGCTGGTGGGAGATGGCGCGCAAAGCCAATGGCGTCAGCCTGAAATGCCGGAGGGCATCAGTGACGAAAGGCCATGGGTGGAGGTGCAAGTCGATAACTACATTGGGAATGGCGATGGCTATAGCGCTCAATGGATTGAGCGTGTCAGCGATGACAGTATCCGGGCCGTGGTGCATCGGGTAACGGCGGTGAGAGGTCGTGCGATCGCTTCTGAAGGCGTTATTTGCAATCGTGGTGAAGACGCTGGCGAGCTGCGCGAAATTTGTCCTTAATGCCGCTGTGCCCTCTTTGGTATGCCCTTTTTAGGGCTCCTCTCTGTACCTTCTCGTTTAGGCTTTCTTTTCTAGGCTTTTTTTCTAGGCTTTCTTTCTAGGCTTTCTTTTCTAGGCCGTCCTATCTATGAGGCATCTCTAAAGGCTTTGTAGTCAAAGGCAGCGATGGATCTGCGAATCGGTGCAATCGCATTTTTCAAAGCAAAGATGACTTTGTAACGACCGGAGGGCACTTCTTCGGGCAGCTGAATTGCAAGCTTGCCGTCTTCTGTAATCTCAAGGATGGCTTCGACAGTTCGCATCAATTTTTCTCCACGCATAGCGACAACATCACAGTATGAGTAATCCCCACTTTGGGCAGTGATGTACCTCAATCTGCACTTTTATTTTGAAATATTTCAATAAAAATAAAAATGGTATTTAAATTGCCTGATTCGCTACGGTATTTGACGAATTAAGATGCTTATCCAGTGAAGAACACCAGCCTTTTGTAGTGTTTTGAGATATGGACACTCACCACAGCGTTATGTGATCAACCATAGCTCTGTGCCTTGGCTTCAGCCTCTGTAGCTTTCGAGGAGTTGCTTTCGAGGAATTGCTTTCGAGGAATTGCTTTCGAGGAATTGCTTTCGAGGAGTTGCTTTCGAGGAGTTGCTTTTGAGGAGTTGCCTTTTGATTCTATAAGGCGCTAAGTTGAGGCGCTAAGTGCAGGGTAATCCACTCTTGGCGCAGCCTGCCGTAGGCTTATGTCTCAGCAGATTGCTCTACTGAGGCACAATGATCTCAAAAACTGTTTCAGTACCTTCAGAAGACGATACTGATAGCTGTCCCTGATGGTTTTGAATCGTTGAGTAGCTGACAAATAGACCCAGCCCTGCGCCGCTGCCTACTGCCTTGGTTGTGAAGAACGGGTCAAAAATGCGAGACTGAATTTCCGCTGAAATCGGATTGCCGTTGTTTGCGATCGCAATTCGAACCGCCCCGTGCTCTGTCAGCCCTGTTGTAATTTGAATTTTTGGCACTTGCTCGCTGAGGGTACCGTCTCGAACGGCATCAATGGCATTATTCAGAATATTCAAAAAGACTTGGTTTAGCTGACTGGCATAACAGCTGATTTTTGGCAGCTCGCCATAGTCCTTCACGAGCTGAATCGCAGGTGCTTGGTCTGTGGCTCGCAGTTTGCTCTGTACGATGACTAAAGTACTCTCTAGCCCCTCGTGTAAATCGACCGCTTTCTTTTCGGCTTCGTCTAGACGTGAGAAATTGCGCAGGCTCAACACAATTTGCTGAATGCGATCGCTCCCTAGCGCCATAGACTCAAAGGTCTGCATCGCATCTTCTACCAAAAAGTCAATATCGAGATCTGCTGCTAGTTCTTGAATTTTATCGCCCGGCTGAGGATAATCCCGTTGATACAGCGATAGCAGATTAACAATATCCTCCATATATCGCCGAGTGTGTTTGAGGTTGCCCTTAATGAAATTAATCGGGTTGTTAATCTCGTGGGCGACCCCGGCCACCATTTGGCCCATGGAAGACATTTTTTCAGTTTGAATCAGCTGGGCCTGGGTCTGTTTGAGGGTGACTAAGGCCTGTTCTAAATCCTGTGCCTTTTTATTGAGTGCCTCGGTCTTACGAGCGACTTCGGCTTCTAGGGTTTGAGAGTAGTTTTCTGTTTTTTCATAGAGTCGGGCATTTTCAATGGAGATGGCTGCCTGACTGGTTAGCAGCTGCAACAGTTCAATGCGATCGCGCGTAAAAGCACCCGCCGTTGCATTATTTTCTAAATACAAAATTCCTATCAGCTCACCTTGGCGACTAATGGGCGTGCACAGCACCGAGCGAGGCTGATGGGCTATCACATAGCGGTCTCCAGCAAATGCCTTGGCCGTCGTCAAATTATCAAACACAGCGGTTTCTTGCGATCGCACCACCGAATACACCAGCCCCTGCGGCAAATCTAAAAACTGCTCCAGCGGAGCCTGTAAAAGCTGGCTCTGAGCCTGATCGCCCCCGACAACCACCTGCCACTGATTCCCTTGATGCAACAGCAGCCATCCTCGCTGAGCCCCGGCCTGGGTAATTACCGTTTGCATTAAAGTTGCCAACAGTTTCTCTAGCTCAATGTCTTGAGAAATTGCCTGTGCCGCCTTCATTACAGATGTCAAATCAAGCCATTCACTCGGGGCACTTCGAGACGCTTGCGTGCTGTAGGTTGGCGACTGATAACTCAAAGAAAGATTTTGAGTGGAGGTGATATGGGGTTGTTGTAACTGTCTTTGTTGCAAGATTTCGCCCAGCAGCAAACCGTAGTGCGTCTCTAAATGGGTTAGCTTGGCCTTAGCCCCCCAGCGGGCATAGCTGTAGTAGGCTGCCTGCATGTAAGCTTGCGCGACTTTTGGTTTGCCCCACGCTAGGTAAAACTTAGCCGTTAACTCATTGGCGAGTGCCTCATCTTGCAAGCAGTTGTTTTCTACTGCGCCCGCAATGGCCCGGTCATAATGCTCAATGGCATCTGCTCGGTTTTCTAAGACGCGATCGCGCTCTGCCATCACTAAATCAAACAGATGCTGCCAATTCATCGGTGCAAAATCTGCCCAGAACTTCATTTTCTCCTGGTTCTTATCAATCTGCTCTAGCACAGCCGGCTGCTCACTTTTCTCAACCTGAAACCACCGAGCCAACAGCGTCAGTGACTCGTAAAAGTTGAGCCAGACCACGCAGGGCATTCCCATCACGCCATCGAGATAAGGCCGTGCTTTAGTCGCATTCACCGCCGCCTGTTCGTAGCCCTCAAAAAGATACGCCAGTCGTAGCTTAGCAATATATACAAACGCCAGCGACGTTCTGTTGTTTGTCTTTTCATGGAGCGGCACCATGACCGACTCATCATAAATATCCCCAGCTATCCGATCGGGACAATCCGTCAGATGCAACAGATTAAACATCACTTGCCTAGCAAGCTGCACTTGCGGAAACACATGACCTTGCTTAAGCGGCGCGAGCGATTCTTGGTAAGCCTCTATCTCGGCGTCCAGCTTGTCTAGCACTTTCCCCGATAGAACAGAACTGTAGCAATAAAAGGCCGTCGCATAGCCTGCAAATTCTAAATCGCCGGATGCCAACCCTGCCTGAAATGCTTTGGGAAGCTGCTGTAAACTCTCATAAAGGGGCTCTTTCCACAGATTAATAAAGTGACCCAGCAAAAGCAATACCTTAGCCTGCATTTGCTGGGCATTAAACTTATCGACCAAATCCGCCGAGAGCTGCCCAAAGGCATAGCCCGACTCAATGTCATCGAATACCCCGCACAGCAAAAAACCATACATGGCATAGCCAAACGCAGACGTTGGTGTGTTGCCATATTTAACCGATAGATTGACCATTTTCATATCAATCAAAGGCATTAAGGCTGGCGCTGCCAGATAGGCAGGCGGCGCAATGCTGCCGAGAATTTGCATCAAAGCTAGCTGGCGCGGATCTTGCATCTCTGGCAGCTGCAATAACGCTGCGGGTGTACGCCCCGCTAGGGATGCTTGAGTTTCGATAAAGGCTTTTTCAAAGTCAGCCGGGGTCGGCGACTCGGGTAGATATATACTCTCCTCGAGCCGTGTTAGCAGCGGCAGCGCAATTTGAATGGCCTCGGTGAGCTTCTCTTGAGCAATGCTGCTCTGAATTTTAGTAACGTATACATTTGTCTGATCGAGCAGGGAAGTGGCCTGTTCTAAGACCATTGCTGCAAACTGCGCACTCTGCTCAAAGTCGCCATTTAGGTAGGCTACTTCAGACAATTCTTCGTGTAGTGCCAAGGTCAGCTTGTACGCGCTTTTCCAGCTATTGTCAGGCAGTAGCCGCCGGCCTACGCTGAAATACTCCACCGCAGCACTATAGGCTGTGGCCATTTTGGCCCTGCGCCCAGCCGCTAAGTTGAGGCGAACTAACTGTTCTTTCTCCATTGGCTCAGTCACGAGCGTTTCGCCAAAGTTGAGCTGATTGACAATCTCAAATAGTTTTTCAGACTGTTCTTCTGTAGACAGAGTTTGACTCAGCCGCTGGCCCACCTTGAAATGTGTCTTTTGTTTTTGCCCCTCTGGAATTAGAGAGTAAGCCGCCTGCTGCACTCGATCATGCAAAAAACGATAGGTTGAAAGCGTCAGATTTTCAACGGAAATAGGCTCATCTGTTTCTTCCTGCGCCTGATAAAACTTATACACTTCACTGGTCGGAATAATTAGTCCGGCCTGAATTGCGGGCCACAAAGCCGTGACTGTGGCCGCAGGGGTGTGTTCATGCACAATGGCCAGCGTTGCGAGGTCAAACTGGTTGCCAATACAGGCTGCTAGCTTAATCGCTGTTTGTGTTTCTTCCGTAAACTTTTGCAGCTGACCGGCCATAAAGTCTACTACGTCATCGGTCAGCGCTAGCTGTTTTATCTGTACCACATCGCATTGCCATAGCCCAGTTTCCCAGTCAAAGGTGATAAGTTTATCTTCATGTAGAGACTTTAGAAACTGGGTGCTAAAGAAGGGATTGCCGTTTGTCTTTTGGTAAATGAGCTGGGTGACAGAGGTTGAGATTACAGGTGCACATTGCAGCGTATCGGCAACCAGCTCATTCAAACTCTCTTGACTCAGCGGCGCGAGCGTAATCGTGTTGAGCGTGACATTTTTCTCATCCAATTTATTCAGGGTCAGCATCAACGGATGAGCTGCCGAGACTTCGTTGTCGCGATAGGCTCCAATGATAAAGAGATAACCCTGCTCGCGCTGACCTAGCAATTGTTCTAATAAGTGCAAAGATGCTGCATCGGCCCATTGCAAATCATCTAAGAACACTACCAGCGGATGCTGTGATGTAGCAAAGACACCCACAAACTTTTGAAACAGTCGATTAAATCGATTTTGAGCCGCAGCACCAGATAGCTTCGCCACGGGTGAATGCTTACCAATAATGTGGGCCAGCTCTGGAATCACATCGATCAACAGTTGACCGTTATCACCTACAGCGGCCAAAATTTGCGCGCGCCAAATAGCCAGCTGAGCTTCTGACTCTGAGAGCAACAGTTTCATCAAGCCCCGCAGCGCCTGGACAAATGCGCTCAAGGGTAGATTGCGATTAAACTGATCAAACTTACCTTTAACAAAGTAGCCCTGCCGACGGGTAATTGGCTTGTGGACCTCGTTGACCACAGCCGTTTTACCAATGCCAGAAAATCCGGCCACCAGCATCATTTCTGCGCTGCCGTTGGCGGTCTTTTCAAAAGCGGCGAGTAAAGCATTGACTTCTTTTTGGCGGCCATAGAGCTTTTCTGGAATGAGGAAGCGATCGCACACATCCTGCTGTGCCAGCTCGAAAGGTTCAATCCGATCAGTTTCCTTCAGCTGATGGAGACAATTTTCTAAATCATGCTGAATGCCCAGCGCACTCTGATAGCGATCTTCCGCATTTTTAGCCATTAGCTTTAGCACAATCGCCGACACCCGCTCAGGAATCTCTGCTTTGCGCTGATGGGGCGGCATTGGCGGCGTTGCAATGTGCGCATGAACCAGTGCGAGAGGATCGTTTGACTCAAAGGGCAACTTGCCCACCAGCAGCTCATAGAGCGTAACGCCAAGGGTATAAAAGTCAGCCCGGTAGTCAATACCTCGGTTCATGCGGCCCGTTTGCTCGGGGGCCAAGTAAGCCAGCGTCCCTTCGAGGCCTTTGGCTAGTTCAGTTGGGGTATGCAACTGCTGCGTTTCTTTCGGCAGCAGGGATGAAATACTAAAATCTGTGAGTTTAACCTGGCGACTCTGGGGATGAATCAGAATATTGGCAGGTTTAATGTCTTTATGAATCAGGCGATGCTGGCCCAGCTCATGTAAAATCCCAGCCATCTGGACGCCAATAGACAAAATTTCTATCAGCGATAAAGGGTGGTTTTCAACATACCGATCAAGAGAAATGCCGCCAAAGTCTTCCATCACCAGCGCATAGCCATTTTGCCAAGGTTCCAGACTCAGTGGACGCACAATATTGGAAATCGGTAGGTTCTGAGTGAGCAAATATTGATTGCGAAACTTAACAAGATCACTAAAATTCGGGTGTTCCTGCTGCAAGACTTTGATAATAATCGATTGGTTATTTCCCGCTTTAAAGCCCCGGTATACTGCCGTTGTCGCATTGCTATACAGCTGCTCTGTAATCGTATAACCGCCAATGGAGGGCAAAACAGAAGAGGGTGTACACTGGGATGCTGACATTTGATCACAACTCACTAAACAGGAATTGTGTTAATGATTCCCGCTATATGATCAACAAAATCCTTGGTGAAAGGTCGGCTGTAGATGTGCGCACTCATGTTTCATGTTTAGACCAACGCTGAGTGCAGCAGCCATCTCAAATTAGGAAAAGTAGGGAATTTAGGCAGTCGGTGATCATGCGGAGTCAAGCATCATCTCAAATCTTTCGGCTTCCATCGCACTGTTAGCGTGCTAGACCTTTTCAAGGGCCGCCAGGAATGCCCCAGCCCGGCCCCCCAAACCGCAAAGTCACCTGGCTTAGTAAAGGTAACTATGTAGGGCTGATCCTTCGTAAAAAACGTAATTTCAAACTCGCCTTCATTGGTCAGCATGGCCATTGTGCAGCCTGTGCTCAAGGGTTTATTGATGCCCCACTCAGGCGGATCGTCTGGCTGATGGATAAACCACTTCACGCATAGGTCAGTCACAGCAATCTCGGCTGATCCGTTATCTAAATCGCCTTTCAAGTCACTTTGCGGCATGTAGCGCAGTGACTCTGTTGGAATAGTTGGAAACATCCCAATAATCCAATTTGTTTGAGGAATGTCTGGGCAGCGATTGGCCCAGGCATTCCCAACTTCTACACCCTTTGGAATGTTTCCAACTTCTCTCATGGTTCTTTTTTTGTCTTATCAAGTTTAGTCAATGGCAGGTTCTTTGCTCCACAGCGTTAGCCCTTTAATAGAGCGCTCAGCTGGTACGCCTGTTGCTAGCGAAATCACATAGCCGATAGCCACGCTTAGGGGCGCGGTCATGGCTGAGCCCCAAAAGGCAGGAAGTGGGAGGGTTTGTGATGCGATCGCAATCGTCAAAATCAAAATTGCAGCCACCGCCCCAAAAAACGCCCCCGTCGCATTGATGCGAGGTACCAAAACCCCCATCAAGAATAGACCCAGCAACGGCCCCAGAGAGAGCGTCACATACTTAATCAAAAACGGCAGCAAGTTCTCTTCTGTTGAAGCTGCGTAGAAAGCTGCGCCAATGCCAACGATGCCACAAACAACAATCAGCCCCTGCGCAACCTTAAGAGACTTTTCCTGAGTAATTTCCTGACGGGTGTAGCGCTCATAAAAATCAACCGTAAAGCAAGTCGAAATCGCATGTAACGCCGAATCAATCGAAGACATCGCCGCCGAGAAAATCGCCGCTGTCAGCAGTCCAGCCGCTCCAGCAGGCACATTGTTCACAATGAAATAGGGCAAAATCCTATCGCCCGTTACCGACTCAGGCAGGCCAGGATTAATCGTGTAAAAGCTGTACAAAAACGTGCCAAATATCAACGTTGCCGCCACACCAATCAAGCCAGCCGCCCAACCCAGCAGCATTGCCTTTCGTCCAGAAGCCACATCCGAGCAAGACACATAGCGCTGTACAGACTGTTGATTTGTCCCGGCCACCGCAAAGGCCAACATACTATACGCAATCAAAACCGTCGGCAGCGTGAACAAATCACTCGGATTCCAGGTCGGCACTATCACCGTATAGCGTCCCGCCTCAGCCGCCGTAGACCATAGCTCACCAATGCCACCTGGCACACCGTTTGCCACCGCCCACAGGCCTGCACCTAGCCCCACAAAAATCATGAAAAACTGAAGTACATCTGTCCAAATAACGGCAGCAATGCCGCCCGCAGCCGTATACACAATAGAGACAACGCCGACCAAAATAATAGCCGCCCATACCGGAATACTAATGACCTCCGAGACTGCTAATGCCGCAGCATACAGCAACCCACCTAGGCGAGCAATCACAAACAACAAAAAGCAAATAGAGCCCAGTGCTCGGGTCTTATTATCAAACCGTCGTTCCAAGTACTCGTAAGCCGTTGTCAGATTTAAGCCAATAAAAAACGGCAAAAAGAAGATAATCACCAGCACAATGCCAATCAAATCTCCGATTTGCGTTTGTAAATAAATTAGCCCTGTACCGTAGCCCTGGGCCGCCCCACCGAGCAGTGCCGCTCCCGAAAACGAAGTCGCAATAATCGAAAAGCCAATTGCCCACCACGGAATTTGCCGTGAGCCGCGAAAATATTCATCGGTATCGCTTTGTCTGCGGCTGGCAGCAACACCAATCCACACCAAAATACCGGCATATAGGGCAACAATCACCCAGTCAATGGCACTCATAGGATGCCTGTCTCCTTATCGTTCCTTATTTCGATGCCGACATCATGCCACAGCAGGGGAAAGAAGACGGAACTTGCGTGTCAAAACTTGTCACTGGCCCCTTCGAGAAGCCGTCAAGACTGCTGGAAGTGTAGAACTTGGGTGGATTCTTTGACCATTTTTGATGCGATCGCCGGGAAACCTGAGATTAACGCTTCTTCTTCTGGCATTACCATGACTCGGCACCCTCGTACGCGCAATTGGTCAGCATTTATTCGAATAGCACTCTCATCTCTAGCCTTTAGCAGCGTATTGAGTGGCGTCAGCTTACCGTCTCTTCAGCACACAGCATACGAAGTAGGTTCATCTTTTAGAATTATTTGGGATAGCAGCGCTCAACAGTCACTAGCGACCACCTCTGGCGGTAGAATGCGCGGCGGTGGCTTTGGTGACGATGCACCACCCGAAAGCTCAAATGACAGCTCATCGAACGGTAGCTCTTCTGGCAGCTCTTCAAGACGTGATTCTTCCAGACGCAACTCTTCAAACGGCAGCTCATCTAGAAACAACACTCGCAACACCTCAAACGACGCTTACAACGACTCTTCTGCACGTGGCTCATCCTCTTCGTCATCAGCCGATCCTATTGGTGGCATCGTTGTGCTGATGATTGGCGGAGCCGTTGCTTACACCATCTGCAAAAAAGCTGACAATAAAATAGCCAAAGAGGCAGATCTCGCAATGGCAGAATACTCCGCCGTACTTGCAGCCGAACCACCTAGACCTTCCAGGCATTTGTCCGGCGAAATCACGAATAACATCGTCACTCTCACGCACCTCCAAGTAGCGATGAACGCCAATGCTCGTCACGTACAGCAGGCCCTGAACCAAATTGCAGCAGAGACAGATTTAAGTAC
>JBCBKQ010000028.1:0-31928 GCA_038521595.1 Cyanobacteria bacterium J06627_28 | reverse complement strand
GGTCGTAGCCGTACACACCACTGGCACAGTTTTGATGAGACTGAAGAGATTCAGAAACTAATAGCAGATCGAAAGATACCCGTCTTAGATATTCCTGCTGTCGATTCGTCTGTGCTGAGCAGAGTTCGTGGTTCTGGGCTACAGCTTAGTGAAGTGATTAAAGATAAAAAGCTAGAGAAAGTAGATCTTTCTACCCACATGCGGATCAGAGGATGGCTTGAGCGCTGCAATCATGTTTTAGCTGAGGTGCTGCCATTGGGTGCGGCTGTAAAGACGGGTCAGAAAAAAGCTGAGGCAAAGGTTGAGTCATGACGCGAGAGTTACAGACTCCTGAAATTGCTGATGCGATCGCCTACATCTCAGAGCAAATAGATTCACTGCGTAAAGAGCACAGTGATTTTAAGAATGAAGTGAACAAGGAGCTTCGACAATGGAGCAACATCAATCTGGAGATGATCAAAGTCTTACAAGACCAGTCTCAATGGCAACCGAAGCTAATGAAGCAGCAGCTACAGCAAACGCAGCACTTGCTCAGATGCGCCGAAACCTCGGAGAGATTAGGCACCGCTACACAGTCATTGACGGCTTTCACGAACGGATTACTATCGTCAACGGAAGAGTTGAAGACACACTCAGCCAAACTGAGCAATTACTTGCAGAGCGACCAAGCGCAGAGGTTGGAACTGCTCCAGAACGGACTGAAGTCTCTGCTGGAGAAGATGGGCTATCAGTCATCCCAGATTGGCCCGCCACTTGGACAGAAGACCATAGAAAAGACATCAGAGAACCAGATGCTGACACCGGATTTAGAGACACTGACTCAGATCTTGGACAATTTAAAGACGAACCAGAGCTTTAAGTGTAGTTGGTGGTTGAAAGGTGTAATTGTCTCTACGCTGGTCGTTAGTATCTCTGTGTTGTCAGGACTATGGTATCTAGGACGTGATACTGCTCAAGCTAATCAGAGAGCTGGTTGGGCTTTGACCAAGCTGGAGCGTTTAGAAAACCTGTTAGGAGTGGATTGAGGACTGGAGATCGGTCATGTTTGTTTGAAGGCCCAAGAATGCTTGCTCCCGACTTCAGTAGTATTCGATTCTTGATGAACAATACCCAGATCACATAACACGCCTCATGTACCGATTCATCAACCACAACATACAAAGCAGATGTAAGATTTAAATTCTTTCTGCGGGAATTCTAGCTCTAGTGAGCCGACAAGGGCTAATCCGATAGATTGTAGTTGCTGAACAAACCTGACGTTTTTTCTGGCCCAAGGGGCAGCCACTTCAGGCAAACGCTCGGTAAAGATGCGACGGCGACAGTCTGGATTTGAGCAGAAGAATTTGCACACTTGAACAATCAAAAGCGGGCTAAAGGCAACGCAGTGTAAGTCAGTCAACGTGCGCCCGTAGCGACTATGGACGCGATGGCTTGACTGGCTGCAGAGGGACAAGCCGCTTGTAGCTGGGGGGACGTCAGGTTGAGTATCAATCGGTGTTCACCGAGCAGTAAATCATCACTATCGAGATGAAGCAGATGAAGGCTAGGCAGCAGGCACTGAAGCAATTCCATGAGCAAAGCACCCAAAAGTAATGGCTTCAATAGTTTCCCTCTACTCGCATTGGAGCACTAAAAGCTCGGAAGAGCCCGTTGTAATTGTCACCTGATACCCTTCTCTAAACAAATACGGTACAAATACGGTTCTGTTGCAAGAAATGCAATCAATTGCGAACTGGCTTGTCAGCGCTTGTACGATCGCAGGGAAACCTAGGAAGTCACTAATCTTCCCCTAGCCTTAATGTCTTCCAAAAATCCTTTCAAGTAGCGTCATTTCCCGTCAGACCTGATCTTGCTAAACATCCTCTGGTATCTGCGCTATAGCCTGACCTACCGGGATTTAGAAGAAATGATGCTGGAACGCAGTGTCAAGCTTAACCACACGATGCTTTATCGATGGGTGCAGGCTTACAGTCCGAAGCTGGAAAAGCGTTGCCGTCCATATCCTAAGTTCACCAATGACTCGTGGCGGATGGATGAGACCTATTGCAAAATAAAAGGAAAGTGGAAGTATCGCTATCGAGCCGTGGATTCAGCGGGTAACACCTTTGACTTTATGCTCAGTGCCAAACGTGATGGCAAAGATGCTAAACGCGTTCTAAGCAAGATACTCAATGCCTCACACACCATTGAACTGGGAGTCATCACCGTTGATAAGAATGCCGCCTATCCGCCTGCCATCAAGACCTTGAAGAAAGATAAAGCTCTGCCTAAATCGACGAAAACTAAGTAGATAAAGTACTTTAACAATATTGTCCAGCAAGACCATCGTTTTATAGAGAGACGCGTCAAGCGTGGCTTAGGAGTCAACTCGTTCAATACGGCCTGGCGCACGCTCAAAGGTTACGAAGCAATGAACATAATTCGCAAAGGTCAGATCGAAGATCGTGAGAAAGGAGACGTTATGGGACAGGTCTCTTCTATCAACCAACTCTTTGGAATCGCCTCATAATCAGGGGCTGGTGATGAATACTTTATATCTTCCGTAATTTCTTGCAACAGAACCGAATAAACGGCTCAAAGCTTGCTGGGACAATAACTCTCTTGTTCAAGTCCTACTGCTTTAGTATGTGTTTGCCCTGACTCAGAGGTGACAGTTTTCGGGTGATCGACTGTCTGTAGACTAGATTGAACGTTGGATTGATTATTGAGTTGCAGATTGCTCAGAGGTAAATCGGCGATATGATCCAACCCAACAGCTGAAAGCCAGTTTTGCCAGCTTGCGCGAACTTGTGGGTCAGGCGTATTGTCGGTCGCGAGAGCAGCGGCAGTGCGGGCGATCGCGTCGTACCAAATCTCAGGGAGGTCTGTATCGGTCAGCATTGTAGAAGATTCCTCTGGAGCGGCTATCCGCTGCACCCAGCCATTGACTGAGGGGATGCCCACTGTCGTTTGGCAGTGCAAATTGAGATACCAGTGATAAGACCCGCCAACGTCAAGCGAGTAGGCAGCTTCCGTTGGGATAGAAAGATGAATAATGCCAGATTGAGTAGGGGTAAAACGAGTGGTGTAAATTTGTTCTTTCTCGTCTGCGCTGAGCAAAATGAACTCTGCGTAGGCAATTGCTTCAGGCTCGTCAGGAAAGTGAAACAAAAAAGTAGGATAGGCTGATGCGGTGTATACCGGATTGCTGAGCGGGACAAGCGCGGTCAGAGGAGCATTACCATATTCGCAAGCTTGAACGGCCTCATCTAACCCACCGCCAGGCTGTACTCGATTGGGCGGTAGTCGCCGGGGCGGACGCGGACGTTCTACTTTTGTCGGGTGGTTTTGGATAGGGACTGATGCGCTCACAGAAGAGCCCGCCATGCCTGAAGTGGCCAACAACGTGAGAGCTAATATAGACATCAGCTTATTTGACGTAATAACACTAACCATAGTCTTAAAAGATATTTCTTAACGCTTGCTCTGGACAGTGCTTGCGCCAAGCGCAGCCAAAGCAGTTGGAACTAGGGGTAGCCATAGTCCTGCGATGATCGCAAACCAACAGATACCATACAGCAGCAGTGCAGCGAAGCTCATCGACAATAGCCAAAATCCTATCATCACTCCGCTTTTTGACTTGTTTTTTGCGCTGTATGTGTGGGTGCGCATAGCGAAGGCCCAGCTGGCGTATCCTCCTAAAGAACTCCAGGCAAGTATCCACAGCATATCTCCCCATTGCCAGCTTCCCCAGTAGGGCAGTGTCCGAATCAGCGGACGCTCATCCACCACGGCGCTGATTAGCTGACTGACCATATGCGTGTGTATCCATACACCGGGCATTGGACCGTAGGGGGTTTCGAAGTAGTCTTTTGAAATGGGCGCGTTGTAGCCGACGAGTACGATGCGATCGCGCAACAATGCCGGATCAAAATTCCCTGAGATCAACTGCTCAACCGAAATTTTCTGAGCGGGCTGACTGCTTCGATAGTTGAGCAAAACTTGGCTACTGGGCGTTTCTAACCCTTGATAGCCCCCGAACCTCCCTGGCAAAGAAGAAAAAACCACCGATCCAAATTTCCAATGGTCGTCAGGTGTCACTTCGAGTGGGGTAATCCCCTGCTCGCTCAGATACTGAAAGGCCAGTTGAAAACTAAAGCTGTAGGGGGTTGTACAGGTAGAGGGCGTAGCCGAAAAGCTCGGATCGTAAGAGAGCAGGTGGCGGCGAACCGATTCTCCGACCAGCCCGACAATACCCGTAGGGGGCAGATCGCCTCGAGCATTGTCAAAGCGACTGGCGGGAGAATCAATCGGCAAATCGCTAAAGCCGACCTGGTCCAAGCGTGACTGCTCAGACAGCTGGGGTGGGGCCTGATAGTTTTCATCTGTGCTGCTGTAGGCACAGACCAAAAATAGATTCGGCGTTTGCTCCACCTGCTGCAAAAATTTAGCATAGTTAGAGTGCGCTGTCGGCTCATTGCTCGCCAGCTGTGCCAGCTGTGCCAGCTGAGTCTGCTGGGCTTGCTGTCTGAGCTGCCAGCGCACTGCCGTAACACTCTCGGCGGGGCGGGGTTTGCCCCTGTGTAAATCTAGCCCAATGGCCAGCGGATCGCTCTGAGTGATACGGTCAACCAGGGTGGTGAGCACTTCGTCAGGGAGCGGATAGCCATATTCGCTGGTGGTCTCCTCTGAAGCTTCTACAACAACGATGCGGGCATCAACAGGTTCTGCGGGGCGCGATCGCATCAGCTGATCGTAGGCAAAAAGCTCCAGCGGCTCTAGCAACCCCAGCGCCCGGAACCCAAGAACCATACCACCGACTAAAACGCTCTTGAACAGGGGAGAGCGCCAGTGGTGACGGGCCCCTCCCCCAGCGCCGACCGTCTGCTGCAAATCTTGCCAGTAAATTGCTGACGCCGTAGGATTTTGCCAAATAATGGGCAGCCAGCTTGCACCAGGCAGCTCATTCTCTAGTCCGGCCAAGCGCTGACGAGCCTCACCCACCGCCAAATGAAAAGGTTGCCCCGCTGCAAAGGCTGTGAGCAAATATTGCAAAAACTGCTGAGCAACGCAGTCAGGCACTGGTTCACGCATCACAACCACATAGGGAATCTGCAGATCCGACAGCTGCTGAGCAAGCCCCAATCCATCACAGGAGTTGAAAATGGCTATTTTCAACCCGTTTTTTAAGGCTTTACTCAGCGCGTACTTAATCTGTTCAATCGTGAGTCGCTCATTTTCGTTGAGATCAATGACACCCGTTTTATCTTGGGTTTTGCTGTGGCCTGCAAAAAAGAAAATATCCCACCCCTGTGGCTGCCAAAGTTTTTCATGAAGCTGGCTGAGGGTAGGCACTTTTAGTACGCTCACTTCAGCGTTGGGTAAGGCCTGTAGACGGGCTAGATCAGCCGCCAAGTCGAGTCCATTACTGTTGCCAAAGGTTGCCAGTATGCGCGATCGCTCGGAATGTGTTGCCTGAGACGACAGGGGTCGCCAGTTAAAAGCGCTAAATGACAGCTCTACACCGGGATACTCTTCAAAAATTTGCCACAGATGCCAGGGTAGCTTTTGGAGCTGCGGGTCGCTCGTTTCTATGATGATTTGTGCGTCGGCTGTGCGAGCAAGCTCACCTCGCAGCGCTCGGTCAACGGGCAAAAACTCAGGCGCATTGAGCCATTGATTTAGCTGACTGACTAGATCGATGCAAAGTTGCTTAAAAGTAGATTCTGCGTAGCGCAATCCCTCGCGCTGCAAAAGTTGGATACGGAAGGACAAATTCTGATTACGCGCAAAGTACAGCTGTTGCCACTGTTGCTGAGTAGCCGCAAGCATGGGGGCGGCAGGTAACTGCCCAGAGAACCGGCTGATATCTGTTCCAGTACAGGACGAATCACCCAGAGTTTCTCCCAGAATAGCGGGACAACCTGTCGACAAAGTACCTGTCCCCAAGTTCAGAATGATTTTTCGCATAGATGCCAGGTGCCACTAGTTTTACCTCAAAGAGATGTTATCTTTCCTCTTGAGGTAAAAACCTCTCTATGAGGAAAGACAGACAGGCACAGGACAGAACAGCTTTCAACTAAGGCTTTTTGTCGATGCTAAATCAAGAACTCTTCAGCGTGACTACTGTCACCCAGTAGCATTTCAATGCTGAAAGATTCCTTTGACTGACCTTGAAAATAGGGCAGCTGAATAAAGCTATCTGCCTGCACTGCTTGAACCGCTGCTAGAGACCTATGCTGAGCATCCAGCAGCCTCAGCTCAAGGTCGGCAGGCAAGGTGTCAGCACCTCGTCTAGGTTGAACCTGAACGCAGACTTCGTATTGCTCTTCAGCTCTACGGCGAACAGCAACGACTAAAACGACTTTAGCCACTGGTACATTACCGTGTTCTGCCCCCTGTCCTGCTTGTGCATTTTTATACACCATCCCTAGACTTACAGACTTGTAGCGCTTGATAAAAGTTTCGTCTCTCAGGTGATAGGTATTACGCAATCGTGTAGAAGGAAGCGTTGCCGTCTCAAATAGCTGGCTTAGCGGTTGCCATGCTGGCTCGAAATCGCCTTGAAACCATCGATCAAGTTGAATGGATCGAGGAGCAGGGGAGCTGAGGTTAATGACTTGCTGGGTTGAGGGCATTGTGAAAAGTGAGCGGGTTGATGATGCATCGGAAGCTGACGGGTTTGTCTTTTCTTTGAATTGAGCCATCAGCCGATGTATGGCATGGGCCTTGATTAAGGGAGGCAGCTGAAAGGTTGGCGGGGTAACCTCAGATTGAATGGTTAGATAGAAGCGCTGTCTAAGTGAATCTAATGCAGAAATCAGCTCGGTGGAGCCAATGGGGGGCGGCAGCATTTGTTGAATGTCTGCTAGAGACAGCGACGCTTTTTGGCTAGCCAGCCAGTACAGGATAGTCAGCTCTGGCTCGGAGAGTCGCTCAAAGGAGGGAGTCAGCAGCCGAACGATATCGGTCAGCAGCACCGGAGTTTGCTGTAGAAAAGTATCTACCCTACCGTTGAACAGTTCTCGAATAACCCGCGCCGCTGATAGCAGGGCCAGCGGATGTCCTTGATAGCGGCGAATCAAATCCGACCAAGTCTCGGGCGTGCTTAAAGATTCATGAGCCAACAGCGCTTTTGCAGAGGTATCATCAAGTCCTGTCAGGTAGATTGACTTTTGGCTGTTGTAGTGGCCTGTTTGATTGACCCAATCGGTTGGGCCTTCTGTGCCGGTGAGAATAATACAACTGCTTGAACCAACAACGGCCTGGAAGAATTCGCCATAGGGTTGGTGTTCTGTCTGGTAGTCTCCCGCAAGTGTATGGGGTTGCAAAATGGACTCTACGTCTTCGATGATAAGTAGAACAGAGTGCTGTGCCATCACCCTAAGCAGCTGTTCTACTGACTGGCTGGCTGACTGGGTAAGGGCTTGCTGAATCAGGGCTGGTTGAACAGGCGCTGGTAAAGCAGAAGATGAATCGATCCACTGTGGATTTGGCTGGACAGCGAGACCTAGCGTCGTGAGAATGCTGTCGCAAAAGTCGGTGAGCAGCGGTTTTCTCTTGAGCGATCGCCGTACTACCGCATCAAAGCGATCATTTAAGCGGGCTACAGCCGTTTCGCATAGAAGTGACTTACCTACCCCTGGGAGTCCCCAAATGCCGACAAGACAGCTTTCTGAAGACCCTGTCAGCCATTGCTCAATTTGCGATAGCTCAGCGTCATATCCATAAAAAAGTGAAGTAGGCGCACCCAATCTAGACGAACCGAGCAAAGCGCCTGATACCCTTGCGGAAAGAGGATCTGGGGCCTTTGCAGGCTTTGTAGTAGCAGTCGGCGAATCTGAGCTGGTATATGCGGCGCGGGCATTACCAGCATCACTATAAGTATCTAAGACAACCCGAAAATTAGTTTTTCCAACTACCTGACCAAAAACGCTCGACAGCTGCCTCCACAGCTTAGGGGCGACATCTCTCATCAAATAATTGGTGCTATAGTCCGACTCTTTAGCCATTTGCTCATAGGTGAGCCCTCGCCAAGTGCCTTTCAAAATAACGGTTTCAGGTGCTTTGAGTGGGTGTCCGACAGCCTCTATAACGGCGTCATTCACCCACGTCAGAGCTTCGGCCAAATCAACATCCATACCTTCATCATCTTCTGAGCAAGACCAGCATACATATCACCATAATAAATAATGCGCATTCAGCAGATTTAATTTTATCGAGCCATCACTTCTCAACGGGTCACCATGTCAGTGCTTGAGAGATATGCAGCAATCAATATTCTTACAGATCCATCAAAACATACTTTACATAACATAGTTATGTGCTAACTTGGTTTTGCGGATGACAGCAGATTCATTGCTATCGCTTCCGTCCGCTCATTCTGAAGGCTGCGCTTTGGCTGGAGATTGAGATTAATATTGCTGACGCGAAGTATGGACTTTATACGCTCATGAGTTTTTCTTCTTTTTTTGCAGGATTTTTTTACAACCGAATAGAAGGTACGTCTAAGTCAGATCATTTGTTTGGCACTTCAGACCATGACTGGATAGAAGGATTTGCGGGGGATGATCAACTCTTTGGGAAAAGAGGAGACGATCAGCTCTTTGGCGGCGATGGCTATGACAAACTGTTTGGTGAGAGTGGACATGATGAGCTGTTTGGTGGGAGCGGTAATGACTTTCTAGACGGTGGTGAAGGAGATGACTGGCTAGAGGGGGGCAAGGGTGATGATTCCATAAAAGGCGGCAAGGGGCATGACGATCTCTATGGCGATAGCGGCAATGACTTTCTGGTCGGTGGTGCAGGTCGCGACTACTTCGACGGCGGTGCAGGAATTGACACAGTCTCTTTTGCCGATGAGGTCGCTAAGGTAGTTGTCAACTTAGCGGATGGCGATGCAGATGGTGCAGATGGCCGGGAGCATTTGGACGATATTGAAAATCTGATCGGCAGTCGCTTTGCTGACACACTGATAGGAGATTCCAAAGACAACAAAATAGAAGGCGGCGAAGGCGGCGACAAAATCTTTAGCGGTAAGGGCAACGACACCCTCGATGGAGGACATGGTGATGACAAGCTCTTTGGAGAAAAAGGTAACGACAAGCTGAACGGTGGCAGCGGTGATGATGAACTAGAAGGAGGTGCAGGTGATGACAATCTGCTCGGCTTGCTGGGAGATGACATTCTCAATGGCACTGACGCCCATTCCGCAGGCCGAGGCGAGCGCGACTTTATCATCACTGGCGAGGGCTATGACACCATCATTCTAGGTGATGCGCATCAGGCTTATTACGTGGGCAAAGGGTTCGATGATTTTGTGGGAATCGCAGACTTCACAGTGGGGAAAGACAAGCTGGTGCTGTTTGGCTCTGCGGACAAATACACGGTGAGAGAGGGTAGCGGCAACACTCAAATTCTTTTAGGTAGCGATCGCATTGCGTTCTTAGAAGGTGTTGGCCATCTCAATTTAGAAACAAGCGCTCACTTTGTTTAAAGAATGGTTGCATAGCACCTTCTCCTACTAAACAAAATTCTCCCCAATGAGGATAAAAGAGATGACAGCAGTGTTATCCCCTTCACCGGGGACTATCCCCGAAGGCTTAAGTCTGTGCGAACTGTTGGACTATCGAGCTTGGCATCAGCCTGAGCAACTGGCCTACCAGTATCTGAGTAGAGGAGAGACAGTAGAGGCACAGCTCACCTATCTGGAACTACAAAACTGGGTAGCAGCGATCGCCTCTCAGCTTCGCGTTCGCGATGCCACGGGCGGACGCGCATTGCTGTTGTTCTCTCCAGGAGTAGAATTTGTTGCTGCATTTTTGGGCTGTTTAGCTGCGGGTGTTACCGCTGTTCCTGCCTACCCGCCTCGGAAAAATCAAAAGATGCTGCGCTTACAGGCAATTGTTCAAGACGCAGACGCAACCATTGCGCTCACAACTGCGCCGTTAGAAAGCAAGATCAGCCAGTGGTTCAGTGCAGAGTCTCCTTTAGGAAATCTGGACTGGCTAAAGGTAGATTCTCTACCCGAAGTAGAAGGCTACAACAGCAATCCAGCTAATCCACTGGCATTTTTACAGTATACGTCTGGCTCTACTGGCACGCCGAAAGGGGTCATGGTGAGTCACAGCAACTTAATGAACAATCTAGCGGCGATCTATCGGTGTTTTGGGCACAGTGCCCAGAGCCGAGGAGTAATATGGCTACCTCCCTACCACGACATGGGTTTGATTGGTGGAGTACTTCAACCCCTGTACAGCGGATTTCCAGTGACGTTGATGTCACCAGTCGATTTTTTGCAGAAGCCGCTGCGATGGATACAGGCGATCTCAAACCACCAAGCGACCACCAGCGGTGGCCCAGATTTTGCCTATGACCTATGTGTACGTCGGCTGGAGAGTCTGAGGCAGCGAGGTGCAGAGAGCAAGCAGGCGTTAGAGGCACAGCTAAACTGTCTAGATTTGAGCTGTTGGCAGGTAGCCTTTACCGGAGCTGAGCCAGTTCGAGCAGATACCCTGACGCGCTTTGCGGATGCATTTTCACCGTATGGGTTTCGTCAAGAGGCGTTTTATCCTTGCTATGGCATGGCTGAAACAACGCTCATTGTCTCTGGCGGTGCCGTCTCAGCATCGCCAGTTGTCAAGGCAGTGAGCGCCAAAGCGTTAGGGCAGCATCGAATTGAGCAGCTCTCTACAGCGGCAGAAAGGGATGTCGAAGAAAGTCACTCTGAAGAAAGCTGTAAAGTTGTAGGCTGTGGACAAGTTGTTAAAGGCCATCAAGTAGAGATTGTTCATCCTGAGCTAAAAACGCGATGCCAACACTTGGAAGTGGGTGAGATATGGGTTGCTGGTAAAAGTGTTGCACGGGGCTACTGGCAGGATCCTGAGAGAACCGTACAGTCTTTCCAGGCGTATCTAGCCGACACCGGAGAAGGGCCCTTCTTACGCACGGGAGATCTGGGCTTTGTGATGGAGGGTGAACTGTTTATCACCGGGCGCATTAAGGATGTGATGATCATCCGAGGGCAAAATTTTTACCCGCAGGATGTTGAGCGAACGCTAGAGGTTTGCCATCCGGCGCTGAGGATGGGAGCTAGCGCCGCTTTTTCGGTGGAGCATCAGGGCAGCGAGCGGTTGGTGGTTATGTGTGAGGTAGAGCGATCGCATTTGCGGCAGCTAGATGTGCATGTGGTGAGTAGCGCCATCCGACAGGCGATTACCGCTGCGCACGGCCTACAGGTGTACGCGACACTGCTGGTAAAACCCGGTAGCATTCCCAAAACGTCTAGTGGCAAAATTCAGCGCTATCGCTGCCGTAAGCAGTTCTTGTCTGGAGAACTGAAAGTTGTTGAAGAATGGAACGAGAATCCCAGACACCAGCGAGAATTCGTCAAAATTCAGTCCGAAGTAGATGCAATTTTACAGAGCATGGGAGCGAGAAAATGAATACGAACGGCCAGCAAGTGTTGACTCAGCAGGGAAGTCAACCCCATCAATCACAGCATTTACCAGCCAGTGATATCAAAGCAAATAGCAATAGATCTGTGATCGCCGCTGAAGACATTCAAAACTGGATAGTCACGTATCTGGCAGACATGCTTGAAATCTCCGGCGACGACATTGAAACTGACGTTTCCTTCGACAGCTATGGACTAGACTCTTCGGCAGCCGTGGGATTGACGGGTGACCTTGAAGACTGGCTAGGAGAGGTCGTTGATCCCACCATTCTCTACGACTATCCAACGATCGATTCACTGTCAGCTCACCTGAGCGACTCTAAGCAGGAGAATTGCTATGACAACAACTAAATTTCTCCTAAAACAGAAGCGAAAATATTCCAACAACAAGACTGCGGCTACACATGACTCACAAAATATTGAGAAACCTGTGGGTCAAAGCAACCCTAAGCTAGCACGCAAACTAAATAAGCTGATAGAAACAACCTATCGGAATAATGCCGACTCTGACTACACAGAAAAAATTGCGGCACTGACGCGCAGCTTCAGATACACCGACCACAAAGACAATTTATGGAGTGACGCTAGCCACTCTCTGCTATACGGCACACCGCTCTACGAGCAGGCATCTACTGCTCAGCGATTAGCGCTCAACCATTTGAGCTGGTTTGCAAACTACAACTACATCTCCAATTCTGAAACAGAAACGGTGATGTATAACCAGGTCACTGGCAGCGTGTTTAAGTCTGTTGGCGGCTATGACACACTAGCTGCGGAGCTAGCGTTTGAAACAGAACAAGAATATGACCACATCAAAGCTTTTCGCAAAGTTGGTCTGATGACGGCTACGTCGCTCATTGGGCGCACTGGCCTAAACGCACTGCTGAAATGGAATTCGTATAAGCTGACACTGGGTAAGCGATCGCTGCCCACCTATCAGTACTACGCGCTGCGTACGCTTGCTAAGACAGTAGGCGGAAACTCCCATCAGGCGCGTTATTCTGGCTATCTGCACGCGGTAGAAGAAGAGAATCCATTTATTTTAAAAGCACCAACGACAGGCATGCTGGGTCGCTCGGTGGGGCCTTCTCTGCCGTGGCAAAGCTTTTATGGGTTTAGCTGGGGAGTCGGCTCTCCCTTTATGGCCTGTCACTTTTACACGGTGCGGATGATTGCGAATTTGTATCTCAAAAATATGGAGCATGCGATCGCAAAATATGCCAAACAGCTAGAGAATAACGGTTCGCCCATACCTGCACCCACAGCCATCTCGCGCTATCACTTTTTAGATGAAGCTTTTCACACCACCATTTCCAAACTCCTAGCAAAAGACTTGTACCGGGAATTTCCAAAACCAACCACATACGAAAAGCTGGTGGCTAACAGTGTCATTTACAAGATGCAGACAGGAACGCTGGGCGGGCTTTCAGCAGTTTTGCCGCATCGCTACTTCGCAGACGATTTTACGCTCCTAGAACTGTTGTTTCAGCTGTTTCAGTCGCCAGTGTTTGGCTTTTCTAAAACAGAAGCCAAACACTGGCTAGAGCGCTGTTTCTGTGAGGAGCACGAAGGACTGCATGTGGCAGCAACCAATAGAAAGCGCTTGCTCAAAGAGCTAAAAACTTTCTTTGCAGATGTGGACTATCTGTGGCCAGTAAACAGAGAGATGGGCGCAATGGCTGCTCGGGGCGAGCTATCGGCTGCGCTTCGGCAAAACCGGCGCACGTTTGGGCAGTTTTGGGAGAGTGCTCAAGACAGAGTATGCCCCAACCCACTAAAAGATGTTGTGCATACGACTTAAGACTGTGCTGAAAATCTGTTGAAACAGAGAACATTAACAACGCTATGAAACCTATTGCAGTTGTCGGCATTGGCTGTCGATTTCCACAAGCGAATAGTCCGCAGGCCTACTGGCGATTACTAATAGAGGGTTGGCAGGCCATTACCGACGTGCCGAGCGATCGCTGGCGAGCGAGTGATTATTATCATCCTGACCCAAGTGAGCGCGGAAAAATGAATAGCTGCAAAGGCGGCTTTTTAACCGATATTGACTGCTTTGATGCCAATTTCTTTGGCATTGGCGAGCAAGAAGCACAGCATATTGACCCGCAGCAGCGACTGTTTTTAGAAGTGGCCTGGGAAGCGCTAGAGCAGGCGGGTATTTCTCCTCTGTCATTGCGCGGCAGTGCAACAGGTGTTTTCACCGGGCTCTGTACAGTTGACTACCATCGATTGCTCTATCGAAACTTTGAGCACATTGGTGCTCACAGCGGCACGGGAACTACGATGTCTATTACAGCAAATCGACTCTCGTACTTGCTAGATTTGCAGGGACCAAGTATGGCCATAGACGCGGCCTGTGCGTCTTCTGCGGTAGCTGTTCATTTGGCCTGTCAGAGCCTGCAAACAGAAGAGTCTAACCTCTGTATCGTAGGCGGAGTTAATCTCATTCTCTCGCCCGACTCAATGATCTCTTCTGCTAAGACGGGGCTACTATCAGCGCAGGGAGCATGTAGGCCGTTCGATGCAAATGCAGACGGCTATGTGAGAGGAGAGGGCTGCGGTGTGGTCATCCTCAAACGGTTAGCCGATGCTGTTGACGCTAAAGATAATATCTTGGCCATTATTCGGGGCTCAGCAGTCAATCAAGATGGTCTGAGCAACAGCTTGACCGCCCCCAATGGGCGCGCTCAGCAAGCACTGATTCAACAGGCACTAAATAAGAGTGGCGTCTGCGCGAAAGATATTGACTACGTTGAAGCTCATGCAGTGGGGACTCCCATAGGCGACGCGATTGAATTTAAAGCGTTAGAAAAAATATTTTCAGGTGAGCGAGAGAGTCCTTGTCTGCTCGGCTCCGCAAAGTCCAATTTAGGACATTTAGAAGCAGCCTCCGGTATGGCGGCACTGATTAAGCTTATTTTGTCATTGCAGCATGAGACAATTCCTCCCCAGCTCAATTTTGAGCAGGCCAATGCGCTAATCGATGTAGACGCGAGCCCCTTTGAGTTAGTCCCGTTCGCTAGGCCTTGGCCAAGAAAAGACAAAGCGAGGCTAGCGGGTATGAGTACTTTTGGCTTTGGTGGAACCAACGCCCATATCATTGTTGAAGAAGCACCGAGGAATACTCTTGTCCCTCAGCCTTGCTCATCTGCATCAGCTCAAGGAAAAAAAACAGCAGTACACACTATTCAAGATCGTTCTCATCACCTGCTAGTACTGACGGCGAAAAGTCAGACCGCACTGCGCACCTTAGCCTCTCGCTATCAGCGCTTTATCGCTGATCATATTTTAGAGGCTCAAACATGGCAGGAGCAGAACGAATCTGCTGCGCTTTCTCATACTCAGGCATTACTGTCTGATATTTGCTTTACTGCCAGTAACGGACGCAGCCATTTTTCGGAGCGACTTTGTTGCGTTAGCGATTCTCTAGAAAACTTGCGTCGGCAGCTTGCTCAGTTTTCTGAAGGGGAAGAAATGCTGCTTGCCAGCCAGTTTATAGCGGGCCGAGCGAGTCGGAGAAAGCGAGCCAGGGTATTTTTTCATTTTCCTGAACCAACGGTAGGAACCTTACGGCTCGGCGAAGTACTCTATGAAACTCAGTCGACCTTTAGAGAGATTTTCGATGAGTGCGCTCAACGGTCTGTCCAATATTTTGAGAGAAAACTGACGCCTACTTTACAGTTCATAAACAACAGCTCTGATATGTTAGAAACATCGACTGTTGAACAAGCTACCGGGTTTGTTGTTACCTACGCGCTAGCAAGGATGTGGTACCAGTTTGGGGTGGCGCCCAATGGCGTGCTAGGTGAAGGTCTGGGAAACTACGCAGCGGCTTGCGCTATCGGGTTGATGACGCTCGAAGAAGCCCTTGAGCTAATTGCTTCTGCAGCATCTTCTCGCAGCGATCTTTCGATAGCTTCTTTACTTGCTAAGGGTCGCTCTCAGAAGCCATTCTCTCAAAAGCTGCTCACGGGCAGTGAGGTCATTTTACCCATGGGAGCAGACCGGCCACTTGCAATGTATAGAACGGCTGAGCCAGTAGAGAGGCTGTATATTCGACAGCTGCAAAGTCAGGGACACGAACTATTTCTCAGTGCTGATGTCGGCGTTTGGCCGCAGATTCTCTCTCACTTGGGTCAGCTCTTTGTCAGTGGGGTGTCAGTAAACTGGAAGAAGTTTGACGAGGGTTATCAGCGGCGACGAATTCCATTACCGACTTATCCATTTGAGCGATCGCGCCACTGGTTTACCGAGCCAGCAGCCAACGATACTCACGCTGGCAACGTTGTTTCTTTTCCACAAGACAGACTCACTCACTCTGTAGGGAGTTCTTGATTTCCTTAATTATCTGGCAAATTCGATGATTCAACCAACCACTCACAGAGCATCTAGTAGCCCTCATAACAGTTCTTACGAGATGACTCCTTCTTCAGAGTCTTCACAATCCGATTCGCAGTTTCAATTGACCGAAAGCGCACCGCTGACAATCAACAATATTCAGGACTGGATAGCTGAACATGTCGGTGAACAGATAGGGGTGGAGGTTGACGAAGTGGATACTCATACGCCTTTCCATCGCTACGGTCTAACCTCTATGCAAGCAATGGCGATCGCACAGGCGGGCAAACAGCGCTTTGGGATAGAAATCTCTCCACTCGTGCTCTGGAATTTTCCAACGATTGCCTCACTTTCTGAGCACATTTCAGAAGAGTTAAGCAGCGATGAACGAGAATCTTTCGAGATTTAGCCGAATAGTCACAGTCACAGCGCCGAATAGTCACCATGCACCTCCCTATGGATACCACTCAACTCATCAAAACTCTAAATAAGCAGGGTGTCCGGCTTTGGGCTGACGGAGATAAGCTGCGGATTGACGCGCCAAAGGGTGTCCTCACAACTCAGCTAAAGGCCAGTATTGCAGCCAATAAAGCGGAAATACTCAATAGTTTGTTATTTGGTTCACTCCCCTCTGGGAACTGCAATACCCCCTGTGGACTTAGCCTACAGACGGTGGGCCAGCTAATTGGCGGTAGTCAGACTGCGCTACCCGTCATAGATCCTCAAACGATGGCGAAGCGCTTACGGGTGACCTTTCGCCCCTTGCCAGAAGGCAGCATGATTGATCCAGCGGTTTTAGAACTGGGGGCAGCGCTATCGGTTAGATTGCAAGATATGGGCGTGAACATTATTCCCTGGGAACAAGCCACTCGGCCTTTTCAGCCCACATTGCCTGTTGTGGGTTCCTTTTTCTATCGGCGCTTTCCAAACCTTCGCTGGCCGACTATTGCTGTTGTTTGCTCAGAAATTGACGCCGTTTTTGATGTTGAACGCCCAGAGTCTACCGTCAACCAAATTAGAAGCTGGATAGCAGAGCGGCTTTATCAAGTTTCATCTGCGTTCTGTGGTGTACCATCCACAGTTTCTGAAATCACTCGAAAAATTGGCTGGGCTGAAGATCATGCCATTCAAAGACTAGAAGATCCAACCGCGACACAAGTGGTCTTGATAACGGCATTAGATAAACAGTTCATTAATCCAGCAGTTCCCTATATCGAAAAGATTGGGCAAGGCGTAGAGACGCTCATCAGTCAATTCTCTGAAATTGTCATCGGGGTTTCAGCGTCGCAAATTTCAATTTTGAACATGAATCTCTCTGATTCTGTTTTTCCTCGAAGCGAGTTAGAGCAGTTTGTAGCGCGATCGCTTATTCCCAAGCTCTATGTACCCATCGCCCCTCTCCCCCTCAGTCGGTTTCAAATTAGTGAATATATTCCAGCCGAATCGCCCTATGCAAGAGCGCTCGTAAATTTGAGCCAGTCTCTATCAACAACTGGGCTATTTCCCGCTGGCTTCAAGCTTTCTCAGGTCGTTCGCCGCCGCTCCCACCGGGACATTGTCAGCGCTATCCTCAAGGGCAGAACTGGGGTCTCATACGGCTTCGTCGCCTACGCGGAACCGCCAATATACGTGGGGCCAAAAGAGATCGCAGCTGCCGACTGGCAAGAGCTGGCCGCTGTTGAACATTTCTCTTCAGAAGAGGTGCGACAAACTGAAAAGGGCAGAAGATACATCCGCACTATCATCGACGACAGAACAATCTATCAGCAAATTCCTGACATTTGGTTGGTTTGCTCTCGTTCTGGTGCTGATAAAACAAACTTGGATATCTCTAGCGATGTAATCCGCATCGGGCTGACCCATTCGCTACAGCTGCAGCTACCTCAACAGCCCAATGACTCAAAGCTGAAGGTAGATATTCGACCTTCCTACGATACCTACGTTATGGTTGCGATCGCCCTCGCTGCGGCCCTCTACATGCCAGAACTAGCGGACGGCGGCGCACCCATTATTCACTTTCATGGCTACCCTACGAGCGAGTGGTTCGGTCAGCAAGAAAGTTTTGCCGGTTACAGCAATCCAGCAGTTCCCTGCGGCACCTACGAATCGGGTGTTTTCAATTTTCTCAGCATTCATCAGCTAGCCGCCCATCAGTCGCAGTGCTTAAAGCTAGCAGGATTGATAGAGCCCGACCACGGCATTAACTTACTGGCAGATAATGTGGACTATTTACTGACGCGGCTGCGAGAGGGGATGTCGCGCTTGCAGATTGAACTGGGCGGACGCTACCTGCCAACGCTCACCGCTGAGTCAGCGGCCCAAAAGCAACAAATCACTGAGCCAAAGGCAATCACGCCGCAGCAACGAGCCATTCACAAATCTACTGTGCTCAGCGGAGGTCTATTGTAATGTTGGGTACGCAGCGCTCGCTTAATTGCACAGCACTCAACGGCGCAACAGTTGTTTTAACAGGGGCGTCTCGGGGAATTGGGTTAGAGATCTCTCGCCTACTCGCCGAGCAAAAAGCCAATATCATTGGCATTGCGCGCTCTCAGACTCAGCTTGAGCAGTGGTCTGCCGAAATGTCCGGCTATGGTATTCAAGCGGAAAAAGTTGTGTTTGACCTCAGCCAGACCAACCGTTTAGCTGACCTTGCCGGACAAATAAGAGAGTGTAGTCAACGCTTAGCTAGCAGGCAAATAGATGTTCTTGTAAACAACGCAGGGATTGAGATCTACCGCGCCTTTCAACATTACAAACCTGAAGAGATTGAAACCGTTATCCGAGTAAATCTGACAGCGCCCATGACCCTCAGCCGGCTGCTGCTGCCGCACCTTTCTCCACAAGGACAAATTGTTAACATGGCCTCCCTAGCTGGAAAAAAGGGACACCCCTACGACAGTGCCTACGCCGCGAGTAAAGCCGGACTGCTGATGTGGAGTCATTCGCTCCGTCAGGAAATGGCACGCTCCGACCAGACGGTGTCTGTGATTTGCCCAGGATACGTAGCCGATAGCGGCATGTTGGCCGACACGGGTGTGCCAGCTCCGTTTCTAGCAGGGCGATCGCCCGCAAAGGCAGTGGCCAAAGCCGTCCTCAAAGCCATCCGCCACAGGCCAGCAGAAGTCATTGTCAATCAAGATCCCATCACAGAAACGGCCACTCGCATCTTACTAGCCGCAGAACAACTCTTTCCCCGCCTTGCCGACTTCTCCAATCGACAGATGGGCATTACGAGACTAAATCAGCAGCGCATCCGTCCCCCTGCTTCAGTTCAATAAACTGATTATTTTCAGAGTATCTTCTATCAGTCAACCTTCATCATTTGTTCCTTAATGCCAGCTTGAGTCATGAAAAAAATCTACCTCGCTATTTATGACATGGGTGCGGGACATCGCAGCACCGCTAATGCGCTCAAAGAAGTCATAGAAGCCTGCAATCTTCCCTGGCAAGTAGAAGTCGTAGAGGTTCTAAAAGAAGTCTTAAACACGACCTTTCCCCAATATTTCTACAACACATGGGTACTCAAACATCAGTGGGCAAAGCTGATTAACGATCCTGTTTCAGTGCCCATTTTTAAGGCGCGCATTTGGCTTATGCATCCACTTTGGCAACGTCAGCTAAGGCAGTACTGGCGTGAAAAACAGCCCGACTTAGTTGTGTCACTAATGCCGCTGTTGAATCGCGTTTTATGTAGCAGCTTACGGGCAGAGCTTCCCAATGTTCCTTTTGTGACTTCTGTAACCGATTTTGCCGATTGCCCTAAACACTTCTGGATAGAGCCGCAAGACCAGCTAATGATCTGTCCTTCTGAGCAGGTGGTGTCGCAGGCACAGGCAATTGGATACCCTGATGAGAATCTTTTTCGCACTTCGGGAATCGTTATTCACCCTCGATTTATGCAGCCACTCCAGGTTGAGCGCACTGCTCAGCGAGAAAACCTAGGGTTACATCCTGAAATACCAACGGGTTTGGTTTGTTTTGGCAGTCACGGCTCACAAGACATGTTGACGATTGCTCAGCAGTTGAGCAAGACAAAAAAGGCAATACAGCTAATTTTTGTCTGTGGACGTAATGAAAAGCTCGCCCAGACCTTGCAACAGATGAGAACTCCCTACGCCAAGTACGTAGAGGGATTCACCCGAGAGTTACCGACATATATGAAAGCGGCAGATTTCTTTATTGGCAAGCCCGGCAGTGTGGGGGTAAGTGAGGCGATCACTCTCGGACTACCCGTCATTACAGAATGCAACAACCACATGACACTCTTCCAAGAGCGAGCGACCGCTCATTGGCTAACTACAAACGGATTTGGCATAGTAGTGCCCAATTTCAACCAAGTATCCCAGGCGGTTCAAACACTGCTAGAACCCGAAACGCTTGCTCAATATAAGAGTCGAGTAGATTGCTACACCAATAGAGCCGCGTATGAAGTTGTCGATATTCTCGAAAAGATTTTAGATCCATCCATCGTGGAGCGCGTTCCACAACCTCTCATCGTTTAGAAAAATCTCTTTTTTAGAAACTTTTCATATCTCTTTAATTTTGTGTCAACTATGAAGACGCTTACTGATAAAACAGTTCTACTAACAGGCGCAGCTGGCGGAATCGGCGCTTTCATTGCTCGGGCACTGGTAGACGCACAGGCAACTGTCGTTTGCGTGGGGCGATCGCCCGAGTCATTAGCAGTACTCAAAGCCGAGATAGACACACAAGATAGGCAGGTCATTACACTACCGTTCGACCTGCAAAATTTGGATGCAATGCCAGCATTTGTACAAGAAGTTGAGCAGGTCGCCGGGCCAATAGATGTCTTAATCAACAATGCTGCCATTGAGAAACTGCGGCCCTTTCAGCACTATGCTCTCACAGATATTCAAGCGATGACAGTGACAAATTTGCTCGCGCCAATGCTGCTGTGCCGATTGATGCTGCCAGGAATGCTTACGCGTGGTGCGGGGCACATTGTCAACATCTCTTCAGGTGCAGGTAAGCGAGGCGCACCTTTCAACAGTGTGTATTCTGCAACCAAGGCAGCTTTGATCAATTGGTCAGAGGGGCTGCGGTTGGAGCTATCCGACCAGCCAGTAAATATTTCTGTCGTATGTCCCGGCATTACGGATGCGGGCATGTTTCATGCCCTAGAGACAGAAGCGCCCGAAGGCATGAAAGTCACGCCGCCTGCAGATGTTGCTGATGTTGTTCTCAGCGCCGTCTTAAACAATCAGCCCGAAGTAATGCTCGACGGTATGACCAGCAAAGTATTTATCGCGCTTTCTCAGTTCTCTCCTCAGCTAGGCGATCGCATCCTACAAAAGGTAGGCATCGTAGAAACCAACCGCAACTGCGCTCACAGACTGATGCAAAAAGCTAAAAGCTAGCCGTTCTATATCGCTATTAGACCTATGAAAAACAACCATTACGACATCATCATCATCGGTACTGGCGCAGCTGGCGGAACGCTGGCTCGGGTACTAGCGCCCAGTGATAAGAAAATTCTGGTCTTAGAGCGGGGCGGTTTCTTGCCCAAAGAAAAAGAGAACTGGGATTCTAAAGAAGTCTATGGAAAAGATCGCTATCGCACCACTGAGCAGTGGTACGACAAAGACGGCAATCCCTTTCGTCCGTTTACTCACTACTTTGTCGGTGGTAACACCAAGTTCTACGGCAGTGCCCTCTACCGTCTGAGAGAAAAAGACTTTGAAGAAGTTGAACATAAAGGCGGTATTTCTCCTGCTTGGCCATTGAAATATCCAGACTTTGAACCTTACTATACACAGGCAGAAAAGCTGTTTGACGTTCACGGACTACGCAACACAGACCCGACCGAGCCGCCCAGTGACACTCCCTTTCCCCATCCTCCTATCAGCCACGAACCCCATATCGAAAAGATTGGTGAAACGCTCCGAGCTAAAGGGCTACATCCTGCCTATCAGCCCCTAGGGCTAAAGATTAACGAAGCCAATCGCGAACTCAGTGAATGCGTTCGGTGCGACACCTGCGATGGCTTCCCCTGCATGGTAAATGCAAAAGCTGATGGCGATGTCAACGGGGTGCGGCCAACCTTCGTGTATCCTAACGTCACGCTCAAAACCCACGCCAAGGTGAACCGACTACACACCGACGCCAGTGGCCAAAAAATCACAGCCGTCGAAACAGAAATCGAAGGAGAATCACATTTATTTTCAGCAGAAGTTGTCGTTGTCTCGGCAGGGGCCTTAAACTCTGCCGTACTCCTTTTGCGCTCTGCCAATGCTCAGCACCCAAACGGGCTAGCCAACAGCTCTGGGCTGGTAGGACGCAACTTCATGCGACATAAAATCTGCGCGATTGTCTCACTGGGACTCACACCCAATCCCACCGTATATCCAAAGACAATGGCTATTAATGACTTCTACTGGGGAGAAGATGGCTTCCCCTATCCGATGGGCCATGTGCAAACGCTGGGAAATATCAACGAAGACCGCGCCGCCACAAATAGTCCTCCGTTCATTCCCAGCAAGTTCATTCCGATGGCAGTCTTCAAGGCCGCTGCCGATAGAACAACGCCTTGGTTCCTGATGGGAGAAGATTTACCCGAGCCTAATAATCGGATCCAAGTAGATCAAGAGGGCAAAATTATTTTGGACTACACCTCAAACAACGATGAGTCTTTCAACCGTCTGATTAACAGATGGAAAAGTATATTAAAGTCTATCGATCCGCTCTCTGTCCTATTTACAACAGATATGGCGCTGAAAGACGTTGGCCATCAATGTGGCACCTGTCGGTTTGGAGAAGATCCAAAGACGTCAGTATTGGATCTAAACTGCCGTACCTATGACATAGACAATCTGTACGTAGTAGATGGTGCGTTCTTTCCTTCTAGCGCCGCCCTCAACCCTACCTTAACTATCATTGCCAATGCCATTCGAGTCAGTGAACACTTAATCGAACGACTCAACCAGCAGGCTGTTGCCGACAAGAAGACAGCTGAGAATTCTACCGGGCGCGATCTGGTCGGGTCTGTTCTTTGAGGTTACGAAACCGATCCGTGTACAAAAGTGCTTTTTTCTGTGCTGACCTAATCAACGCTTTTCTAGGCTGATATCACTATGAGATTCAACTGGTTAATTATCGGAGCGGGCTACTCTGCTTGTGTGCTAGCAGAGCGAATTGCCACTCAGCTAGGGCAAAAAGTACTGATTGTTGAAAAGCGCAGTCATATTGGTGGCAATGCCTACGATTACTACAATGAGTATGGCCATCTTGTTCATAAATATGGCCCACACATTTTCCATACCAAGTCCAAGCAGGTGTGGAATTATCTTTCCAGGTTTACGCAGTGGCGACCCTACTATCACCACGTGCTCGCGGTTGTAGAGGGCAAAAAGGTTCCGATCCCTTTCAACCTAAACACCCTGTACGAGCTCTTTCCACCACGCTACGCAGAAAAGTTAGAGGCGCTGCTGCTCGATAACTTTGGATTTGGGAAAAAGGTTCCTATCCTGCAGCTAAAAGAGAGCAAGAACAAAGATTTAGCGCTTTTAGCAGATTATATCTATGACAATGTGTTCTTGCGCTACACCCAGAAACAATGGAATCTAAAGCCAGAGGAGTTAGACAATGGTGTGACCGCGCGAGTTCCGATCTATATCAGTCGAGACAACCGCTATTTTCAAGATACTTACCAGGCAACGCCTAAGCACGGCTATACAGAAATGTTTCAGCGGATGATCGGCCATCCCAATATTAAGGTGTTGCTCAACACCAATTACCGTGAAGTCATTGATGAGATCGATTTCGACCGGGCAGTGTGTACAGGCCCCATTGATGAGTTCTTTGACTACGTTCACGGCGAAATGCCCTACCGGAGCATAGACTTTCGCTTTGAAACGCTAGATAAAGAGCATTACCAAGAAGTGGGAACCGTCAACTATCCCAACGACTACGATATTACGCGCATCACTGAGCAAAAATATCTGACAGGTCAGGTCTCTCCAAAAACAACCATTGTCAAGGAATTTCCGCAAGCTTATATTCCAGGCCGCAACGAGCCATACTATCCCATTCCTAAGGCAGAAAATCGCGATCGCCTCTCTCTCTACCTAGCAGAAGCCAAAAAACTAAACGGGACTGTTCTCTTTGCTGGCCGATTAGGGGACTACAGATACTACAACATGGATCAGGCAGTTATCAGAGCCTTAGGAATTTTTGAAAAAGAAATTGCCAGACAGCCTGCACTCGTTTCAGGAAAAAGTTGACAAGGAAACTGCCTACTATCTATCCCCAAAGATCAGTCTTTAAAGTTACTATTCATGGCCATTCAAACATTCACCACTGAAAATAACAGTTCAGCAATAGTGCCCGTTCCTCACTCGTTGTCAGAACCTGTCACTCAGCGACGAGACTGTGTTATGTGCGGATACCATCTTCACGACGACGATTTCTCAGCTGCGATCGCATCCTTCCCCTGCAATCTAAGAGCGTTCGCCGACGAAAAATTTCATGTCTGGCGCTGCCCCCAATGTGAAACCGTTCACTGCTTGGAAGTTGTCGATCTAGACTACTACTACAGCAAATATCCTGACGAAGAACTCAGTTTAACTGCGCCCCTACGACTGCTCTATGGCGGGCTCCACAAGCGCCTAAAAAAGCACGGCTTCACTAACCGTCACAAGCTCCTAGACTATGGCTGTGGAAAAGGGTTATTTCTTCAATATTTGAAAGAGCAAGGCTTTGAACAAGGCTATGGATACGATCCCTACGGTGAACGGAATGGCTTTGGAGATACGTCTGTTCTCGAAAAGGGACCGTTCGACTATATTTTACTTTCTGATGTAATTGAGCATGTAGAGCGTCCTAGAAAACTGCTGACTACCTTAGATGCACTACTTACACCCGGTGGCCATATTATGGTGGGTGCGCCCAATGCAGCTCACTTAAAGTTGGATCAGCCTCAGCTTTCTGACTACTACAACGAAGTTCACGTTCCCTATCATCTGCATATATACACCAGAGAATCTGTTGAACGCCTAGGGAAAGAGCAGGGATGGGAACCTATTGGATTCTTTGACCGTGCTTATTACGATAGTCCCTGGTTAGGACTGAATGCCAGGGCATGGAATGTCTATCAGCGAATGGGAGATGGCACCATTAACGTAGTCGCAGGAGATCCTATTCAGTGGGGACGTGCTTTGAGGTCTCCGAAATTTTTATTTTACGCGCTGTTTGGTTACTTTCTGAGCTTTCGCACAGGTATGGACATTGTCTTCCAAAAGCGAGAGGTGACAGATTTATGACGATAACAACTCCCAAAAAGCCAGTGCAGCTTAGTGAAAATATTAAACTTTCGAGTAATTTTTCTAAAAAGAGAAAAACATTTTTAAGTGGAACTCATCTTCACCGCTTTTCTCCTGAAAGCGTCGTATTTGCTGACTGCGAAGCGGATATTGTTGCTGCGGTGAAGCAGGCAGCCAGTCAAAATAAACCTGTTAGAGCAATAGGTGCTATGCACTCGTATGCCCCTATTTTTGCAACGGCAGGTACCTGTCTTGTATTAGAGCGCTACAATCGTTTACTCAAAGTTGAGAATACTCAGGTGACGGTTCAGGCAGGGATAACTCTGGAGAGACTCAATCAACACTTAGCTGCGAAAGGTCTAGCGCTGCCAATTTGTAGCGCGATCGCACTACAAACTATCTCTGGCGCTATCTCTACAGGATCACACGGCGGTTCATACTATCACCCTAGTCTCAGTGGATATGTTCGCCAGCTGCGATTGGTTCGAGCGGATAGCAGCGTTGTTGAACTAAATGCCAAGGATGACAATTTTGGCGCAGCGGTTGTGTCTATGGGGTTGCTAGGAATCATCTCTACAGTCACCATCGACTGCGTTCCTGCTTTTTGGCTTGTAGCAGAGCGCCAGCCGTTCTCAGCAACAGATTTTATCACTCAGTTCGACAGCATACATCGCAGCAATCAGTATCTAGATGTGAAGTACATACCAATTACTGACGGCGTGCAGGTACTGAAAATGAACAAAACAGTCAGTCAAAGCGCTAATTCGCATCACTCTGATACCAGCCAGTTCCAGTCACCTAAGCTAATCCGAAAGATTAAAACAGAAATTCTGAAGCGGATGCTGGCGCTGTTTCAGCGGCCAAATTTCACCTGGTTACAGCGGTGGATGTATCGGCGTCACGAGAACAATATCTATCCTGATTATCGCAGTGATCGCAGCGATCACATCTTCACCCATCTGGAATATCTCTATTACGATCCGATTCTCCTACACAACATGGAAATTGCAGTGCCCTATCATCAGGGAACCGCAGTACTACAGACACTGCGATCGCACTTTCAACAAACCCGCCAGTATCCAAACATTTTCATTCGCATTCGCGTCTCTGCTGCCGACGACTGCTGGCTCAGCCCAGCTTACAACGAAGCCACCTGCTGGTTCGATTTCTGCGAATACCCCTACAGCGGTCAGTTTTTCCGAGAAATTGTTGACCTTCTGACTCCTTTCAACTTTCGCAGCCACTGGGGAAAAGAAATTCAAGCAACCCCTGCCTATGTCAGGACGCGCTACGAAAAATGGACAGAATTTATGGCATTACGCGATCGCTGGGATCCCCATCGACGCTTCACCAATGACAGCCTAAAACGATTCTTCTCTGACTCACTAGCGTTTTGCAACCATTCCTCAGACAGCCAAATACCTCAATCCCATCCCTTACCGCACGGAGCTTCATCCCAATGACAACGCTCACACCATCCAATCCACAATCTACTCACCGGTCGAGAAACAAACCAGCCAACCAAAAAATCAAAGTCAACGTTGTTACCGGACAGGGGGGTGGCGGTCACTACGCCGCCTACCGAGCCATTCAGGCCGTTGCAGAACAAAAGGAACTGCCCTGGGAATTTCAAGTCACAGATATGGATGAAATTATCACCCAGCTATCTGCTCAAAACGAAATTCAGAATGCCTACGAAATGTTCGGCATTAGCGGCCATGACCTGTATAACATGATGCTAAAAAGCGGCTGGACCTGGATGTGGCCACTCAAAATGCGGCTCAACAAGTTTCTGGTCAAACTCAACTATGACGTGGGCTGCGAATTCTTCGAACAGCACTGGCGCAAGCAGCAGCCAGACATCGTTGTCTCAGTCATGCCGTTATACAACAAGGGTTTATCAGAAAGCTTGCAGAAGGCAAAGCCAGGAACCCCCTATGTCACCGTAATGGTTGATTTGGCTGACTACCCGCCCGCTTTCTGGCTAGAGCCCGAGGCAGACTGTTACACCGTTTGCGCGACTGGCAAAGCAATGGAGCAGGCGCGAGCACTAGGCATAGAGGACTCTCGCTTAACCAAACACTCTGGCATGGTTATCCATCCCAAGTTCTACCAGCAGCCCCCACTTGATATTGCAGCAGAAAGACAACGGCTCGGGCTAGATCCACACAAGCTTACTGGCATTGTGATGTTTGGCGGCAATGGCTCTAAGGTGATGATAGACATTGCCAAACAGCTAGAGCGCTATCACGATGACCTACAGCTCATTTTCTTGTGTGGTCGTAGCCAGGAGCTAGCCGAGCAGTTACAGCAGCTGCCCGGTCAGCAAAACCGCACTGTAATTGGCTTCACAGATAAAGTTCCCCACTATATGCAGCTATCGGATTTCTTCATTGGCAAACCCGGCCCTGGTAGCCTGAGCGAAGCACTGGCCATGAACTTACCTGTCATAACTGAATGCGGCGCAGCAACCCTGATTCACGAACGCTACAACGCCCAGTGGGTACAAGACCATCAGGTCGGCATTGTTGTAAAAAGCTTCAAGCAAATTCAAAAAGCGATTGTTCCTTTTCTCACCCCCCCCACTTTTCAGCCTTACCAAGAGGTAGCGGTCGCACTGAAAAATCAGGCCATCTTTGAACTTGCCGACTACCTACAGCAACTGTTAGCTGCCCACTATCCTAACGAAATCGCTCAAACCATTAACGCCCGCCCTGAGCAGCCCACTCATCTAGAAAAATCCCATGCAGCAGCTTCAAACCAATAAAGCCAAAAAAAGTCAACAGCGAACCGACTGTCCGATCTGTCATTATCAGGTCGAGCCCAGCAACTCGTCTGCTTTTCACACGTTCCGCTGCGGCATTCGCTCTCTCATGGATGAGACTTTTGAGATGTGGCGCTGCCCAGACTGCCAGACAATTCACTGTTTAGACGTTGTCGATCTCGATGCTTACTACGCAGCTTATCCCTTTGAAGATGCCCAGCTTGTTTGGCCCCTGCGGGTGATGTACAGCAATCTGCTCAAGCAGCTAACCCGCTTTGGCTTCTCTAAGCATCACAGTTTTTTGGACTATGGCTGTGGCGTTCATGGATTGTTGGTTCAGTACCTAAAAGAGAAGGGATTTGGATCTGTTCATGGTTACGATCCCTACGCACCCGAGGATGGTACAGGTGATCGCACAGCCGTACACCAGCAGCAGTTCGACTACATCTCCTCCCAAGATGTGATTGAACATGTTGAAGATCCAGCGGCCTTTTTAAGCGACATTGACCGGCTGACTGCCCCCGGCGGATACATTCTCATCGGCACTCCCAATGCCAGCAGTATCAAACTTGATCGACCAGACATTCCCGACTACGAGTATTTGGTTCATGCCCCCTATCACCTGCATATCTACACCCGTGAAGGTGTAGAGAGTCTCGGTAGAGCGCAGGGCTGGCAAGTCGTGGGATTCTTTGATCGAAAATACGATGACACGCTCTGGCCCTGCCTAAACAACAAAGCTGTTAACGCTTACCTCACGGCTTTCGATGGGTCATTTGATGTATTGGCAGAACCCATCAATCTTTTAGCCGCACTGAAGTCTCCAAGATTTATCCTTTGGTCACTGTTCGGTTACTGGTTCAGCCTCCGCGCCGGTATGGGTGTCATGTTTCGCAAGCCGGAGGGATAGCCATGCAAGAACAGAGACAGTGGGTCATTAACGTCGTAACGGGAAAAGGCGGCGGGGGTCACTACGCGACTTATTACGCGCTAAAAGCGATGGCCGAAAAGCGACAGCTGCCCTGGCGATTTCAAGTTACCGATATGGATGACATCATGGCAGAGATGACTGAGCAATCAGGCAGCGTCAATGCCTACAAGTGGCTAGGCAGTTCAGTCTCGGATCTTTACAACAGTATGCTCAAACTTGGGTGGACTTGGCTGTGGCCACTACAAATGCGGCTCAACAAGCTGTTGGTAAAGCTCAATACAGACTTTGCGCTTAGCTATTTCAAGCCATACTGGCAACAACAGCAGCCAGACATCGTTGTCTCAGTAGTTACGATGTGCAACAGCATTCTCTGTAAGGCATTAGGCGAAGCGTTGCCAGGCACTCCCTACGTCACTGTGATGATCGACTTTGCTGACCAGCCGCCGGGCTTTTGGATCGAGCCCGAGACCGATAGCTACCTTGTTTGTGGCAAGCCACGAGCCGTTTCTCAAGCGCGCGCTCTCGGCATCAGGCCGGATCGCATTATAGAAACCTCTGGCATGGTCATTCATCCCAGCTTTTGTCTCGTAGATTCTGTTGAAGAACAAGCATTAGCAGCAGAGAAGTTGGCCGCACAGAAAGCTGAGGTAGGTCTTGTACCGGATCGTTTGACCGGGCTGATCATGTTTGGTGGCAATGGCGCCGATGTTATGGTTAAAATTGCCCAGAAGCTGCTCTCCTTTGGCGACCGTCTCCAGCTGATTTTCCTCTGCGGCCACAACGAATCGCTCATGACCAGGCTAGACGCGCTACCGCACGCTCAGCGCCGATTGATCGTGGGCTACACTGCCGAAGTGCCAAAGTACATGCGCATAGCAGATTTCTTCATCGGCAAACCCGGACCCGGCAGCCTCAGCGAAGCGCTGGCAATGAATTTACCCGTGATTACGGAGCGTAATTTTTCTACGCTTCTGCACGAACGCTACAACACCGATTGGATTGAACAAGAAGGCATGGGCATTGTGCTACCCAGCTTTTCAAAAGTGACCAGCGCAGTAGAACAATTTCTCAACCCCAACATTTTTGAGCGCTACCAGCAGACAGTAGCTGCCTACAAAAATAATGCTGTCACAGAAGTCTGTGATCTGATAGCGTCTCTGCTGCCACAGCCAGACAAGGAGATCACTGAAAGAGGACATTCCTCAAACATGAAGGTGTAAATCCATGAGTAGTCCAGCATCTACCAACACTGTCGACCGAGATAAAGCCAGAAAGCAACAGACGCTGATTTTAGTTGCCATGTGCTTGGTGCTGGGTATGGCAGCCCTGGACGATACGGTCGTAAATGTAGCGCTACCTAGCCTACAAACGAACCTGGCAATGTCAGTGTCAGGGCTACAGTGGATACAGAATGCGTATCTGCTACCTATCGCCTGCTTAGTTTTACCGGCAGGAAATCTAGGCGACATCTACGGTCGCAGAAAAGTCTTTTTAGCTGGGCTCGGAAGCTTTATTGTGGCCTCTATGCTGGTAGGAATAGCCACTGGCTCTCAGATGGCAATCGCCGGGCGGCTGCTTCAAGGCATAGGCGCAGCGGCGCTATTACCCGGTTCCCTCGCTATTCTCTCTGATGCCTATCCTGACAAAAAAGAGAGAACAAAGGCTATCGGCATCTGGTCTGGGGTTTCTGGCTTAGCCCTGATTGTTGGCCCTGCGCTAGGCGGTTTCTTAGTAGATACCCTGGGATGGCGTAGCATTTTCTATCTGAACTTACCGTTGGGCATGCTCACGGTTTGGCTGACGATTCGGGTAGTGCCGTTAGGCAAAACGCCTCGACAGTATCAGCATCAACCTCAAAATTCTCAACGACTCAGTTTACCTAGGCGACTTGATTTGCCAGGGATGCTCCTCAGCGTTATTACCCTAGCTAGCTTTGTTGTGTTGCTGATGGGCTTTGACGGTATTACGGCGCAATCGCTCTTCTTGTTCTGCTTGACCTGTGGCAGTGCGATCGCCTTTGTCTTTGTAGAATCCACTAGCACCCGGCCCATGCTGCCATTAAAGCTGTTGCAGCAACCAACCTTCGTAGCTGTTTTTATCACCAACGCTTTGTTGCTGTTTATGCTGGTGAGCCTAATGTTTTTGTTTAGTCTTTTTCTTCAGCAGGTTCAAGGCTATTCAGCGGCTGAGACGGGGCTACGCTTTTTACCGCTGAATGCAGCATTCATTGTGGCTTCTCTTATTTCTGGCTATTTGTCAGCTCGGATTGGTTGGCGCTACGCAATCACAGCAGGCTTTTTACTCACTGGCTGCGCGGTTCTAGGACTCACTCAAGTACAGGCCGATACACCCTTCAACAGAATCCTATTCCAACTTGTTCTGGTTGGCTTTGGCGTCGGTTTCACACTATCTCCGCTAACGGCAGCCGGAATGGGGTGTGCCTCCAGTGTCCCTGGTATTTCTAGGCCCTCCGGATCCTCATCGACGCGGGGCGCAGGGATAACAGCCGCACTTATGAACACAAGTACGCGGTTAGGCGGGGCGCTAGGTATAGCCGTGCAAGGTAGGCTATTTTCTCAGGGGATGAAGGCTCATTTAGCTAAAAGTCTGGCTGAAATAGGGCTCAGCCAAGAGGACAGAGTCGCTATCTTGGCTGAGGCATTAGACCATGGAGCGACGCGCTCAGCACAGTTAATGTCTTTACTGCCAATTAGAAATAATCTCATTTCTTTGGGTGGATTAGAAAGTGCAATTCAAGATGCATTTGTCTCTGGGTTAAGCAACACCCTCTGGATGGGTGCGATCGCGCTTCTCATTGCCGCTGGACTGAGCTGGACATTTGTGCGATCGCCCTCAAAACTGCCGCAGTAAAACCAGCTTATAAAACTGTGTCCTGCTTTTCTTTCTTCTCTTCCTACCTCAACTACTGATAACTTTTTCATTCCTGTAGGCAATGCCTCCTTGCGCTTGGTCTTTGGTATCTGCTTCTTTTAGCTACAGTATGGAAAACTCATAGATACTCCATAATATATGTATGTATTGTGACAGGCAGATACATAGCAGAGTTATCGAATAGATCGCCAAATAGAAAGTCGATATTGGTGTCTGGATAGTCTATGGCTGGGTCAAATGCATAGATCGTGTCATTGCCTGCACGGGCAAAGATGCCCTCGAACT
>JBCBKQ010000027.1:0-32054 GCA_038521595.1 Cyanobacteria bacterium J06627_28 | reverse complement strand
ATGTGACGATTGGCAAGTACCTGGGGTAGAAAATGGCTCGCTCGCTCAATTGGCCCAGCCACCAGCTGCGGAAAGAAAGAGACAAACAGCGCAAAATCTGGCAGATTTTCAACGGGCGTTAGCTTTTTTCGATAGATATCAATGGTGTAGCTCAGCGTCTGAAAGGTGTAAAAAGAGATTCCCACAGGGAGCAAAACGTTGACGATGGGCCAGTCAGCTTGTAATCCAAGGGATGACAGGGCAGCCATTAGAGAGTCGGTGAAAAACCCAAAATATTTAAAAAAGCCGAGCAGCCCTAAGTTGACCAGCAATGAACCGATGAGCAACCGCTTTCTAAAGGGCTCATTGTCTGAGGCGTGCATAGATTTGCCAATCCAAAAGTCAACCAGGGTTGACAGCCCAATCAATCCTAAAAATCGCCAGTCCCAAGCGCCATAGAAATAATAACTTGCGCCTAGCAGCAGTCTGTTCTGCCATCGATGAGATAGCAGGGTATATGACACATAGACGATGGATAAAAAGACAAAAAACTCAATAGATGCAAAGTTCATGTTTCAGCAACCGACAATAGAGACCTATCGCTAGGCATATTGGGTGGACGCATGGATACAGGCAATCAGCTACGTTTTCTCAGCCATATAGCTGAGAAAATGCGCTTGGCAAAGATGAGATAACAGGAGTCTTAAGCCAATTGACGCAGAGAAATCATATTTGCTCCCTGAATGTTTAATTTTTTTTGATTTATTTTTGGCCGTTGCCGGTCTACTTGACCAATGCAACCCAAAACAGGCCGCAGCGCTAAATGCTTTGGACTACTGTGCCTGCTGCAATTCGACGTGCCAATCTTTAGCACGCTGGCGAATTTCGCTTAGCTCCTCGTCAGACATTTTATCTAGGTTTTTCAAAATAAAATTCATTCGTCCCTGAGAGCTGAGCTTTTCTCTATGGCGATCTAAAAAGTCCCAATAAAAGAAGTTAAAGGGGCAAGCCTTGTCTCCCGTGCGAGCTTTTTTGTCGTACTCACAGCCTTTGCAGTAGTCGCTCATTTTATTGACGTAGTTTGCGCTCGATGCGTAGGGCTTGGTGGCCAGTACGCCGCCGTCGGCAAAGAGCCCCATGCCAATGACGTTGGTCTGCATGACCCAGTCGTAGGCGTCGATAAAGGCGGCGTGAAACCAGTCTTCGACGGCTTGAGGTGAGAGGCCAGAGATAAGAGAGAAGTTGGCTAAAATCATCAGGCGCTGAATGTGGTGGCCGTAGCCTGTGCGCTTAACCGTGTCGATGGTTTGATGGAGGCAGTTGAGCTTGGTATCACCTGTCCAGAAGAAGTCAGGGAGTGAATGGGTGTGCTCGAAGTAGTTGCGGGAGGGATAGTCTTCGTCAACGTGGTTGTAAATGCCGCGCATATATTCGCGCCAGCCGAGGACTTGGCGAATGAAGCCTTCTACGCTGTTGAGAGGAATAGTGTTGTCGGCTTCGTAGGCAGATGCGATCGCATCTATCACTTCTATCGGCTGCAACAGCCCAATATTTAGATACGGTGACAATAGGGCGTGCCACATGGTGTCTTGGCCGGTGACCATGGCGTCTTGGTAGGGGCCAAAGGTTGTGAGGCGATCGCGCACAAAATAATCCAGCACTTCTAAGGCCTGCGCGCGCGTCACGGCCCAGCCAAAGCTATCCGATTCTCCAAAGGTTGGATAGTCGGCGTTATTCACCGTTTTAATCACAGCCTTCGTAATCTTGTCCGGTTTAAAGGTCAACGGCTCGGGCGGTGAAATTTTTCCCTTGGGCGGCTTTCTATTTTCTTTGTCGAAGTTCCACTGGTCGCCCACGGGCTTTTTCCCATTCATCAAAATCTCAAACCGTTTTCTACCCTCCCGGTAAAAAGACTCAAGCAAGAGACTTTTTCGAGGAGAGGCCCAGTCTTCAAATTCCTGAGTAGACCACAGAAAATGATTATTCGGCGTTTGTACCAGCGCGCATGAGAGCTTGAGCTGCCTCAAAAAGTCGGCAAAGGGTCGGTCGGCAGGCTCCATCACCCGCAGCTCGTCAATGTTGTTCTTTTTTATCCACTGCTTGAGGGGCTTTTCAAAGCCGTCCGCCGTTTCGTAGGTGACCTGCCAGCCCTCAGCCTTTAGCGCTTCTGCAAAGTGCCGCATAGCCGACCAAATTAAAATCAGCTTTTGCTTGTGGTAGCGTCGTTCTTTGACATGGGTCAGCGATTCGATGAGGATGACGGGCGTGTTTTCTTTTTCTGCCTCACAAGACGCTATGGCCGACTGCCCTTGCCATAGCTGATCGCCCAATACCCAAATGCCGACACCCATTATTGAATCTGCGTTCTACACGCTAGCGCTGTACGACTACAGTGTATCGCTTAGGGTCAGCTTAGGTTCGGTTTTAGAGGGCAAGGTTGCTAATCGAGGGGTATAGAGCAAAAGAACTCGTTGGTTTTATTGGTTGGGACATAACAGGACAAGAAGGTCTGTCTCTAAAGAGAGCCCCCCGTACTCTCCCAAAGACTTGAAACGGAAGGTTCGTCATAATAGATATCAATATCAGCCCAAAAAGTAATATGCTCGCACAACCATTTGATTTCGTGGTAATTTCCCCAAATTGTTAGGGCAGTGCGCTCTTGGCTGGATAAATAATGAAAGCAAATGCTGCAATAGAGTCCGCTGGTATTCGCAGAGACAAATTTCAGTGAGCCTTCCAAAGTTGCTAATGCTTTTTGGCTACTGAGGCGACTAAATAGAGAATTTTTCTCGTCTGAGCGTTCGCCCATTTCAGATAAGTTTAGCTGGATTTGATTCGTCGCTGTTGGAGTGAGTTTTAAGATTGTTGTTTTAGCCGGTGAAACTACGCTCCAAATCACCCATGAAATCGCTAGAAAAATCCCTGCCGAGAACATCCAAACTATAAGTTGTTCCTCCCACAGGTATAAACCCATCATCAAAAAGGCCGTAAAGACAATCTCAATGCCTTTAATCCAAGACGTATTGAGCCAGCTTGCGGCTGAGTATGATGTAGGGCCAAAATAATGCCCAAGTCTGTTATTTGGAAATTTTATCTTTAATTTTTCAGGTGTAGAAACGATGTGGAAGTCTCTACGATTCATTCGAGACGGCGGGACTGATTGAGGTGGCAACCACACTAAATCATCTTGTACCTGCGTGACCGGCATCACAAGAGAAGGCGATTGCTCTAGTTCTTGCTGCTCTAGTTGATAAAGTGCGCGTTTCGCAGAGGGTATTCGCTTCGTGATGTCAGTGTAGGTTAGCTGCTTCATCCAGTGAATAAACTGGGGACTGAGCAAGACTTCGTCTTCGAAGGCGAGCTGTAAGTTGCCTTGAGTAAACTCTGATGGATGCTGACCTGTTGCCAGATAGAGTAGGGTGGCACCTAAGCTATAGAGATCCGAAGCGGGTTGGGCACGTCCTCCAAATTGCTCCATGGGCATGTAGCCATAGGTGCCGACAACGGTCATTGTGCCTGCAGAGGGGGCAATTTGCACAGACCCAAAATCCACCAAATAGACGTCCGTGTGATTGTAGCTATCTGATCTGTTCAGGAGAATATTGCTAGGTTTAATGTCTCGATGAATGACAGGGGGATGACGCTGATGAAGACACTCAAGGATGTGGAGTAGTTTGCGTGCGATCGCACACAGTTCATCTTCGCCAAATGTATTTCCTTCGCTCACCCACTCTGCTAACGACTTCGCCTCAATGTAGGTCTGTACGAGTGCAAAGCCTTTTCCCAGCGGTGTATCTACCTCAAACGAATCTAAATATTTTGGAATTGCCGGATGGTCTAACGATCTGAGCGTTTCTGCTTCGCGCTCAAATAGCTTGAGGTCTACCCACTCAAAATCTGGGCCAAATAAGACAAGCTTAATGACGACTAATGACTGATCAGCTGTTTCTGCGAGAAAGGTACGACGACCGCTTTGCTGACCTAGTATTTCTGTGATGCGATAGTGCTCATTGAGCTGATGACCTATTAATTGTTGTTGCATGATGCACGGGCAAGCTCGCTATGACAGTGTCTGTAGCTAATTTTTCCCAACGGCTCCGAAATAGTTCAGCCAACCCTGTGGTCAAAAACAGTTCTATCTGCGTATATACAACAGAATCAGCTGTAAAAAAAAGGGTTTCTAACGATGAACAGGATTGTTTTTGTAAATATTGTTTTTGTTTGCTGCCCGTGAATATAAAGTTCTAGTTTGAGATGGATGTGGTCTCCTTATCTTGTAAAACAACGATGTAACTTGATGCAAAGGTGCAATCTCAATCTCTATCATTTCAGTATTTTTTTAGATCTAAATTAGATTAATGACCAATTTTTTTGTAGAAGGCAAGCATCAAACTGTCACGGGTGGTAGTGGGACTGACAATATCACCGTTATTGGAAATATCAATATCGTTAACAGCCTTACTGGTGACGACTTTCTTGACATCCTTGGCAATCTTAATAAGATTAATGCTGGTGGCGGCCGTGACACTGTTGAGCTGACAGGGAATAACAACACGGTTAACGCTGGTAATGGCAGAGACGAAGTCAACATCGAAGGCCAGAACAACACCATCAATGGTGGTAACGGCAACGACATTATTGAATCTACAGGCGGTCGCAATCGCCTGTTTGGTGGCAATGGCAACGATAGTATTAACTCTTTCGGCCATAGAAATGTGATAGATGGTGGTAGCGGAAATGATCGAATTTCCGTTCGAGGTAACCGCAACAATATTAGAGGCGGCACCGGAAATGATTACATCGAGATTTTGTCAGGCTTTAACAACAGAGTCGATGCTGGTGGCGGTGACGATGAAGTGATTGGTAGCCAAAATGCGGACATTATTGAAGGTGGTGCCGGTAATGATATTTTGACAGGCCGAGGCGGTAACGATGTCTTTGTCTTTGGTACTGACTCGTTTGGTTATACCTTTGAGGGCCAGGCTTTTGACTACACTGATACAATTACTGACTTTACCCAAGGTAAAGACAAGCTGGCGATTGAAGGAATCTCTTTTGGTCAGGGAACTAAAAACAATGACGGTAGCTACAGCTTTGACAATGGCACCAATGTGTTGACGATTGCTTTTTCTGATGACATTACTTTGACGGCGGCTGACTTTTCGTCCGGCAGCTACTTTTAGAGAGATTGAGCTTCTAGAGAGATTGAGCTTCAAAGAGATTGATGCTTAGGTGAGTAGAGCCTTTTGGCAATGGGGACGCTACTCACCTTCTCTTCTTTCTTTTTCTCTCTTTTAATTCCTCTTTTCTCTTTTCTTTTTGGGAGGCAACATGCTAGGGGGTATACTGCGCTGAATTGTGTATGTTTCGCGCATTAGACCAGTTAGATAAATGTCGTGAGAGCCATCTCATTTCTGCATAGCTGCCGGCAATACGCAGGCGATCGCAGCCTTGCGCATTGCGATTGTAAAAGGTGAATACTATCTCCGCCCCGATGGGGTTCCATCCACGCCCAAGCACAAGCGCTGGCGTCAGTTTTACAGTGCGAATGGAGAGTCTAGAGCTATGTAGCTTGCTTTGTGTTGGCGCATCTATAGAACGACCCGTCTTGGTCCGGGGCGGCATGACTAAGGTCGTGAGGCTCAAAAAAGTCTGCCTGCCTGAAGCGCTAGAAAATCGTAAAATAGCCTGTTGGCGAGGAATTGTTTTAGGTGCTGTGAGCTGCTGAAATAGCAACGGTAATATAGCCGCGACAACAATACCAAAAGCGATAGACCCCGTTGAAATGACGGCGCCTCCAACAAAGCCAAAGGTTGCGAGGGTAATGACGAGCCAGATTTCTAGCTTGTCGACAAATGGGCTGGTAGAGGTCGGCAGGATTTTGCCTTCTCGGATGCGGGAGGCTATGCAGCGCACTTCCATTTTATCTGGAACGGCTCGCACTATGATGTCAGCACAAGACATGCGGGGCCACCTTGTTACGCTTGTTGCTAGTCTATGTGTTGATGTTGGTGCTGATGTTGGCGCTGATGTTGATGCGCTGGCTGCTCGAGGGTTGGCGATTCCTCGGTTTGTGGTGGACTGGGCAGAGGTCTTTAGGGGTGATCGCGTTGGGAGAGTATATAGCTTGATGAGGGCTAGGCCAGCACCTAAAGGGGTCTCAACCTCGAATGAATCCAAATAGGGAAGCATTACTAGCTTTTCAAAAAGAGATTCTAGGAAAGGCTCGGCTGCATTGTCTGCTGTTATGTTCTTTCCTATTACATTCTTTTTCGTTTCGCTTGCTATTGTTTCGCTTTCTATTACTTCGCTTGCTACTGTTTCGAGCTCTACTGTTCTGCTTTCTATGTTGTCAGTGCTGGCTGTACTGCTAGTCGGAAAATTTAGATCCTCGGTGCTTATTTGAGTTTCTAGATGCTGATTTTCTAGGTGCTGATTTTCTAGATCTGTCTCAATGGGATCTGCCCCAAATAGCACAATCTTGACGATGACTTGTGTCTGCGCCTGCTCATCAACGGCTAAAAAGGTTCTTTTACCAGGCTCTGTCAGCAAAAGTTTGACAAGGCGATAGCGAGAGACCAACGAGGCTGGACTATTCAGATCGGTCTCTGGCTCGGTGGCACTGGGTACGAGAAATTGCCCAATCATTTGAGCGGTAGAATCAGAGCACTTCATAGAATAACTTTGGTGTCGCAGCGCTCTGATAGAGCGGCTGTGACAGATAATGGATACCGAAACTTACGTATTCCTATTTTTCTATGATGGTATTAACTTTGTACGCTTTAACCGTATAAACACATAGAAAAAACACATTTATTTCTCTTGCTTTAACGATGCTGCGTCCGTATGTCATCTTCTTTATCTGCGTCTTTTCAGTCTAGCGAGCAACCCAAAACGGCTCATTCGCCGACACTGGTGGAGTGCATTTCTCAGACATTTATCCTGGCGTACAAAGAGCCTACTGAGCAACTTAGCTCAGTGCTGACCCAAGCTGGCTGTAACTGTAGGGTGCTCAGGCAGGTGCATCAGCCGGGCTACGAGACCTACTCGCCTAGCTTTTTGTGTCTGCTAAATCATCGGAGTGCCTGGGAGATGGCACTGCGCTCAGATAAACCGACTTTGATTGTAGAAGCGGACTTTGTGCCTGTTGAAAACTTTAGAGCGCTGCCGCCGCCTTTTGACCCAACGGATGATGACTTAGGGATTGCGTGGCTGTATACCTGTGCGCCGCAGATTTATAACGTGTCGGGAGCGGTGTCGCTAAATCCGTTCAAGGCAAGTGCAGGCGCAGGGATTTTTGCGCAGGGCTACTCAACGTCTATGGTGGCCTATGTGATTACGGCGAAGAGTGCGCGGGCATTGATTGATTTGGCAGCGCAGGTAGAAAAAGATCCTGGCCCAAGGATCTATTCTGCCTGGGATTCGGGCATTGAGTATTATTTACGAGAAGTCGATGCAAAGAAGGGGCAGCCCCATATTTTTCATAACTATGTGCCTTTTCGTAACTATGGTGAGCATGGCGGACGGCCTAACCCAGAGCATCGTCAAAATCAGCTGAGTACGGCTCATCGTGCGGATGTGCTCTACGGCAAGATTGCGTTTGCACCGCTATACGCGATGGAAAATAATCAGGTTAAAAAGTGGGACTGGCTCAAGGCTAGGCTCTACGCGCGGCTTAAAGGCCTTGGCCGGTTGGTGTTGATGAAGTATCTCAGGGGTGAGGTGATTCGTAAGTCGTCGCAGCCTGGAAGACTGATTCGATTTGCGATCGCCCGCCATTTCACCCGATAGACTTTACCCGATAGATATCGCTTCAGATATAGCTTCCGCGCTTTGTCCATAACTTATGCCTGTTGAGAGTCTGCCAGTGCTTGCAGTGCTTTGCCATCGACTCGGCAGACCGTCCAGTCCTCCATGAGGACCGCGCCGAGCTTTTTGTACACTGCGATCGCATCCACATTCCAATTCAACACACTCCACTCAAACCGCCCACAGCCCTGCGCTAGGGCGTGCTTTGCCAAGTGCTGTAGCAATGCTGTCGCAATGCCCCGTCGCCGGTAATCTGGCAGCACAAAGAGATCTTCTAAATAAATGCCGGGCTTCATCAAAAAGGTAGAAAAGTTGTAAAAATATGTGGCCGAAGCAACAACTTTGTCGTCTACCTGTGCAACGAATGATTCGACATAGGGGCGCTCCCCAAAGAGTCCCTCGTATAGTCCGGCTTCTGTCCCAACCATCTCATGGGCTAGCTTTTCGTATTCGCTCAGCAGCTGACTAAATGAAAAAATAGTGGAGACATCGTCAGGCGTTGCTGGTCTGATGGCAATAGTCATGGAGCGGATTCTCTCTAGATTAATCGACTGGTCACACGGCCTAAAATTAAACCACGATCCAGCACGCCGAAGGAGCGACTGTCGGTGCCTTCGCTGGCATTGTCACTAAGAACGTAGCAACTCCCGTCGTAAAAAGCCTCACTGACACGTTTGATGATGCGTACTTTTGGCTTCTGGGGGTGACGGCATACGACGATTTCGCCCGGAAATATTTTGGCCGATCTGGAAACGGGATACACCAAGACATCTTCCCCGTCACGCAGGGTTGGCAGCATAGAGTTGCCCTTCACCTGAAATCGCCATCGCTTGCCGAGCGTCCAAAGGCCAATTTCTTTCCAGTCGCGTCTAAGTTTCATAGTCTTCGAAAGGAGTTAAACATGAAAAAATCCTACAACCGACTTAAGGATTGTAGGATTTCTTTTTTGAATCATTAGGATCTAGCTAGCGGTGTACCAAGACACGTCGCGGCTCTTGGTCTCCCAGAAGATGTTATGGATTTTTTGGACAGCGTCCATCAGCTCCTGGCAGTGCTGCGTGCTCACTTCTACCTTGCAGGCAGAGCAGAGCTTGGCCGCTTTCCAGAAAGTGTCATGTAGGTCAGGATACTTTTCTAGGTGAACGGGCTTGAAGTAGTCTGTCCAGAGGATCAACAGCTCATCTTTGGTGAGTTGAGCCTGTTCTTCTTTGATGGCAATGAAGCGAGACATGGTGTTTTGGTAGGACGCCATAGCCTGCGCATCGCCACCTTCGGGGTGCTGCAAGTCCAAGATTTTTTTGGTCATGGAAACGACGGCTTCAGCGGCGATACGAGCAGAAGAAGGATCGTAAACGCCACAGGGGCCATCACAGTGGGCTTGAACTTCGGGGGCTGGGAAGCGAGCCTTTATTGTCGAAATAACTTTGCTAAACATAGGTTGCTGTCTTGTCGAATGAATGGGTTGCCCTTGGATGCCTTTAGTTGGCTTTTGGGATGGGCATTTTAGATACTTGACGGCTTTAGTATACCGCTGATGCTTTGGTATAGATGCACTGTTAAGCAGCCTGTTAAGCGATCGCCTACAGGCTCTGCAGCTTAGCTTTGCCCCTGTAATGTCTCCTGTAATGTGTAGAACTGGCGCATAGAACAAATGTATTGTTAATGAGTAGGTGGATGAGTATCGGTAGATGAGTAGGAATACTGTAAATGTGGCTCAACGGGCGAGGCACAACCCTTGGATGTCCTCGCATTGGATTCGCCGTTCGACGGCCGTCTGTTTAACTATTTTGCTGGTCGGTTTGGCCAGCTGTGATGAGCAAGATGATGTGGCAGCCGCTTTGCCGCCCTGCGTAGATAGCTACTGTGACTGTGGAGATTTTGCCAGTCAAGCGTTGGCTCAGCTGGTCTTAGTGTCTTACCCAGAAGATCTCTATGGGCTAGATCGCGATGGGAATGGCTTGGCCTGTGAGCGGTTGCCAGATGCCGACCTGAGTTTGGACTGGGCGACGTATTTTTCTAACAATGAGCATTTAGTTTTTGGCAATTTGAGCAATGCGGGGAAGGACAATCCCAATAACTATTTGATTGAGCGGGAGCAATATGTGCTCTCTTATAGCCGCGATCGCAATGTGCTGAACTGGGCGAGCTGGTGGGTGGACGAACGGTGGCTGGGCCGCAGTGGGCGGCAAGATGATTTTCGGGTAGATGGTGGTTTGCCCCAGGGGTTTTATCAGGCGACGCCGACGGAGTATCGGCGTAGTGGGTATGACCGGGGGCATATGGTGCCGTCAGGCGATCGCACCTCTAGCCCCAGAGACAACTCGCTCACCTTTTTGATGACCAATATTTTCCCCCAGGCGGATGAGAATAACCGTGGCCCCTGGCGATCGCTCGAAGAGTATGGCCGTGATTTGGTCTATCAGCAGGGCAAATCGCTGTATGTGATGGCAGGCGCATATGGCAACAAGGGTAAAGTCGGCCGCGTGACGGTGCCAGGGCGAGTTTGGAAGGTGATGGTTGTGCTCGATGACTCGGAGGCCTTGCCCAATCGACGCACGGAAGTGATTGCGGTGGATATGCCTAATAGCGATCGCATCGAAGACAACTGGCAGCTGTATCGCACCACCATTGACCGCATCGAAATTGCCACCGGATACGACCTGCTTTCCGAGTTACCCGTGGGTGTGCAGGCGGCTATCGAAAGTCGGTGATGAGGGTGACCACTGTTGACGTTTTTCAATGGTGATCTGTGTGAGGGCCGAGATTTCGAGTATCTTGTAGTGTGATTTAGCATACAAGCTTATTAGAAGGCATCTTTTTATTCATGACGGTTATTGCTGCTCGAAAAACATCGGATGGGATCACATTTGCTGCCGACACCATGATTACGCAAGGTCATTTAAAATCAACTAGCGCTGACATCTTACATAGCAAGCTATTTCAGCATAACGACCTGTTGATTGGCAGCTCAGGCGACTGTTTTGAATCGACGCTGATGGAGCTATTCACCCGCAATCACAAGCCCGTAGATTCTAATCGGCTAAGCATGATTGACTTTTTGGTGGAATTTCGCGAGTGGGTGCGCAAAAAAGAGAGCGGCTATAGCCCGCACAATCTATATCTAATTGCATTTGAGCAGAAGCTGTTTTGTGTGGATGGCGGTTTGCAAGTCTTTGAAGTCAAAGAGTTTGACGCCATTGGCTCAGGCTCTGATTTTGCTCGGGCTGCGATGCATCTGGGCCATACGGCCCGAGAAGCGGTAGAGGTGGCCTGCAAGCTGTCGGTATGGTGCAATGAGCCCATCATTGAGATGACGGCATCGCCTCAGAACCATAGCAATCTGCACTAAGCTTGTTGCACCTAGTACAGCTACAGTCCTTGTTCTATAAAGCCTAGTGCTTAGCCAGCTGCTCAATGCATTAAGCAGCTGGCTATAATTTATTTCTTGTGGCCCTTTTAGCGGAGGTAGTTATTCTTTTAAGCTAGTAGCTGTAATCTTCCCCTCTCAATTTTTTCTATGCGTATTCTTGTCTGGTTTCGTAATGACCTGCGACTACACGATCACGAGCCATTGCATAGAGCGTTGGAGGCTAAGAATGGGCAGTCGGCAGAGGTCATTCCACTCTATTGTTTTGATCCGAGTCATTTTGGTGAAACCTCTTTTGGCTTTGCAAAAACGGGCGCGTATCGGGCACAGTTTTTGCTAGAAACGATTGCTGATCTGCGTCAATCGCTGCGGTCAAGGGGAAGCGATTTGGTGATCCGACGCGGTAAGCCCGATGAAGAAATTGCCACACTTGTCAAGGAACTCAATATAGATGCCGTTTATTGGCATGAAGAAGTGACCAGTGAAGAAACAACAGTAGAGCGGAATGTTGAAAAAGCGCTCTCTGAGCTGAAAGTGTCTTCTGAGGTGTACTGGGGGGCAACGCTATATCATCCAGACGATTTGCCCTTCGAAATGAAAAAGCTGCCTGAAGTGTTTACGCAGTTTCGTAAGTTGGTCGAAAAAGAGAGTCAGGTTTTTCCAACTTTTCCAGTGCCCGAGCAACTGCCGACTTTGCCCGAAGGGATAGTAGTCGGCGAACTGCCAACTCTCAGTAATCTCGGCCTAGAGTCTCAACAAATTGATGCTAGAGGTGTATTAGCCTTTAAGGGCGGTGAAACTGCTGCACTCGAAAGATTACAGCATTACTTTTGGGACGCCGACAGGTTGCAGGTGTATAAAGAGACTCGCAACGGCATGTTGGGAGCAGACTACTCTTCTAAGTTTTCGCCTTGGCTGGCCAATGGTAGCCTGTCGCCTCGGAAGGTATATGAAGAGGTTCAGAAATACGAGAGAGAACGAAAGAAGAACAACTCTACATACTGGATGATTTTTGAGCTGATTTGGCGAGATTATTTTCGGTTTGTCTGTGTGAAATATGGTCGCAAGATCTTTCGTAAAGGTGGCATTCGCGGCTTGCCTATTGATTGGAAAGAGGATTGGAAACGGTTTGATCTGTGGCGTGAAGGCAAAACGGGCTATCCATTGATTGATGCCAATATGAAGGAGCTAGCCGCCACTGGGTTTATGTCTAACCGGGGCCGCCAAAATGTAGCGAGCTTTTTGACTAAGAATCTCGGCATTGACTGGCAGATGGGTGCGGAGTGGTTTGAGTCTGTGCTGCTCGACTACGATGTGTGCAGCAACTGGGGCAATTGGAACTATACGGCAGGCGTGGGAAATGACGCCCGTGGCTTCCGTTATTTCAACATTCCAAAACAGTCGAAAGATTATGACCCCAACGGTGACTATGTGAAGCATTGGCTGCCTGCACTGGCGGAGCTACCTGCTAAAAAGGTGCATGGCCCCTGGAAACTTCAGCCGGTAGAACAAAAGCGATTTAATGTACGCCTGGGTGTGGACTATCCCAATCCTGTGGTGGATTTACAAAAATCTGTAGCGGTCAATGAGCAACGCTATCAAGATGCTTGGGGGAAGAAATCATCAAAGCGTAGATAGAAGCGTAGATAGAAAACCAGCCGTGTCCCTATGATATTCACGCTTGTGGCTCACTTGAAAGTTCAAATCTCTGGCGGCACAATGACTACCAGAGATTTGAGTAATTGAGCGGAGCGCCTGCTTAAACAAGTCAGGCGCATCATTTTTCCGTTTGCTTATGCAAGCACGCTTTTTAGCGCGGCCAAGAAGGTATCTACGTTTTCATTGGTGGCGTTGTAACCCATGAGGCCCACGCGCCAAACTTGACCGGCCAGGTCGCCCAGGCCGCCGCCAAGCTCCATGTTGTGCTCGTCAATCAGGCGAGCGGTGACCGCTTTGCCATCGACGCCGTCGGGAATGCGAACGGTGGTGAGGGTGTGTAGGCGATACTCGCGAGGAACGTGACACTCTAGGCCCATGTCTGCAAGACCTGCGTAGAGACGCTCGGCTGCGTTTTGATGACGTGCCCAGCGTGCTTCTAAGCCTTCTTCTGCCAGCAGGCGAAGGGCTTCGCGGATGGCGTAGGTCATGTTGACGGGGGCGGTGTGGTGGTAGGTGCGGCCTTTGCCCCAGTAGTTCGCGAGCAAGGACATGTCGAGGTACCAGTTGGCGACTTTGCCTTTGCGGCTGCTGAGCGCCTCTAGGGCGCGATCGCTCATGGTAAATGGCGAACTTCCTGGAGGGCAGCTCAAGCCTTTTTGGCTACAGCTATAGGCCAAGTCAACGCCCCACCTGTCTAGAAACAGGGGCACGCCGCCCAAGCTAGTCACAGTATCTAGCAGCAGCAAGCAGTCATACTCACGGCACAGATCGCCAATGCCGTCCATGGGCTGACAGACGCCAGTGGAGGTTTCGGCATGGACGATGGCCATAATCTTTGGCCGATGGGTTTCTAAGGCCTTACGAATTTCGTCAGTGGTAAAGACTTCACCCCAGGGGCGATCAATGCGGCTGACCTCTGCGCCATAGCGACCGGCCATGTCCATCAGGCGATGGCCAAAATAGCCGTTGACGCAGACGAGCACTTTGTCACCGGGCTCAACTGTGTTTGCCAATGTAGCTTCCATGGCCGCAGAGCCGGTACCGCTAACGGGCAGTGTCATGCGATTGTCGGTTTGCCAGGCGTAGCGCATGAGCCCTTGCACTTCGTCCATGAGCTGCAAGTAGGCTTTGTCGAGGTGGCCGATGGGCTGGCGATCCATCGCGGCGAGGACGGCGGGGTCAGCGTTTGAGGGGCCAGGGCCAAGGAGCAGACGGGAAGGGATGTCTAGCGCCTTTAGCGATTTTAGGTGGCTGTTGTCGATGGCGGGTTTGTTTGTCGAAAGAGTCGTCGTCATAGCAAATCTGGCTTTTTGATGGGGTCGCAATAGGTGAGTGCGGAAGACTCAGAATGAATAGATTCTGTAAACTAGACTACCGCGAGTCAGGAAAGGTCAGATCATTTAAGACAGGGTTCCTTGCGAGCGAAGTCATTACTTCACTAAAAAGTAGCTGAAAATCCTGTGCGAATCCTTTCGGTTCGGCAGGTCTTGGGTTAAGGTAGCTTATCCTTTTGACGGGCAACAGTGGATATGGTCACGCTAGAAGCATTGCAGGATGATATTTATCGAGGGGCACGGCAGCGGTATGTGTGCGATCGCGTCATTAATCTATACCAAACGCCCAAGCGTGAAGGCCTCGTGACCCAGGCGGATATAGGCCATGCTCTACGCATTTTAGAAGTTTCCAAAGATCAAAAGGCCTTGCGGGTCAGCAGCTGCAAAGACGACTATCCGGGCTGGATCGCCGCTGAGCATTTGAACAATTTGACCTCTGATGAAAAGGTGCCGGATTTTCCGCAGCTGACGACCGCAGAAATTGCGCAGCGGCTGCCGCAGGTAATTGACTTTGCCAGAGCTGCGAAGGCTGTGCGCAATGAATATCTTTGGGGTGGGGCGACAGCGCCTAACTATGATTGTTCTGGGCTGGTGCAGGCTGCGTTTATGTCAGCGGGCATTTTGCTGCCGCGTGATTCTTACCAGCAGGAAGACTTTACTGAGCGGGTTTCCCAGGAAGACCTGCAACCTGGCGATTTGCTCTTTTTTGGCACGCCGGAGCGCACGACTCATGTAGCGATATATCTGGGAGATGGCCAGTATATTCATAGCTCGGGAAAGGACAAGGGCCGTAATGGCATTGGGATCGATTCGATTGTGGATTTGAGCGATCCGGTGAGCCAGGGATATTTTGAGCTGATTCGCTGCTTTGGGCGGGTGACGAAGTGCTATCAGCCGAGTGGCGTGTGATGTGAGTTTGTAATGATAGTTGTTCTTGTTGGGCCCGTTCTTATCGAGTTTGGAAGAGGCTTAGTCTGAGGACGTACGAGTAGCCGATAAAAAACATAAATAAGAACGGCAGTGACAAATAGTGCGAGTGGTAGGCCGCAAACAGAATCGTTACGGCCAGATACATCAGCATCAGCAGTTCTAGGGCAAGCACCCAGGTTTTGGCCCCTCGATATTTTTTTGATTTCCAAGACTCTGAGGCCGTGACAACGCCATGCTTGGGCGTGCGAACAAAGTCTGTGCCAAATCGTAATAAGCCATCGCACACTGCCAAAGACTGATTGAGACTCATGCCAATACCGATACTGAGTAAGAAGAAGATGTGATAGCCAAATTGGAGGGGTGAAATGGTTGTATTTTGTGCTCGCTGGGAAACCCAATAAAAGCCCAAGAGATTGAGTGTGGTAACCACAAAAATAGGGAGATAAATAATTAGGCTATATTCCCACTGATGCTGTGAGACGTAGATCTGATAGGGCAGCGAGAGTAAGAGCAATACCATTAACAACAGATAGTTGAAATTGTTGGTGAGGTGTAAAAAGGCCTCGAACTTTACATGGAGGGGAATGTCTGCGCGTAGGACGTTGCCCAGCAGCTTTTTGGCGACTTGGCTTGCGCCTTTGGCCCAGCGAAACTGCTGTGACTTAAAGGAGTTCATCTCGACAGGCAGCTCGGCAGGGACAACAATGTGGGGTAGATACAAGCATTGCCATCCTTTGAGCTGGACGCGATAGGAGAGATCGAGATCTTCGGTAACGGTGGTGTGCTGCCATCCACCTGCATCGGCAATGGCGCTGGCTCGCCAGATACCTGCTGTACCGTTGAAATTGAAAAAGCAGCCTGCTCGGTTGCGGGCCGTTTGCTCAATGACAAAGTGGCCGTCGAGCATGAGCGCTTGGATTTCGGTGAGTAAGGAGTATTGACGATTGATATGTGCCCACCGGGCTTGCACCATGCCCACCTTGGGATCGGCGAAGTAGTGCACCATGTCTAGCAGCGTGTTTGGCCGGGGCACAAAGTCTGCATCGAAGATCATAATCAGCTCACCAGTGGCCTGCTGCAGGCCGTAGTCTAGGGCACCGGCTTTGAAGCCTCGGCGGTGCGGGCGCTGGATGTAGTGGATGTTGAGTTTAGTCTTTAGGGCATTTACTTTGTCTTGACAGAGCGATCGCGTTTCATCGGTGGAGTCGTCGAGTACTTGAATTTCTAGTTTGTTGGGTGGGTAGTTTAGCTGGGCGATCGCATCCAACAACCGTTCTGCCACATATAGCTCATTAAAAATAGGTAGCTGCACCGTTACTCTGGGCAGCTGATCTTCTGCGAACGGCAGTGCTTTTGTGGTGACTGCGCTGCATTTATAAAATCGCCACAGTGTCCACACTTTGTGGAAACCGTAGAGTGAAATCACAGATAGAGTGCTGAGGTACAAGACGGGCGTAACGTCTATCAATGATTCAAACAACATGAGGCTGCGGCGAAAGAGAGGACTGTTTGATCTGGTGCCAAATGGCTAAATCTTCAGGCCGGTCAATGTCAGAGAGCATTTCTAAACAGGCAATAGACAGGCCTAGCTCGTTAGCTGTTTGGTAGGTTTGTCTAAAGACTTGGGGCGTGCTCCAGGCAATGTTTTGAAAGAGTCTGGGGGTATGCGATCGCACTCCAATCAGGTAATACCCGCCATCTTGGGCTGGGCCAATGACCACATCATGGGTCTTCAATTCTTTAAAGGCCTGTTGAATATGCTGCACGCCGACCTCAGGGCAATCTGCACCGATGGCGACGACCGATTGCCGTGAGCGCTGAGCCAAGCAAGGAAACTGAAAGGTTTGGCGAAATCCATTACAGAGCCGCTCGCCCAAATTACCTGATGATTGCAGGTAGTATGCTTGGTGGTGACCCAGCCAAGCTTGCATGTCTGTGAGGTGGCTGCCCGTAAAGTAGACGTCTAGCTGCCACTCAGGATAAGTCAGCTGCCTCAGCAAGTGCTCGGCCATTTCTCGCTGAAGCTGAGCAGCCTTCTCTGGGCCCAACGCAGGAATGAGCCTAGTTTTGGTTTGACCAGCCAGCGGATACTTTAAGAACATCAGCAATCGATGGCGGGTCATAGTGGTATAAAAGCGCCCGTTTCCTAACAGATTTGCACTCATCTATGGCTGGCGGTTGAGCGACCAGTCGTAGTCGCTGTAGCTAATGTCGTAGCCACCGGCCTGTAAAAAGTCGCTGTCGGCCTCGTTTAAGTAGCCACTAATGAAGTTTAATACGGCGCGCTCCCCTTCGTTGCCAGCAAAGCCATCGTCGGTGCCATAGCTGGCGACCCAGTCTCCGCCAAACCAGTCAAAAATGGCAGACAGCTTCACTTCGTTGTTGGCCCTATCAATTTCAAAGGCCTCGGGGCGGCTAATAAAAATGCGAACCTGATCGTCTAGCTGAGCGTCTAGGTCTTCTCCGGTGAAGGGCTCCTGACGCAGATAAGGGCAGCTGATCGCAGCGCAAACGAGCGCAGCGTGAATGCGGGGCTCGTTAAAATCCTCTCGGAGAATGTCGTGCTCAATGTTGTTGAGGGTTTGTTGTCCTTGTAATAGACCATGGCGCTTAAACCGCCAGACGCCGGTGATATCTTTAATGCTGTCTTTGATGGGAGATTCGTCAATGATGGACTTAAGCGTTAGAGAATTGTAGGCGTTAATCAAAAGGGCGATTTGTTCTTCTTCGCGCCAGCTGTCGTAGGTGGCCTGATCGATGAGTTGGATAGAGGCATTGTACGCATCGAGCTGCTCACGGTTTGCCTGTAGCTCTGCGTAGCTGACGAGACCTTGCTCATCGACGTGGGTGCTGAGTACGTCTGCGAGGGCGGCGGTGTTTGCGGTGCGTTCGGTATTGCTGGCTTCGGTATTGCTGGCTTCGGTTTGGGCGATCGCAACAGGCCCACGCGAAGAAAAAGACAGCTTTGCCGCATATCCACTAAGCCCAATGATTGCGGGCACTATTACCAAAAATAAGTACTTTTTTTTCATTGCCTGTCCGTAAATTTTCTCTGTAGAACAAAACGTGACGATAGCCGCCAACAAAAACAGCATAAGAGGCGGCCCTAGCTCAAAACTGAAATATTCCTGAGAGCGCCATAAGTTCTTCGTCAGAGTTGTCGCTGGCCACTTACTTTGCTGCTTTGACTTCCTTCTTTGTCGAGAGCAGCAGTCCTAATAAAAATGGCCCCCACAGCCCCATCTGCTGCCACCGGGTAAGCGTCCAGTCGCCTGTGCCAGAGACAATGTTGTACGGCAGCACAAAGTATAGAAATGCGGAGATGCTGACTAATACGGTTCCCCGATTGCGGCTGGCAACGGCAAAAGGAACCAGCCAGGCAAAGTACCAAGCATGAATGATGGGGGAGAGCAGCAGCAGGCCAATTAGGTAGCGCTCTATGAACTGACCTATTTGCTGCGATCGCACACAGGCCCAGGCCACAACCATGGCTAGCGGCGGCGCATAGATCCAGTTTTGTTTGATGGTGCTGGGCCATAGCTCGCTCACGAACTGTGGAACCAAAGCGGCGCTACGACCATAGATGACGAATGGCGACTTGAGCGGCACCACCGGACAGCTGAGTCCATCACAAAAGGGAAGTGCGGCCAGGGCCATGGGTAAAATCGCCAACATTAGAATGGCAAGTACCCACTTCGTTCTCCATCCTTTTGTTTTCTGGCTATTTGTTTTATGACTATTGGTTTTCTGGTTATTGGTCTGTTGGCTATTGGTCTGTTGGCTATTAGTCTGTTGGCTATTAGTCTGTTGGTATAGTTGCCATGCCAAATAGGTCACAGCAGGCAAAGACATCCACTTCACTGCGATGCTGATACCGACTAGCAATGCACTCACCGCAGCACGATTTTGCAGAGGAGTGGTGTCTGTGTCAAACCATAACCAGGCGGCGACCAACGGCAATAAAAACCAGCTGTCGTAATGCCCGCCGCCTGCAAAGCTATAGATAATCAGTGGGTTCCAGGCGTATAGCAGGGTCGCCCGGTAGCCAAACCGACGCTGTAGCAATGCGCAGATAGCTAAATCTGCCACGACAAAAGCTGATTTGAACAACAGAACGCTGGGGGTAATGGCTGAGAGTATGCGAAAGCCTAGCTGCGTGATGGGTGGATAGATCGCAGGTAACGCTGGATGATTTATTTGGGCCCACCCGTCGAAGCGAAAAGGGATAAGCGCGTCTGCATCGGGTGCTAGCAAATAAGGATTAAAGCCCAGGTTTTGGATGTGACCTTCCCATAGATAGCGCCAAATGTCGTCGCCTGGATGCATTGCCAGCAGTAGCAACCGAGGAACGATGGCGACGAGCCAAAACCACCCGCCGTTGATCTTTTGCAGTAGGCCCGTGGCTAAAAAGCCTATGCTCATAAAGGCGATACCGCGCCAAAACATGGGTACTGCGTCGGGTTGGTTTAAGAAGTCGCCATAGGGAATGGCTAGGGCGCTGCCCAGGATTATTAGGGATGCGATCGCACACAGCAGCCCTTTTTGAAATCGTGAATCGTCAATCACTTGGCTAATGGCAGAACGACTTTTCCCCAGCCAGCTATCCCCACCCCATCGCTTTTGCCAATACAGCACGGCCAGCGTTGATAAGATAATCTTCCCCGCTTGAAAGCTGCCTTTTACCGTGCCAGAGATTTTTGATTTTCCCCCTTGGCGTGGCAGATAGTTTACTGGTTTCTCGTAGATTTTTAGCCCATGCTGTACGGCTTTGGCCTGCATCTCCACCGTCCAGCCAAACCCTCTATCTTCCATTTGTAAATCATCTAGAGATTGCCTGCGCATTAGGCGCAGCGGCCCCAAATCTTCGTAGGCATAGCCCCAGCCCCAGCGGATAAGCAGCGTGGCGAGACGATTGCCAAAATTTTGTACGGGTGTGAGCTGCGATCGCCCTAAAACAGTCCCGCGTCGATTGCCCAAAATAAAATCATAGTCTGAGCGCCGTTTTAGTAGCGCTGGCAATTCCGATAGATCATCGCTGCCATCACCATCACAAAACAAAATCCATTTGGCCCGCTTGGCCATGGGCGTTTGTAACCCTGTCCAGCAGGCTTGACCGTAGCCTCGGCGGGGTTCTGAAATGACGGTGGCTCCGGCGGCAGTCGCGATGGCGGCTGTGCGATCGCTGCTACCATTATCCACCACACAAATCTGAGTCAGTGCATGTGCCCGCAGCTGGTGAACGACCTCACCAATGGTGTCCTCCTCATTGAGAACAGGAATGATAACAACAACACTTTCCAAGATGAGTCATCAATAAACAACACACCTAGCTAGCCTAGCGGATTCGCTGATTTTTGAAAGAGTCTTTCTACTGCGTAGAAATTGTTAGGACCTGAGGGGGCGTGGCATCTGGCGGATAGAGGAATTGAAAGTTCACATCGCGCTGCTCTCCAGGGGCCAACGTTACCTGGATTAGGGGCTGTCCTTGCTCACCTCTATTTTGTTCTAAATAGGTATAGAACGCACGAGAGCGGCCATCGTCTTCTCTATATAAAAACAATACTGTTCCTCTAAAAAAGACACGAGACTCTGGCCTTGAATGGAACTGCAGGGCATTGTCTAATCCGTCATTTTGTAGAGGCGTCTGTACGGATAGAGAGACGGTTTTGGGACTATCTGAACTGTTGTATAGCGGTAAATCTAAGTTGTACTCAATGCCATAATTGCCGTTGGCTCGGTAGGCCGTATCCCCATAGCGGCTCAACATTGGTGCGCTTTGCACCTGCCCCGTGCCAAAGGTATGGCGTTCTAAGGTGCTCAGCCCGTAAGAAATCTGCTCGCCAGGATTTGGAATATTGAGCTGAGAGCTACGATTGTCTGTGAGGGTCGCTCGCCACTGTGAACCCTGGGCAATGCCCGCCACACGGCCATAGCGGAACGGATTTTCTCGGCTACCTGGACGGCTTGGCGCGAGATCGCGAGGGCTCGCGAGTCGTCCACGAAATAGCAGCTGTTTCCAGTCATCGATAGTTGGGACGCGCTCGTTGCCATTGCTCTGAGGGGCGTGCATGGCGAGGCTGGCAGCATAGACTGGGCCGCTGCTGTGGAGGCGCATGAGGGTGGAGCGACCGTTTAGGCGTGGCCCTTCACCGGAACTAGCGCTGGTGGGCGGTGGGGTAATCGTGCTGCCGGGGGGAAGCGTGCCATCCGTGGCAACGTCTAGTCGACGCAGGGGGATGGGTGCATTTAGGAGTAGGTAGCTCTCTCTTGGCGGAATGGTGACCTGGGCAGGTAGGGAGGCTTGTCTGCGATCGCGCAAAATATCATTCATCACCCGGCTACCCGGGCCAGAAAAATTATTGCTGTACAGGTTTGAGCTACCCGAGGCAATTTCATTCCAAGGAGACTCTTGGCTAATGTGCGATGCGCCTTCGCGAACGGTGAGGGTGACAGCGCGATCGCCTGGATTGTGAATCAAAATAGACTCGTAGACCGTGCGCGTATCGCGGTCATCTTGGCCACGGGCGACATGGTGCGAAAACACATCAAACCGACCGTTGAACGTGTAGTTTAGGTGGGCGCTAGGATCGCTCTTACCACGGCCCGGAAAAGTAGAGAGCAAAATCCCATCTGAGCTAATAATTTCAGGACTATTGCTGTTAAAAACTGGCACATTGTCGAGCCCACCGGGCAGTGTGCGTACCTCCTGGGGAATGGTGATGACTTCGCCACCGGCCTGAGCCACTAGCGGCGCCTCTGCGCTCAATTCTGTCGTGGATGCTAGCGCTGCGCCTAGCCACGGCGACTGCCCGACGAGTGTATTTGTCAGGGCAAAAAGAGAGAAAAAAGAAAACATGACGCCAATAGGACAAAGCCTATTTTATGAGGTCTACCGCATGAAATATCCGTCGGAGAACAGGCCATTTGCGTAGGCGAGTGACCCGCTGACGTAACAAAGGCTACTGTCGAACGAACGGCTAAGACAATATCACCTGATGTACGAAGCCTGCAATTTACAAGTGGACAGTTATGGCGTCGGTTTTTGTTGTTTTAGCTAGCTATGGCTTTTTGCTGTCCTTGCAGTTGATCGCACCATTGCTGAGCAACTACGGCGACTTGCTGGCGATTTAAGTCACTGCTCCATAACTGTGGCCAGCCCAGTTTCCAGCGGCTGAGCTGACGCTGAAGTGATATCAGCTCAGTGGCTAGTGGCATATCAGTCTCTAAGTCCATGTCAGAAACGGACCATTCAATAAAAAATTGGCTCTCTCGCAAAAGGTGATGCGCCATCGATTCGCCTGACTCACCAGTCGCTAAGGCTTGAAGCCGGATCAGATTTAAACTCAAACTATCCATCTGTGATGAACGACTGGTCTGAAGATATCGATGCTTTAATATGTCCCAGTTTATTGCCATTGGACGCCACCTAAAAGAAACTGTGCGATTTCGTCAACCTGTTTTCGAATGTCTATTGACTGAATTTGCATTGATCGATTGTTAGCCGATGGACGAATGTTGATAATCGATTCATACCCGACCGCCTGTTTGAGTGGGTACCAATCGGCTCCCCAAACATCAGCTTGTTGACTTCCCTCTGCCAATAGTGTTTGCTCGCAGTCGACGTGTAACTCACCACCTCCAGCCAGAAGTCGGCGTTCAATATCTACTGCCAGTTTAATGTAAATGCCTAAGGACTCCAGCATTTGCTGCATTTGTGCTGGCGTTGCGCGACTACGAATAATTTGGATCATTGCTTAGTTTTAGCTTTAGCCGTCAGATAGTAATCCACTCGCTCGCTCAGCTGGCTGATAGCGATAGTTTGCGTCCAGTACTCTACCAGGGCATGACCAAAAGCCCAGGCGCGGTGGTCAGCTGAGTGGGTGGAATCCGTTTTCAATAGTTGTGGCCAAATGGCAAGCAGGTCGAACTTACTGGTGGCTTCGTCACTGAGCAGGGTAAATAGCTCGTAGGCCATTTGCAGCTTGCCGAGGACGATGGGCACTTCTTCGACGGGAATTTTTTCGATGAGTAGTGCTCCTAATGCGGGTGAGCCGGTGGTCATGGTTGAAATAAACTGTAAAACCGGACTTTTGAGCAGTTTGGTGACGCCTTCTGTGGTGGTCATTTGGAAGGTGTAGCGGTCAATAATTTTGGCGGCGGCGGTGGTGCGGGCGCTTTGGCTGCGGAGGAATCGGGCGAGACGGAGTTGTTTTGCAGGTGCGATCGCACCCATTAAGGCCTCTGCCAAAACATCATCTCCCCAAGCAGCTCGCTCACCTTGCTGGGCTACCAGGGGCAGCACCTGCTGACAAAACGCATCCAATTGCTCTGCCCGGTACGACACCGCCTCTCGAATAGATTTTTCTTTTGGCCATGAGCCCGTCTTCCAGTGGTAGGGCGGACTCCACTCCCGAATGGGTCTGAGCTTGTCTACCTGACTCACAACGGCAATGGTCGGCAGCTCATCGACGTCATCCTGTAGCGCTTGTAGAAAATCGGCGTCCATTTGTAGGGCTGGATCTAGCGCAGGGGTGACCAGCAGCAGCAAATCTGCTTTTGTCGCATAGTCTATGACCTGTGCGCGTAGGTCTTCTCTTTCTACCTGCTCATACCCTGGCGTATCCCACAAAATCAGGGACTCGCTTGGCGATTGCTCCGTTGACTGCCAGCGATAGCTCTGAATTTTGTCGGTACTGGGCAAGACATCAACAGCTGCTTTTTCTTCTTGGAAGAGGGTGTTGATGACGCTACTTTTGCCTGCGCCTGTGCGGCCTACTAGCAAAATGTTGACGGGCGCTTGCTCGACCGTTTCTGTTGGCGCGGCCTGGTCTAAAATGGCTCGCAGCGTTTGCGTTTTCTCTGCGGGCGTCGCAGGGAGAACGACGGTAATTTCTGATAGAGAATTTTTCCCCTCGCCGCCATAGAGGGCGATAGACTGCTGCGCTAAATTTCGCAGTGCGGTTTCCCTCAGCATATTGCTCAGGTTCAGCAAAATTTGCTGATTGGCCTGGCTCATGTTTTTAGAACTCACCTGGCGGGCGGCGGCGGCGGCGGGGTTAAAAATCCACTGCGCCCATTGGTAGGCTTTGATGAGTTTTTTGGCGGAGGGCTCCAGCTTGCGGTACAGCTCTACGCCTTCGATCATTTGCCCGATGGACACTTGGCTCAGGACCGGGGAGAGCTTTTGCATCATGCGGTCGGTGTCGTCTACGGTGCCGCGAATCAGACCGTAGGCTTCGGGGACGTAGATGTTGAGTAGGGGGCGTTTGACGTTGGGATAGTAGGCTTGTGCGATCGCGCTAATCAACGACAAACAGCGCTGCCAAAAGAGTCCCCAGTCATCCCAAATGGGGGGATCGTCCTGAGCCGTCGTCAGTATCTGTGCGAGACTATTTTCTACCTGAACTAAGGCTGCCTGTCCGCCTGTTGTCGCTGACTCTAGCTGTTCTTCTAGGTCAGCGGTGGCGGCATCTAGCTCGGCATTGACCTCAGAGACAAGAGCTTGTGCCTGTGCCAGTGCTGGCGACGTCCAGCGCACCAGCAGCCACCGCCAGCCCAGCAGCATAAAAATAAAAATTGCCCAAATCCAATTCAGCCCCCAAGCTCGAATCTGCTGACCAGCGGCCACCAGCAAAAACGTCACGATAATCGCAATTGGGGCAATTAACAGCGCCACTTGCCATGGCTTCAATCGCAGCTTCATCGCGGTACGCCATTCCTATAGCTTCTTAGCTTTAGTCTATAGCAATGCTCACGGCAGCAGTGTAGAGTGTACTGCCCGCTGGGGCTCAAACTGATACACAGGCTCTAGCTGATAACTTTCTGCCAGCTCATCCGGGCTGATGCAAGCTCCCGAAAAGGGCAGCGAAAAGTTTTGAGTAGTCGGTGCCTCTAACGCTACGCCAGCCTGCTCGTACACTTTCAAGATGAAAGCCGAACAAGACATCCGCTCTGCTGTTGTTAACGTTAGCAATCGGTTAGCTGCATTCTCAATCTGAGTGTTTTCTGCTGGCGTATTTTTTTCTGGAGTGTTTTCTTCTGGGATATTTTCATTTGTTGAGGGTGGGATAAATCCCTCTGTCTCAAAACCCTCTGTCTCAAAACCTTGTGTCTCGGCAGCGTTTGCACGCCTGTTTACTGGGTTTGCTTGGGACTGGCTCGGTTCTGTTTTATTGTTTGACTCACTCTCAAAGAGTTTGATCGCCGTAGTCGCAAGCTTATTTTGTAGTTGACTATGTGAGTTTTTTAGCCGATAAATAGCCGCCTGCGCAGTGTCCTCTTTTTGCAAATACTCTGTGAGCGTCTCTTCAATTACGCGGTTGTTTAAGCTGGCATCTAACACACCATAGACAACCTTTAGCTGGTCGCCCTCAATGACAATAATGCCCGCATGGGAGTAGTTAACTTCCGCATTGAGTGGGGCTGCAATATCTGTCATTAAATTGCTCTGCGCCCTAAAAACAATATCGCCATTTTTTAGATGTGTTTTAGCAATGCCCTGATCAACTTGATTTACGCTCAATGAAGATACGGGCGCACTGTTGGCCTGTAGACTGGATGTTTCCGTTGGCGATAGCTGCTCTAATGCGTAGGTCACAGAGACTAACGCAACGACCATAAGCGAACGAATCCAGATCGAGAGGATATCGTTTTTGCGGCGATGATAAGACACGTAAAAAGAAATGACGACTGGGCTATGTAGGCATAACGCCATGTTTCCCTGTATGCGTTTACGACCTACATAACCTACATATATCTACAGTGTATCAAAGAACACAAATATCCTTGGAGCATACTAACTTGCTCTCAGGTGATTTTAGGCCAATGCAGCTTCTATGGGTTGTTGAACGAGGGGTGATTCGCTGTCTGTGGGAATGTTTGTAGTCTCTTTTGATCGCTCTAACGACCAGCGGCTGGCAATGGGCATTCGCCAGCCCATGCCAAAGGCGCGGTCTGTCACTTTGAGGACTGGGGGCGCTTGGCGACGTTTAAATTCGGCGCGGGTGACAAGGCGAATGACGCGCTCGACGATGGCGGCTGGGTGCCCGGCGGCGACGATGTCGTCTGCGGACTGCTGCTTTTGTACGAGCCTTTCTAAAATGTCGTCGAGAATGTCGTAGTCGGGGAGGGAGTCTTGGTCGACCTGGTCGGGTTTTAGTTCGGCGCTGGGCGGCTTGGTGATGATGTGAGTAGGGATGACTTCAGCATTTCGGTTTAGCCAGCGGCAGATGGAGTAGACGCGGGTTTTTGGCACGTCGGCAATGACGGCGAGGCCGCCGTTCATGTCGCCATAGAGGGTGCAGTAGCCGACAGCCATTTCAGATTTGTTGCCGGTGGAGAGCAGCAGATGGCCAAATTTATTGGAGACGGCCATGAGTAGATTGCCGCGAATGCGAGACTGTAGGTTTTCTTCGGCGACGCCGTCTTCTGTGTTTGCAAACAGATCGTTTAGCACGGTGTCGTAGCCGGTCATGAGGGGGGCAATTTTGAGGGTTTGGGTTTGGATGCCCAGATTGTTGGCGAGTGCTTTGGCATCGCTGACGGAGTGGCCAGAGCTATAGGGGGAGGGCATGAGAATGCCAAGGACGTTTTTGGGGCCGAGGGCGGCAGCTGCGATCGCACTCACCAAGGCCGAATCCACCCCACCGCTCAAGCCCAGCACCGCTTTCTTAAAGCCACATTTGCGCGCGTAGTCTTTTACGCCTAGCACCAGCGCCGCCCAAATCTCCGCATCTGCCACCGTCAGCAACTCGTCAACGTTGCCTTTTTGTAGATTCTGAGTCGCCGCGTCGAAAGTGACAAACTGCAAATCTGTTTCAAAGGCGGCGGCCCGGCTCGCTAGCTGACCCTGCTTATCAAAGGCCACGCTTTGCCCATCAAAAATCAGGTCGTCATTGCCACCTACCTGATTGACATAGACGATAGCCCGCTGATGCTGTTTGGCCTCGTGGGCAATCATGTTTTCCCTCAGCGTTTGTTTGCCGCAGATATAAGGTGAGGCCGAGAGGTTTACGACTAAATCGACGCCTTTATCTACCAGCTCCTGTGTGGGATTAATCTCATAGGCTCGTTTGCCCCAAAAGGTTTCGTTGTTCCATAGGTCTTCGCAAATGGTGACGCCGATGTGAATCGTTTCGCCCTTTGTTGTGAGTGAAAAACTGTTGGCCGTTTCCCCAGAGTGAAAATAGCGATCTTCATCAAAAACGTCGTATGTGGGCAGCAGTCGTTTGTGAAAAATCTCTTTGACCTGACCTCCTTGTAAAAGCGCCATGCTGTTGAAGATGGGCTTTTCTCCTTTGCTGGCAGCGGCCGAATTATCTTCGGCAATGCCTACTAGTGCCGTAAGAGTGGTCGGTAGCTGCTTTGCAAGGTCTGTAATCTGTTGCTTCATTTTTTGAATAAAGCTAGGACGCATCAGCAAATCTCTGGGAGGATAGCCGCAAAGAGAAAGCTCAGGGGTGAGGAGTAGATCTGCGCCTTGGTCTGCGGCTTGAATGGCAACGTCGAGGATTCGTTGAGCGTTGCCGGTGAGGTCACCGACGGTGGGATTGATTTGTGCGATCGCAATTTTCATAAAGCAAAGGTCGCCAGAAAAGAATACTTTGGAGAGAGATTAAAAAACTGAAGCTATAAAAACACCATGGGCTTATCTTTTAGCGGCTTAAAGGCCTCTGCATCAAACCGATAGAGACTCGCCGGACGCCCTGCCCCGCGTGAGGTTTTGAGCCCCGTATCTTTGAGGATGCCAAGCTTGAGCAACCGGGTGCGAAAGTTGGAATAATCTGAAAAGCCTTCGCCCAGCACGGTGGCATATAGCTGAAAAACGTCGCTCAGGGTAAAGGTTTCGGGCAGTACGTCAAATGCGACGGGGCTATATTCCAGCTTGTTACGCAGCCGTTGGTAGCCGTAGGTGAGAATTTCATTGTGATCAAAGGCCAGCTGCGGCACTCGCTCTAACGGATACCAGGCAATGCCGCTGACGCCATCTGCAATTAGCGCGGTATCTTCAAATCTGACCAAGGCAAAATGGCTCACAGAAAGATAGCGAATATTAAAAGCGTCTTCTGCCTCACGGGGATCTCTATTTGGCCCGCCAAAGGTGAAAAGCTGTTCTAAATAGAGATTGTTGACTTTAATTTTTTCTGTCAGTACGCGGTCAGCCGCTGCTTCGAGCGATTCACCGACGCGCACCAGCGTACCGGGCAGGCTCCAGTGATCGCTGTAGGGCGTTTGGTGCCGCATGACGAGCAGTACCAGCAGACGATTTTGAACGGTATCTACCGAGAAAATCACGGTGTCTACGCCGACCTTGAAGTCAGCCAAATCTTCGGCGACGGTAGCCTTTGACTTATTTTTTATTGGTGTGGCCATAGACGCTTTGGATGGCGGCGCAGACGGCGTTACCGACGGGTCGATATTTTGGCTTTTGAGGTTGGTTGAAGGCATGAGTAAAGGTCGTGCTCGGTGATGTAGTCGCGAATGACTGGGGGGATTGTTTGTGGGTGTGTGCTTGCTGCGGTGTGGTTATCAGTATCGTTGTCGGCACTATTATCAGCACCATTGTCAGTACCATTGTCAGTACAGTGCGTTTGCCGAACGTCACTGGAGGAAACGTCGTACTGGTTGGGTGGATGAGCGATGTGAACGGTGGCAACTTGCTGCAGGGCCGATAGGGCGGGGCCTTGGGTCGGGTAGCCCGGACGGGGAAAGACCAGGATATCGACTTGGTCAAAGATGGCCTTGGCCTGGTACCACTTGGGCAGCTGGGCCAAAAGATCTGCGCCGACGACAAAGCTAAAGTTTGCTTTGGGCCATATTTTGCGGGCACGGGCGATGGAGTTGATGGAGTAGCGATCGCTTAAAGATTGATTGACGCTGACGTTGGTAATGGCTCCTTTGGAAGAAGGGGGCAGGGTATTGATCAGCAGTCTGAGCATTTGGGCGCGATCGCGAATAGGCGACTGCTCGGTCTTATAGGGATTGTCGGCAGCCCACACGGCAACCTGATCAAATTCGCGAGCGAGCCAAGATAAGATGCTTTGATGTCCTAGGTGCGGCGGGTCGGCGCTAGTGCCAAACAGGGCTACTTTGGTTTGCCGCAGGCGGGGTTGTTTTGGCCACTTCATGGCAGTTTTCTCCGCGTGTGCTCGGTGAGCTGTGCGAGGCCGTGGGATAGATTGACGTCGAAGTTTTCGGCTGCGGTGCCAGGTGCTAGATCTTGAACGGTTTGCGGCAGTGACGCCACTGTTTTTTGGGTGCGCTGTGCGATAGTTTCTAGGCTATCGGGCTGGCTGATTCTTTGGCCCTGGTGCATGACGCGCTGGAGGAGTGGCATTTCGTTGGGCCTGGCACCTTCTATGGTGAGTGCTAAGCGATCGCACACAATCTTGTCGCCATCGTACTGGCGGAAAATTTGCTTGCGCCCCGGATAGGTCACCTTGCCGCTCGATTCTTTCATGACAGGGGTGCCGTCAATGTCTACCAGTTTATATACGCCGTTCACGGGTGAGCCGGTTACGAGTTTGGTGCCCAAGCCATAGCCGTCTATGCAGGCTTTTTGGGCGCGGAGCTGTGTAATGGCAAATTCATCTAGGTCCCCGCTGGCAAAGATAGGGACGTCTGGCAGGTGTGCCTTTACTGCTTTGGATCCGGCTGCCAAATCGCCCGAATCGATTCGTATGCCATTGAGTGGCATGCCCTCTACCACTTTTGTCGCCAGTCTTTCGGCGGCGGCCACTGTGTCGTAAGTATCTATTAATAGAGGCGCCCCTGGAAAGTAGCGGTGAAAAGCTTCAAATCCATCGTCTTCGCTGCCTTCTAGGGCAGAAATAGCCATCACGAGGGCGTGGGCCATGGTGCCGACGGGGCGGCGGCCTAGCTTGAGCGCGGCCAATACATTTGAGGTGGCGTCTAGTCCGGCTGCGATCGCAGCTCTAGCCGCCCAGAGTGACGCCTGCGGACTAAAGGCTCTACGCGAACCAAACTCATACAGCTTGGCCTCCGGCCCTGCCGCGTAGCGCAACCGAGCCGCCCGAGTCGCAATCAAAGTTTGATAGTTGAGCGTATTGAGCAAATAAGTCTCAGCGATTTGTGCCTGCCAAAGTGGCGCTTCAATCCGCAGCATCGGCTCATTGGCAAAGACGGCGCTGCCCTCTGGTAGAGCCCACACATCTCCTTCAAATCGGAAGGTTTCGAGCAATGTCCAAAAGCTTTCTGGTGCGTTGTGAAAAATGCCTGTTCTTTGTAGCTGCAGTATTTGCGTGGGGCTAAAGCTGAGGGTTTGCAAATATTCCAGCCCCTGCTCTAGGCCCATGGCGATCAGGTAGCGATAGCCTGCAGGCAGCCGACGGGTAAAAAGCTCAAAGCTAGCAGGCTTTTGGTGAATGTCTTCGCCGGTGTAGCAGGCCGACATCGTGAGCTGATACAGGTCTGTGAGCAGGCCATACTCGTGCGGCATGACCGTGAGCGAGTCAGTGGTCTGCATTGGTGCGGATCTCATGCCCGTTGCAGGCATATCCTCTTTTAAGTAACCATCTTGGAGAAAAACCATGTGCTGTGCTTTAGCAAACTGCTAAGCTTCGACGACTTATGGTTATTTTAACCATAAGTATGTGTATGATGTCATCCCCTTTGAGAGAGTTTTTCAAAATAGTTTGCCGTTGCTCTGTTAGTTATAGGCTGAGGTGACTTTTAGGATTCCTGTTGGTAGTGAATGGTAGCGCCGCTGCGTCAGTCTGTCGATACACAAAAATGAATTCTTGACGTTATGGATAGGACATACATTTGGTAGGGGAAACCAAAAATGTTAGGGGCAATACTGTTTTAAGCTTTCTTTTATTCTTCGTCTTAATCTTTTTCCACTGTTCTGCTTTCAAGGTCTGCCTAGCGGCTCGAAAGTGCAGCTCAAAAGTGCAGCTAAAGTATTCTGGCTAAAGTATTCTGAAAGAAGGCCGATTTCACCTTGCGTCAAAGACTTTATGAAACCCGCGACTAAACGTTCGTCTCAGAATTTTTCAGGAAATGCAGCTGCTGAGTCTACCTGGATGTCAATTGTGCGCTTGCTGCGCTGGGACAAGCCTGCCGGTCGGTTGATATTGATGGTACCTGCGCTGTGGGCGATTTTTTTGGCGACAGAGGGGGTGCCTGCGCTGCCCCTGATAGGTGTCATTGTGCTAGGTACGCTGGCAACGAGTGCGGGCGGCTGTGTGGTCAATGATCTGTGGGATCGCAATATTGACACGCAGGTGGAACGTACGCGCAATCGCCCGTTGGCGGCCAAGGCGCTCTCTGTAAAAGTAGGCCTGGTGGTCGCGCTAGTGGCTTTTTTGTGCGCGTGGGGGCTGTCTTTTTATCTCAATCCTCTGAGCTTTTGGCTCTGTGTGGCGGCGGTGCCTGTGATTGTGCTGTATCCGCTGGCGAAACGCGTTTTTCCGGTGCCGCAGCTGGTGCTATCGATTGCTTGGGGGTTTGCCGTTCTCATTAGCTGGAGCGCGGTTACCAGTTCTCTAGAGTTTGCAACTTGGCTTTTGTGGGCGGCGACGGTGCTTTGGACGCTAGGGTTTGACACGGTGTATGCCATCCCAGATAGAGAATTTGATCGAAAGCTGGGGATTAATTCAAGCGCTCTCTTTTTTGGGACGCGGGCGCCTCAGGCGGTGGGGCTGTTCTTTTTAGGTACGGTACTGATGCTGGCTTGGCTGGGTATCACGATGCCGCTGGGCATTTTTTACTGGCTATCGCTGGGAGTGTCCGCTTACATATGGTTTCGGCAGTATCGTCAGCTAGCCCGCATTCCAAAATCTCCTCAGGTATTTGGCAATATCTTTCGGCAAAACGTCACGATTGGATTTATTTTGCTGGCAGGCATGGCGTTTTCTGTTGTGTTTAATATTTAGCTTGATATCTAGCTTGATATTTAGCTTGATATTTAATCTATTCGCCACATCTGTTCTTTTTTACACCTAATGCCTTCTGGT
>JBCBKQ010000026.1:0-32589 GCA_038521595.1 Cyanobacteria bacterium J06627_28 | reverse complement strand
CTGCTGCAAGTTTGATATCCAGGCAGGTTCAGCTGCGCTCAGCATCGCAACTTTTGGGATGGGTGCAGTTATTGTCATTCCGGGGATTTTTGGGCTTTGGCCTAGCCATTGTTGCACCCAACGAAAGCTTCCCAAAAATCCCCGGAATGACAATAACTGCACCCATCCCAAAAGTTGCGATGCTGAGCGCAGCTGAACCTGCCTGGATATCAAACTTGCAGCAGCGTTTACCCTCAGTGACATTCCAGCTTTATCAGGGAAATGAGGTCGAGCAGCTGCTGGCGCTCCCAAAAGATGGGCCATCACACGCAGCCGATGCACTAGCCACGGTAGATACGGTGGTTGTGCTGCCTGATTTGGCAGTGTCCACGCAGAAAAGTGCGATCGCAGCAACCGCAAAAACTGCACAGCACGCCCTATCAAACGCCGTTTTTGACTTCACCCAGCCGGATTTTGACATCTCTCCATGGGGCTCGTTAGACGACGTAGTGATGGGTGGTGTCAGCCAGGGACGCTTTGCACTCTCTAAAAAGACTACGGAGCCAAAAACTACAGAGCCAAAAACTACAGAGCCAAAAACCACGGAGCAAACTGCAATCTTTTCTGGCGTTATCTCGACTGACAACTCGGGCGGTTTTTCTTCTGTACGGACGCGAAACTTTGAACCCCCGTTTAATTTTTCGGGGTGGACGGGCATGCAGCTACGGGTCAAAGGCGACGGTCAACGCTATAAATTTATCTTGCGCAATAGCGGCGGTTGGGATAGTCCAGCCTACATCTACAGCTTCGATACGGTGGCCGATGAATGGATAACGGTCACTGTCCCCTTCGCAGAAATGGTAGCGACTTTTCGAGCTAAGTCTGTGTCCAATGCACCTGACTTTGATCCGTCACAAGTATTTTCGCTTCAGCTTATGCTGAGCAAATTTGAATACGACCGCAGGCTAAATCCTCACTTTTCACCCGGTGCTTTTTCGCTAGCAATCTCTAGTCTCGATGTGTTTCGGCCTCGTCAAGGCGTTCCCTTAGTGATTGTAGGCGCTGACAGCGAGGCGACCAAAGGCGAGCAGCAGCTAGCGCTCACCGATGCTCAGCTAGCGTATCGGCTCATTGAGACGGGAAATGGAGCAGGGGACGGAACGCTACTAGATAGTTTGGTCGAAGCTTTGACCTGACGGTGACTTCTAATTTGCCTTCTGAATGTCACTGTCGTTCAGAGCACTTGTTTAGAGAAGTTATTCAGAGCATTTATTCAGAGCACCGAACTCGTCTCAAGCACTAAGTCTCAAGCGCTAATAAGACGGACGAGCTTCTCGGCCACCTTTTACCTGCTGCTTGGCACGGTTTGCACTCTTCTTGAGCGCTTCTAGACGGCGAATGTAGCGATCGCGCTGCTTTTTCTTGGGCGTTTGTTCAATCAAAGTCTTTAGCGCACTGCCTAGACTCTTGTAGGCATTGGGCAAGGTATAGCCAAAACGAGTCGCAATAGAAATCGCTTTCTCGTCGGCACTGATCGCTTCTTGTAGCGTTTTTTGACCATTGTTACGTTTGTATAGCCGCCAGCCAGACACGCCACACAGACCCAACGCCAGTAGCAACAACAGGCCATCTTGCACCCACAGCTCACCGACTGCGCCGCCTAGGCCGATTGCCAGCGCGGCCATTTCCCAGCCATCGCGAGGAATTGTATCGCTTTGTACACGGGCAACCTCATGCCAAAACAGCAGATTGCGCTGATCGATAGCAAGCTGCTCCCACTTAGACAGGTCGATTTGCACTTCCACCTGGTCGCGACCTAGCTCTTCACAGGTAATTAGCGGTGGGGCTACATCAGTAGCGGGCTCTACCGTAACCCAGCTTTGCAGTTCGGGGGGTAGCAGACTCCTCAGGCGACGCAATTCGCCAATGTCTGCGCGGGGTGAACTGTAGCTGGTGTATGAAGTCATGGGTCTTCACCAAAATAATCGGAATTTTTCTTTGCTGGCGATCGCACAAGTTATGCGCTCGCTTTAGCTGCTAATGGTTATAGCACGCTTGCGGGGCGGACATCCTTGGGGTATTACCGCCCCTCACCTTATTATTACGCACGGTTGAAGGATTAAGCATTTTTACTGGGTTCTCACTAGACCTTTATTGTTTTTTACGGTGCCATCTTCAGCTGCTCAATCGCCTCGTCTAACAGCTGACAGCCCGCCTCTACAGACTCAACTCGACAGAGCCGTTCTCGCAACTCTGCTGCGCCTACAAAGTCTTTCGCATACCAGGCCATATGCTTTCTAGCCTGCCGAATGCCTCTCACACCTTTGTACTCCCACAGCATAATCAAATGCTCTCGGGCACATGCCAAACGCTCAACTGCGCTAGGCGGCGGCCTGAGGGTTCCAGTTTTGAGAAAGTGATCAATCTCTCCCACCAGATACGGGTAACCCAGCGTCCCCCGTGAGCACATAATGCCGTCAGCCTGCGTCTGCACCAGGCAGCTCAGCGCAGACTCTACAGAAAAGATATCTCCATTGGCAATGACCGGAATCGTCAGTGCAGCTTTGACCTTGGCAATCCAGTCCCAGCGGGCAGTTCCGTTATAGCCCTGGGCCCGCGTTCGTCCGTGCAGGGTGAGCATCTGGGCACCGGCAGCTTCCATTTTTCGCGCAAAGTCAACGGCGTTGATATCGTCATCTGACCAACCAATTCGCGTTTTTACTGTGACGGGTACAGACACTGCCGCGCAGACAGCTTCAACAATTTGAATGGCGGTGTCAGGATCGCGTAGCAAGGAAGATCCGCCGCCGTTTTTAGTAATTTTATTAACGGGGCAGCCCATGTTGATATCGATGGTATCTGCCCCTTGGTCAACGGCTTTGCGGGCAGCTTCGGCCAGAAAATCAGGACGGCGATCAAATAGCTGAATGCTGATAGGACGCTCGTCTGGATCGATGTCCATGAGCTGGGGGAGCTGGCGTAAATGATGCAGCTCGGCGGCGCTGACCATTTCGGTGTACATCATAGAAGCTGGCGCATGGCGACGCACAAGGCGCCGGAAGACTTTGTCTGTGACACCAGAGAGGGGAGACTGGAGGACGCGGCTATGGACGGTGACGCTGCCAATATGTAGGGGCGATTGGAGGCGATCGCGCAGTGCATCGGGTAAGATGGGCAGCCTGGCCGCGACAGTATCAGTTGTGATGACAGTGTTCATCTAAACATTCATCTAAACAGTCTTCATCTAATGAGTTAGCTGATGCTCACCAGCGGCGGGTGCTCACCAGCGGCGGGCGAATCATTTAGACTCCTATTCTAGGGTTTCGTGGGTGAGTATGTATTTCTTTGAGCTAGATGCCTTTACAGGTGGATTTACAGGCGAAGCAGCAGCCTTACTAGCAGCGTTTTTGTGGGCAGCGGCGACGCTGATGTTTGGCCAGATTGGGAAATCGCTTTCGCCGCTGGTTTTGAATGTGGTGAAGGGCGTGTTTGCGATCGCACTGCTTGCTTTCACACTACTGCTACAGGAAACCTTGCGACCCGCGACAGCAGAAACCGCTCAGCTACCCCTACGCGCCACCTTCTACCTATCGCTAAGCGGTGCTTTGGGCATCGGGCTTGGTGACACCGCATACTTTGCGGCTATCAATGCCCTAGGCGCAAGGCGAGCACTGCTCTTAGAAACCCTAGCCCCACCCATCGCGGCAATATTGGCCTGGATATTTTTAGCAGAACAGCTATCGGTAGCTTCTGTTTTCGGCATTGTCGTTACCCTGGGAGGCATCGCTTGGGTCATTAGTGAGCGTGTGCCCGGCAGTAGCAGCGATCACACAAACAGCACCCAAAACACCACCGCCGGCGTCAAGATTGCGGTACTAGCGACCTTTTGTCAGGCATCAGGCGCAGTACTTTCGCGAGCGGCGTTGGCAGAGACCACGATGTCACCCCTGTGGAGCAGTCTCATTCGGCTGAGTGCGGGCCTAATCTGCCTAGTTTGGTGGGCGGTGCTAAATCCCAATGTTTTAGAAGGAAGGCGATCGCACACTCTAGCCAACAGGGCAGCCGAAACAACTCGTCCCAAGACGACCTTTATCAAGGGCATTCAAGAAAACACAAAACATCTGAAGTCACTACGGCTGCTTGTGGCTGTTGGCATCGCCGCTTTCTTTGGGACGTATTTGGGCATTTGGCTACAGCAAGTTTCACTGAAGTACACAGCAACAGGCATTGCCCAGGCATTGCTGGCAACGAGCCCATTATTTGTGCTGCCAATGGCGGCATTGCTGGGGGAGAGATTTAGCCTCAGAGCCATACTGGGAGCGGCGATCGCACTCGGCGGCGTATGGCTCCTGCTATTTGCAGGCTAATGCTTGCAGGCCAACATTTCCGGGCAAATGCTTTTAGCCGAAGCTATACCTTTCAAGCGACTTTGGACGGTCGTGTTGCTTTTTTCTGAACAGGCTTTTTCCAACGGCGGCGCTTCTGTATCCGCTGGAGCTGAGGCTGCACCTCTTTGATAGCGGGTTCAGCCTCAGCTAACGAATCGGCTGGATACCTTACCTTCCATTGTCCGGTGACCGGGTCTCTATAAGATTCAAATGGATTTGACTTGAGCGGTTGACTACAAGGCTGTGGCACGACGATTTTCTTCCTCTGTTTTTATTCAGGGGGATGTCTAACAATCTGCCAATGCGTTCCTCCTTCAGAAGAAAAGCTAACTGCAGAATTGATAGGAGTACTTACGAGACCTCACACTCGAATTGATATAAATACTACATGAACTTCACACGCTGTCTGTATAAACTTCCGTACGTATATGTCGGTATTCCAAGAATTTCTGACATACAAGAAAATTATTTACCTACGTGATTCCTCGGTTTCTTACAAATATTCCTTGAAATTGAGCACAATCTGTCTTAGGGCTTTAATAAGAGGTAGTAAAGAGAGCCAGTATCATTAATGCGCCCTGCCACTTCACCGGCCTCTACACCAGTTCCGACAAAGAGATCCACACGGCCTGCGCCTCTGATAGCGCCCCCGGTATCTTGGTCGAGCACAAATCGACTGGTACTCAGACTCTCTAGCTCATTGTCATCATTTCGCTGAGGCAGCGGCAGGTCAATCAGGGCCAGCGCGCCGGGCGGCATTACCGATTTATCAGTGGCAATCGAGCGACCTGCGGTAACCGGGTAGCCCAGGCTGCCGGTGGCAGGGGCACCGTTAGTTTCTCTAAAAAAGACAAAGCGGTTGTTTCGAGGCAAATACTCGTCTAGCGCTGCAGGATTTTGCTCAAAGTATTCGAGTAAAACGGGCAGGGTCAGCTCGTCTTCGGGAATGATGCCGTCATCAATGAGGGCACGCCCCATGCTGGTGTAGGGATAGTTTGTGCGGCCATCGTAGCCGACAGACAGCTGAGAACCGTCAGGGAGTTCTAGTCGGGCGGAGCCCTGCACCTGAATTAAAAAGGCTTCTATGCGAGTGGGCAACCAGGCAATTTCGAGATCTTTGAGTGGGCCCTGGTCGGCCTGGAGTCCGTCTGTACCCTCTAGCTCAGCGCGAGTGGGGTGGGGCTCTGCCCACTGATCTAGGCCAGATGGTGCCTGATAAATAGGATAGCGGTACTCTTCATTAGGCGTGAGACTGGCAGTATAGGTCGGCTCAAAGTAGCCGGTAAAGGCGATGGTGCCTGCTTCGTCTTGGCCAATAGATTGATAAAAGTCGAATTCGGCGGCGACGGCTGCTTGGAGTGCTTCAGCAGAGTCACTTTGAATCACGAGGGTGCGAAATCGACGGAGGCTATTACGAACGCGGCTGTGGGTAATGCCTTCTACTGGGTAGTCGCGATAGTCTTCGATAGAACCTGGGGTGGCCAAGTAATCGAGGCTGTGATCGATGGCAGTGAGAAGAGCCGTGCGATCGCCTTCTGTAAGATCTGTGGGAAAAAGTCCAGTATCTTGGCCAACTAGCTCAGCAGCTTCGCGGCGATTTCGACAATGCAAACGCTCTAGGGGCAGCAGACCGCCTTCTGCGTAGCTAATGGCTGAGCTAAAAAAGTTGCCAGTGGTGCCGGTGTTGAAAATTGCGGCGGCGGGAATTGCGGCGTGAGTCAGTGCGATCGCGCCTGCGATAACTAGGGCTCGCCTAAAGACTTTGATAGAGCTTTGCAAAACGATTTATCCAAAACTTATCCTAGGGATTCTATATGCTTCTGTCACGATTGCTTAATGTGAGGTGTCAATCACCAGCACTGTCCACAGGTTTTAAATCAGATTGAACCCTCGCTGATTCAGACATGTAGCCACATTTTTAAGTGTTGTAAAATTAGTCATGAGATCTCAATGCAGCTCCATTTTATAGAGCAAAGCTGATGACCTACACAATTCCCCGCTATCAGAGCTACCAGGAATATTTAGACGATGACCAGCTGCATCACGAACGAAACTATCGTCTACTCAGCACCGGAGAAGTCATAGAGGTGGCTGATGAAAACGACGGCAATCTATGGTTAGCAAATATCCTGATGGCAGCAATACTTCAGGTCAAAGGCATTGCTTTTCTAGAATTTATTCGGAATGGGAATAAAGACTTGCAGGTTCACCCGGTTGGTGACCAATGGGTAAACCGTAAGCCCGATGTCATGGTTATGAGACCTGAACACCGGCAAAATAGCGTTCAGGCTATCAAGCTTGGGATGCAACCACCACTATTCGTTGCTGAGGTGGTGAGTCCTGGCAGAGAATCTAGCCAAAACTACTTGCGAGACTACGTATGGAAGCGCCAGCAGTATGAAGACTGGCAAATTCCTGAGTACTGGATTATCGATCCACACAGGGAGCAGATAACGGTATTAACGCTAGTAGAGGAGCGCTATCAAGAAGCTGTCTATAAAAATACAGACACAATCGTTTCGACTGCTTTTCCTGCCATGCAGTTAACACCGACTCAGCTATTCGCAGGAGATATTTGCTGACCGATATTTGCTGGCCGATATCTGCTGACACCATAGCCATTCGCACTTAGCGTCTCGATGGTCAAGCAGAAGCCCGACCTTTCAACACGAAAAGTCGGGCTTCTTGCAATCAAAGTTTCAGCAGGTGGCGTTACTAATACCTTTCTACGCTGGAGCTAAAGATAGGCTCTACGCGAATAGCAGCAACGCGGGAGGGGCGAATGACCATATATTCGCCAGGGTTGATTTTGGGGATAGGGACGTTGATGAATTCTTCGGCGGTGGCTTTGGGCATTAGCTCGGCGCTGTACCACTTCTGGAAGTCTTGAATGGTGGTGAAACGGACTTGCTCGGTGTGCCCACCATCGAAGGTCATGTGGACAATGTATTCGCTGGGAGTTCTCGGCATGGTTTCAATAGTTTGCAGACGACGGGTCAGATGACCGACATTAGTATTGGTTGATAAGTCGCAAAACTCTCAGATCAAGCCAAACTTCGTTTATGAGAGCATTAGGACAAGAGCATTAGGACGAGAGCATTAGCTTGTGAGATTGAAACGCTGTAACCGTTCTTGTAGGAGCTGTGGCAGTTCTTTGGTTAGCTCAGATTTTTTCTCAAAGCTCAATCGGTTCCGCGTAGGTGTATCGAAGGGAAACTGGCCGGGCATATCTTTCCTTTCCATTTGGGCGAGGATGATTTGCTCAGGGCGTTTGCTCTGGAGGGCGTAGCCCATTTCGACGCAGACTTTGGGGCTGGGAACGAGCTGCGGTGGGGTGCCGTCAATGCTGTGAATAGGGGTGCCGTCGGCAATGTAGAGGAGAGATCGCCTAATCTGCCGCATCAAGTTGCTATTGATTTTCACCGCGCCCTGGCTGAGCCGATTGGATTCAACCAGCTTGAGCGGTAGGCGAGACTTATTGTTGAACTTTTTGATAAAGGCTTCTAGTGCGTCGCGCAGCAGGTCGCTGGAGTCAGTGTATTCGGTCTGATAGCTGAGGAAAATAGTGGGGTCGAGGTTGGAGAGGGAATCTTGCTTGGCGAAGTAGATTTCGTGGCTAATGAGGTCGATGTTTGCGATCGCATAGACCCCGCTCCCTTCGATATAAAACTCCACCAAGTCCCCTTCGAGGTAGCGCTGAAACCACTCGGCCTGCTTTACTTCTTCAATGTCTTCTAAAAAGTCGGCGCGTAGGGCGGACTTGAGCAGGCTATTTTTGGCGAGGCGCAGGTCGTGCGATCGCTTCTCAAGATCCCGAATGGGTTCGTAGTTGCTGAGGTACCAAGCCTTGAGCGCGATAATAGCCATTGCAAAAGAACATCCTAGGTTTCCTTATCTTTTACTGTACTGTGCACCCCTTTGAAAAGTGTGGTTTCAACAGCAAAAGCAATACGTTTGATCTATTTTTTCGGTTTTTGATTATCGGATGGGGTTGGTATGGCAGGTGTAGTGGCCGCAGGGCACGAAAAAACGGCTGACGCTGGGCAAGTAATTTTACAAGCCGGTGGCAATGCCTTTGATGCGGCTGTTGCGGCTTTATTTATGGCCTGCGCGGCTGAACCAACGCTAACGTCCCTCGGTGGCGGTGGTTTTTTACTTGCGCACACCCACCAGGGGGACAGTACGCTGTTTGATTTTTTTACACAGACGCCAGGGAGCCGCGCCCATTGCCCGCAGCCAGATTTCTATCCAATTGAGGCAAACTTTGGCGATACGATTCAAGAATTTCATGTGGGGAAAGCGTCGATGGCGGTGCCAGGGCTGTTGGCTGGGGCGCTGACGGTACATAAAAAGCTGGGTCGATTGCCGTTGAAAGTGGTGGCGGAACCGGCGATTTTGTGCGCGAGATCGCACTTGAAAATCACCCCCTTCCAAGGCTACTGCTACGAACTCTTAGACGCTATTTTGATGGCCACAGAAGGGGCCCGTCAGATGTTTGCCCCCACAGGAAAACGAATTGCCGCTGGCGACACGCTACATCTGCCGCAGTTTGCCGATACGCTGGAATATTTGGCAGGGCTTGGTGATGAAAGCGCCCTGCGTGCCTTTTACGAAGGGGAGTTTGCTCAACAGGTGGTGCGTGACTGTGAGGCTGAGGGTGGGTATTTGACCCTGGCAGATTTTCAGAATTATCGAGTGATCGAGCGATCGCCGCTGTCTATCAATTACCGAGGCACGCAGCTACTGACCAATCCACCGCCGAGTGCAGGGGGTTCGTTAATCGCATTTTGCCTAGAGCTGTTAGACCGATTTGACCTCAGCCGGATGACCTTTGGTTCGACTGAGCATTTGACGTTGCTGTCTCAGACGATGCGATGGACAAATGTTGCCAGGCGATCACACCTTGACGGCAGCCTTTTCGACCCTGGCATTGCCGACAAATTCGTCGCCACCGACCTGGTTGATAAATACGTCGAGCCGCTTAGGGAACTGGTCAGTGAAGGCGTCAACCGCTGGGGCAGTACGACACATCTCAGCGTAATGGATGATGAAGGCAACGCCGCCAGTGTGACAAGCTCCAATGGTGAGGGTTCGTCCTATGTGATTCCGGGCACCCAAATCATGATGAACAATATGCTAGGCGAGGAAGATCTAAATCCCCATGGCTTCAACCAGTGGCCGCTCAATCAGCGTATGAGTTCGATGATGGCACCCACGATGATCTTAAAGGAGGGGAAACCTCAGCTGGTGCTAGGATCGGGAGGCTCTAATCGGATTCGCTCCGCGATTTTACAGGTCATTTCAAATATTTTAGATTTTGATATGCCATTGGCGGCAGCTGTAGAAGCGCCTCGTCTGCACTGGGAAAATGGCATTTTTCACGTGGAACCTGGGCTAGCGAAAACTGCTAGCGAAGAAACGGCTTCATTGGCTGAGACTTTGGTAACTGAAGCGCTGGGGACGGATAAGGTCGTGCAGTGGCAGCAGTCCAATATGTTTTTTGGCGGCGTGCATACCGTCGGACTGACGGCGTCGGGACAACTTCACGGAGCAGGCGACTCCCGGCGAAATGGCGCGGTTGGATAAGGGCAAATTTGATCGGCGCAGTTAGAAAAAGGTCTTAGGTTATCTCACATGAGTTCAAAAATTCAGCTAGATAAGTCTGAGCGCAGGGCACTAGCTGCGGGCGTGCTGCCGGAAGGCAAGGCTTTTTTGAAACTAGCGGTACCATTGGCAACAGCGCAAATTGCCCAGTTTGCGGTGAGCTTTGTCGATACGATTATGATGGGCCGCTTAAATACAGCGAGTCTCGCATCGGGTGGCCTTGCGGCTTCTACGTTTCAGATGGCGCTCTCTGTGGTGACCGGCTTTGTTCTTTCTGTCGGTGTGTTGGCCGCAGAGGCCTATGGTGCAAACAACAAACAGCGAATTACGGGCCTGGCTCGGCAGGGCATGTGGCTAGCATTGTTGATTGCTGTGCCCTTCATGGTGCTGATGTGGAACATGACGCCTGTGATGCGACTATTGCAACAGCCAGAGCCTGTCATCGTGTTGGCGCAGACTTACTTTAGCTGGGTTTCCATAGGTGTGTTGCCGGCGCTAGGGTTTGCTATGCTACGTGGCTATACGTCGGCATTTTCTTTGGCAAATGTTGTCACGGCAATCGTGCTGGTAGGCACAGCGTTTAATATTGGCTGCAATTACATTTTGGGCTTTGGCAAGTTTGGCTTTCCACGTATGGAGCTAGCTGGATTTGCGCTGGGCAGTGCATTGTCGCTGTGGCTGATGCTGGGTTTATTCATGGCCTATGTGCTGCGCCATCCGGTGCTGAGTCGCTATCGCTTTTGGCGCGGCTGGAAGCATCCGAATTTGGGAATTTTGCGGCAGCTGTGCGCGGTGGGGTTACCAATTGCGGTGACGTTTATGTTGGAGCTGGGGATGTTTGCTGGCATCTCCTACATGGCGGGGAGCCTGGGGACGGAAGTATTGGCGGCCCATCAGATCGCGTTTCAGTCGATGGCAATTATTTTTATGGTGCCGTTGGGGATGTCTCAGGCAGTGACAGCGCGGGTAGGACTGTGGTTTGGCAAGGGCGATCGCATAGGAATGCGCCGGGCTGGATTTGTTGCGATCGCAGCTGCCGCCAGTTTCTTGGCCATGAGTGCGATCGCGCTCTACTTCTGTCGTTCTTTCATGATTAGCCTATTTATTGACCAAAACGATCCGCACAATGCAGCCGTTGTTGTCCTAGCGATGAATCTATTGTTAGTGTCTGTGGTGGCACAAATCGTAGACGGCATCCAGAGAGTGACGATGAACTGTCTGTATGGATTGCAAGATACAAATGTGCCCATGGGCATGAGTGCGATCGCCTACTGGGGAATCGGCCTCACCACCGCATATGGACTTTGCTTCATCATGGGCTGGGGCGCAGTGGGCCTCTGGACGGGCCAATACATTGGCGTCGCTGTGGCAGGTATTATCTTCTTCTGGCGGTTTTGTTGGCTCACCCGTCGTCAGGCAATAAGTCAATAAAGCTGCAGGACACCGTTTCCTGCAGCCTCGTTATGGCCTCAATTATTGATTAGTCTAGGTACTCGATTTGTCCGCTCCCAGCGATTGTTGAAAATAATCGGCACACCTTCCCTCGATGCCTGCGCCGAACTGTAATGCACTCGGTCAATCCGGCGACCCTTAGAAAACTGTTCGCTAGGCGCTTCGTGCAATGCAATCACACCACTGCGATTAGAAAGAACCACTGGCTCTACAGGCTGCACACGTACGGCCTCTCCGGGCTGTAGCGTCAGCTGATCACCTTGCAGGACATTGCTGAGCTTTAAAGGGTCTCTACGCATATCTGATAGGCTCCATCCCTCAAGGCTCACGGCTTTTTCAGAGAGATTAATAATAGAAACCCACTCATTGGCTCGTTCATCGCCTGCTGCATTAACCATCGCAGCTGCGATATAAATAGGCACTTCTGCATCAGCGGCATAGTCTCTTTCTTCATTTTCCGAAATCATTTCTTCCGGCACATCCACCTCAATGCGCTCTGGAAATTCTGGAATATTTAACTCTTCTTGTCTCTCTTCATCTTCGTTGTACAGCAGTGGATTTTTCTCATAAATCTTGTCATCAAAATCCAGGCCCGTCAGTGATTCGATTTCAGAAACCGTCACCTGATAGCGCTGAAAATCAATAAAGTCTTTCCCTCGCTTATTTGCCAGTGCCTCGCTGTCTTGAAACATTATGAAGGCCCGCACGTCTAGCTCTTTTGTCTGTTTATTCACAAAGCAAACAATCTTAAAAAAGGCAGACGGCGTCTCAGCCGCAGGCCGACCTGGCGGGCTAATCATCCGACCAAACTCACCATAAATAGGCCCGGTAAATTCTGTTATTTTGCCATCTTCATCCAGCATGAGATTTTTCACCCAGTCTTCGAGGGCCAGCCACTCATCTTGATTAAAATTCTCATGCTGAAGCGTCGCATTAGAGAAAAAGAACGTCGCATCCGAAGCCTTCTTAGCCTCACGAGCAGTCTCTCCCCAGGCAAGGCTAGAGCGCCTCGCCAGGTGCCCCCGATCCCAGGGATTTCTAGCATAGTAGTCGTTGTTTAGCTGAAACTCTGCGCCGATGCGAGTATCAATGTCCCAGCCTCTTTTACGGCGAGCACTTTTAAGCAGGTTTTGGTCAATGTTGAGCGCGGCGTAGAGCGGCGAGCGACGAACGCTGTTCATTACGATAGTGTAGTTGACATAGTCCGCGTAAATGCCATCTCTGAGCTGCAGTCGATTCGTCAAGACATTCCCAATGACAGCTGGCGAAAAGCCAGGAAGCGGAAGGATGATATCTCTGCCTAGGAAATCCGGATCGTAAGTCATATCGACTTTGCCTCAAGGTGTTAATGGCGTTTTAATGGCCTTGGGGATTATGTCTAAGTATGTGCAACTACGCCGTATTTTGAATCACAAGAGATACCGAGGCCTTGTTTACTTAACCTTAGAACTATAGCGTTCGCCACTTAGCTCCATACATTAGACCTGGCAGCACCCTCGTTTCAAGTAGACTGGTAGCAGTTGTAGATACTAGAAATTGTGGTTGCAATAGTAGGCGACTATCATCTGTGCTGAGGAACGTGTCATATGGCTCAAACTATTGCGGCGAGAAAAGTAAAACTTCACGACTTAAAGCGTCAGTTTGGCCTACAGCAAATTCAAGCGGACTCCTTTTTCACAGAATGGACAGAAGCCCTCCCTGAGCTAACCGACTCAGAGATAACGGTACTCGATCGCATTAAGCGCAACTATCTTTACCTACTCGAATATCCAGTAATGGAAAGCATTGTCAAAATGGTGATACTGTCTCCATTGCTAGACCTTGCTGGATTTTATGAGCCCCCTTTTCGAGTGGAGGGAGAAAGAAATATTAAAGTGTCTGCTGAAGATGAAGGCGATATCATTCAGGGCTATATCGATGTCGTTGTCATTCAAAGGCAGCTATGGGTCACTACCATCGAGGCCAAAAACTCTGAGTTTTCAATTGCTAAGGCTATTCCTCAAACCTTGGCCTACATGCTGGCTGCGCCCGCTTCAGAAAAACCGATTTTCGGCACAGTGATGAATGGTAGCGAATTCTTATTTTTGAAACTGCAGCAAGACGACAATCCTCAATACGCGACCTCCAACCTGTTTTCACTCTTTAATCGTGGAAACGATTTATACATCGTTTTTCGCATCCTAAAGCAGCTCAAAGAATTCGCTAAACAAAGGACTTAAACCTCAGCAAGAATTTTCCTTTTGAGAGGCGCTAACGAATGGTCAAGCCACGTTAACCGCTTCTTTTTTGCGGGCTACGGCACCCTGAGGGCGACTTGGCAGCTGAATTACAAATTCGCTGAACTCACCCAACACCGACTCACACCAAAGCTTGCCGCCATGTTTTTCAACAATAATTTGATAGCTAATAGAGAGCCCTATTCCCTTGCCACTGCCAATCGCTTTAGTTGTAAAAAACGGATTAAATAGCTTGTCTCGAATTGTTTCAGAAATGCCAGTTCCATTATCTCTAATTCGCACCAGTACCTGCCCATCGTCATTCACGTCAGTTTTAATGTAAATAACCGGCAAATAGTCAGTTTCACCATCAGCGGGCCCCTTTGTTGTTTGAACCGCGCGAGTCTCTATCGCATCAACAGCGTTATCTAATATATTCATTACTGCCTGGTTAACTTCACTGGCAAAACAAGGCACCAGGGGCAGCGTGCCATATGCTTTAACCACTTCTATACCAGGGTGCTTAGCTGGGTCATTGGGCTGAGCCTTGAGCCGATGAGCAAGCATCATCAGCGTGCTATCGAGCCCATCGTGTAAATCAACTGCTTTCCTCACGGATTCATCTTTGCGAGAGAAATTTCTCAAGCTCAAAACAATCTCTCTAATGCGCCTAGCGCCAGACTGCATAGAGTCCAATAGTCTGGGCAAATCTGTAGAAATAAACGCAACGTCGATATCATCCGCTTCTGCCTCAATCTCATCTGGCGGATTAGGATAATGCTGCTGATACAAAGTCAGAAGCCCCAGTAAGTCTTCTATTTCACGCCTAGCCGCAGGTACGTTGCTATAGATAAAGCTAATTGGATTATTAATTTCGTGGGCAACACCAGCGACCATTTGCCCTAGGCCAACCATTTTTTCGGTGTGGACACGCTCTGGCATTTGCTGTAGCTCACTGATGAGCTGCTCTAGTTCAGTGAGCTGCGTTTGGATTTTTTCATCTCGCTCGTTTAGCTGCTGGGCCATATGGTTAAAGCCGCCCGCCAGGGTAGCCACTTCATCACTGCCTTCGACAAGGATACGGGTAGATAGGTCACCACCCGCTAGCCGCTGAGTCGCTTCGGTCAAGGCCGTAATGCGACGAGTAATCAGCCGAGTTGTCCATAGTCCAGCCACCGTAACCAGGCCGCCGCCAAACAAGCCCAGACCAATGACCCACAGCCATAGCTGTCGCTGGGCGGCCCGGAAGTCTGAGAGTGGGGTCAGTGCGATGACAGAAAATCGGTCGTCAGCCATGTGAGGTAACTCAACCGCTTGGGCCAAATACGGCTGGCCCTCAAGGTCAATAGGCTGAGGCGTTTTTAAACCAGCAGCCTCTGCGGACCACACAAAATCACGATCTAGCGGCAAGGTCGAACTGACTATCTCCGAACCTTGCAGCAGCACAATATGCTGACGGCTAAGCCCTAACATGTCCTCAAAAACTGACGTAGAAAGGGCATAGCCGACTAAAAGACTGCCGACATCATCATTCCTTGAAGTGACTGATAGCGTCTTGATTAAAATAGGCGCACTCAGCTCCTTAGACACCATTAGACTGGTTACATGGAGCCCACTCTGGGCTCGCTGAGCTATTGCAGAATTTTCAGTGCGCACAGCACTGGCAACAGAGTTACGCACATCGGAGAGTGGGTCTCCGTCTGAGTCAATGACCTGCACAAAATCCAACGCCAAATTAGATTTTAGCGGCAGCAAAAGACTCAATAATGCCTGTTGATCTTTGGCCTCAACGGCCTTTATAAAAGGCCCATTATCCGCAATCGACTTTGCCTTAAAGCTCAAACTCTCCTGAGTAGTGCTCAACTCTTTAGAGAGTTGAAACGCCACTTTTTGCGTTTCTTGCGCCAGCGCCTCTGCCTGCTTTCGCGTTTCAAAATAGCCCACTGACACAGTGCCTATTGCCCACATACCCAGGAAAATAGACAGCGTTGGCACCAGGATTTTGCCAGCGAGCGTTAAATTTGAGTACCGAAAACGATGCACAATCTTAGGAGAAAACCAATGAGCCAAAATATTCAGAGTTTGCTGTAGCAATCTGCACTAAGTTTGTTGCACCCAGTACAGCTACAGCTCTTGTTCTATAGAGCTTAGTGCCTAGCCAGCTGCTCAATGCATTGATTAATGCATTGAGCAGCTGGCTATAAAGGCGGGTCATCCGACACAGACATGGCTGAGACATCGCATAGACATCAAAAAAAGAGATTAATGGCAGTTTGCTTAACTTTGACCATTGACGGCAAATCCGGCTTGCTCCAAAACAGCACGACCTTCTGGGCTAGACACAAAATCAATAAAGCCCTGAGTAGAGGCAGAAGGGGTACCCTGCCAAACAATTCCAAGCGACCGGGCCATTGAATATTGCCCCGCACTCAATTTTTCAGGCGTAGGTTCAATGCCGTCTAAGCTGAGATGATTGATCGGTAATGATTGAGTAGTTGCTCTAGCACGTGAAAGCGTTCCGATGCTGTAAGGCGTGTTTTGCAAGGCCTCAATGACGTTGGATTCTCGGCGCAGCATGATCGCGTTTGGCGCATTCTCTAGGGTGTCGCCCAGGTAATGGCTGCGCAATAATCGTTTAGCAGAGGTATCTTCTGCCCTATCTAGCACCACAATTTCGGCATCTGGCCCGCCAAATTCGCGCCAGTTAGTAGCCTTACCGCTGTAAACAGCCTGAAGCGCCTCAGTGGTTAAGCCGTCAATATTTTCAACGCTAGGATGCACTGCTACGAGCAATAAATCTCTCGCAATTTCACGGTAGGTAAGATTGTCAGCCTGTTCTTCTGGCTTAGGTGGTCGGGTGACAGTCCCTAGCTCCACAACCCCCTCTTTTACGGCAGCAATACCCCCGCTTGACTGACTAGAGTCTAAAAAATTAATTTGAACATCGGCCTGTTTCTGGTAAGCCTCTGCCAGCTTTTCTAACGCAGGATACGGCGTACTCGCGCCAATGATTGTAATAGTGGATGCGGATTGATCCGACCCAGCAGCAGACTCAACCGGCGCACTACTAGAAAGAATTGGCGTTGAGACGCCACCACATCCAGCGAGTAGCAATCCGCTTAGCAGCAGCATCGAAGTGTAGCGACATCTCATCTTTATTTTCAAAGCATTTTGTTATGTGTGCAGCGTGTGCACTGCCCCTCTGACAAAATCACTGTCAGAACAGTTCAGCCACATAACATACAGGTTTCCCAGTTCACTCTATTAATTCAATTTATTTGAATTTAGGAACCGGCATTTAGGAATCGGTGAGGTAGGTATAGCGATCCATCCCTGCCTTATAGTTATCCATCAGTTTACGGGCTTCTTCGATGGTAATTTGCCCTTCGTGTAGCGCTTGCTCAGAGCGCAGACGGATTTGTTCAATCATGTCTTTGGGGTTGTATTGCATCTGCTGGAGCACTTCGTCGGTGGTGTTGCCGCGCACCACATGTTCGATGGTGTAGCCCTGCTTGGCTTTTGCCTTTGAGGCGAGGTGAACGTGAACGGTGTTGATATTGCCAAAGAGATTGTGCAGGTTGCCGATGGTCTCTTGGTATGAGCCCACGAGAAACATGCCCAGGTAGTAGGGTTCGTCTTTCTTAATCGGGTGCAGTTCAAGAATGTCTTTGGTGCCTTTGGTGCTGATGAAGCGATCAATTTTGCCATCGCTATCGCAGGTCAGATCGGCCAGAGTGGCTCGCTTGGTAGGGGCTTCATTTAGCCTATGGATTGGCATAATAGGGAAGAGCTGACCAATGGCCCAGCTGTCTAAAGCTGCCTGAAAAAGAGAGAGATTTAGGTAGTAAATAGACGCCATACTCTTACTCAAATGCTCTAACTCATCAGGAATGTAGTCCTGAGTTTCTAAGAGGGCAACAACTTTCTTGCAGCAGCCCCAGTAAAGCCGTTCTACGCGGGCACGTTCGGCTAGACGTAGATAGTTAAGATTGAAGAGACTCGCCGCTTCTTTTTTGAACTGGACAGCATCGTTAAAAGCCTCCTGATAGTTCTCCTCATTGACTGAGGCGTACACATCCCACAGCTCACGAATGAGATTGTGTTCGCCCTCTTGGTACGGCGTAGGATCTTTTTCGGGGGTGGCTTCGCTGGTGCCGAGTACATCAAAAATCAAGACGGATTGGTGAGATGCGATCGCACGTCCACTTTCACTCACCAACGTCGGCATGGGCACGCCTGTCGCCACGCAGGCATCTTTCACATGGGCAACCACATCATTGGCGTAGTTTTGAATGCTGTAGTTCTTAGAGTCTTGAGAGCTGGTTTTAGACCCGTCATAGTCAATGCCGAGACCACCACCCACATCGAGATAGCCCATGGGCGCACCCAGACTCGCCAGCTCCACATAAATCTGACAGGCCTCGCGCATGGCTTCTTTAATTACGCTGATGGCATTAATTTGCGAGCCGATGTGGAAGTGCAGCAGCTGTAGACTATCGAGCATGTCTGCGGCTTTTAGCTTTTCGACAACGTTGATAATTTCAGGAATAGTAAGGCCAAACTTGGCTCTGTCGCCTGCACTGGTTCCCCAACGACCAGAGCCTTTTGCGGCTAGCTTAGCTCGGACACCAAGACTAGGACGAATGCCGAGGCGTTTTGCAGTGGCGATCGCAATATCCACCTCCTCCACCTGCTCCAGCACAATAATTGGCTTTTGCCCCAGCCGCTGACCCAGCATCGCCGTCTCAATGTACGACTCATCCTTGTAGCCATTGCAAATAATCAGTGCACCCGGCGTATTCAGACTCGCCAGTACAATCATCAGCTCAGACTTGGTGCCCGCCTCTAGCCCAAACTGATAGGCCTTACCAAAGCGCACTAGGTCTTCGACGATGTGCCGGTGCTGATTGCACTTGATAGGAAAGACGCCCTGGTAGACACCCTCGTAGCTGTAGCGGGCAATGGCTTTGGCAAAGCACGCATTAATCCGCTCCAGGCGATCTTCTAAAATCTCTGAAAAACGAATCATCAAAGGCAGCTGAAAATCGCGCAGCTTGAGCCCTTCTACCAGCTTTTTTAGATCCAGAGACCCACCACGATCGCCCTGGGGAGACACCGTTAAATTGCCCGCCGCATTAATCGAAAAGTAAGGCTCGCCCCAGCCTTTAATGCGGTACAGCTCTTCACTATCCTCGATTGTCCACGGTGGCGCTGTCGATACAGTACTTTGGTGAATCTGAGATAAATCACTGCCTGCCTGGACGGCTTTTTCCTGCTCTGCCTCAGCGGCAGCAGCGTTGATTGCGTCAGCAGAAGGATAAGTTAGGCTCACAGGGATGGTGCGCTCCAAAGGCTTTTGTTTTCGATTATGTTATCCCGCATTCGGCACTTGAGGGCAGATTGCCACTGCCAAAAAGAAAGGATACTGAGGTGATAGGCAGGAGCTTTATAGGTAATGGGAGTTGCGTATAAATACGCTTTAGCGAAACTGAATCAGATACTTAGAATGTTATCCAAGTACAAAGACGACCGTATTTTCTCTTAGGAACCATATAGTCTTTGTGAAACTAGGGTTTCATCCTGATAAAAATGCTGAGGCATTGTTATCTATTAGTAAGACCGAACCGTAAACAACTTTTTGCTTGGCTTAGACTGTGGCCTATTCAGAATTGCGATTTGTCTAATGTCCATAGGCTCATGTCCCCGTGGGCCTCATGTCCATAGGCTGATTGAGTGGACTGTGGTCATCGAATCAATAGCACTGCCCCGTTGATGACGGAGGTGGCTGTCTGTAGAATACTTTCGGGCGGCATCGCCTGCGACGTGTAAAGCTTTAATTTTTTCATATTCATTATTTTTTTTCATACTCAAAGGTGCCAGCGGCATGCCATACAACTCTCCCCATACCGTAGATATCCCGGCACAGGCTGCTGAGAGCAGCCCACAGGCTGAGCCAGAGATTGCTCGTCCTATGGGCATCCGCGAAGCCATTGGTCAGTCTATTGTTGTAGATGTGGTGCTAGTAGCAGCCTCCCTGCTGCTGGGCGTCGTTCTTAGTGGCGCGGTAGATGCGATCGCAGTCTCAGATACTCTCAACGTCTCACTGATCAGGCCGCCGCTGTGGTTTATTTTTCTTTCGTGCGTTTTGCCCTCTGTTTTATGGCTGCTGGTAGACGTACTGAGCGCCCTGAGCAACCCCGCTGTGCTGCCCTTCGCCCGCTCTAGAGTAGCCATGAAAGGGCTGTACGCTAAGCGAATGCACCTACTGCTGCTGGCGTTTTACTTCACCTCCATTTTGGTAGCGCTGTGTTGGTCAGCCTACTCCATGCTGCTGATCTCCAAAATCTTTGTGGCGGCTATCTTTGCGATCGCACTCTTTGCCCTAGGACAGAGCATCCCCTCTCGAAAGATGAGCTTTATCGTCTCTGGAATTTTATTTCTGGTGGTGCTCATTACCACGCAGGCCTTCATTGTCATGAAGCTAGAGGCCGATTCTGTTCGAGTTAATCAGGAAGCCCTAGACGAATTTTCAGGATCTGAGAATGGCCGTTCAGGTGGATTCCCAACTAGGCCATAGGGCCCGTACAAAAGCGTAGCCATCGATGCTGCACCAAGAAATTACTCCATCTAGAGATTACTCCACCAAGAGGCTAAGCAATAGACTACTGCAGCTTAACGACGACCTGGTTCTGCAAAAGCGTCTCTGTGGTGAGCATGTCTTCGACAGTCATGCGCAAAAACTTATCAGCATCGATATTAAAAAGGATGCGAATGCGATCGCTACCTGGAAAGCCTGGTGGCGTCAATGTTGCAATCGTACGTGCCCCCTCACGGTCGTTTAATGGTTGCACAACCGCCCGGTTGGCGCCGGGCTCTGCTTGACGAGTAAGCAACTGATCGCCTTCAAAATAAACCTCTGTACGACTGGGCGCCTCAGTCCCCAGCTCACCAACAATTAGCTCTATGCTCGGCTGCCCTTCATTAGAGGCACCGAGGAAAAATTCGACAGGCTCAGCAGTAGGATAGGGTTGTCCGCTTTGGATGATGGGATGCCAGCCATGGGCGTTATTCTTTCTGTCCCAGTAGCGAATGCCGTAGCTGTGATAGACAAAGTCTTGTAGCTTAGTCGTTTGAATGCTCAGGGCACCTTGGGCAACGGCTTCAAAGGGAAGATTACCCCTAATTTTTTCGCCCTCAAAATGACGAGCGAGCCAGGTCTTAACCGCTGGAATCTGGGCACTGCCCCCCACCAGTAACACCGCGTCGATGTCTTTTGTGGCTATATTTTGCCGTTGGGCCTGCTGCAAAACCTGATCTAGGCGCTGATCCAAACGCTCAAAAAATCCTTTTTCGGTCAGAATATTATCGAGTTGTGCACGGGTTAGCTCAAGCTCGTAGCTATCTAACGTTTCTTGATCAAAATAAGCTTCGCTAGCTTCTGTCGATTGTGATAGCGCAATTTTGAGCTTCTCTGCCAGTCGCAGCGTGAGCGAGGTTATCGGCAGATCTTGCGTTTGAGAAAAATGCTCTGCCACCCAGCGATCAATATCCGCACCGCCTAAGTTTTCACCGGCCTTTGCCAGCACCCGCACCGTCTCAGCCGCTCGCTTTGCTTTTGACTGACGCGCCTGAGCCTTTTTACCCCACTTGAGCAAAAAGCCAGCAGGCTTCTCACGGGTAAACGTAGGCTGTACCAACGAAAAATCCAGCGTGCCGCCACCAAAATCAACCACCAGCAGCGTACGCTCTTCAGGACTAAGCTGATAGCCCAGAGCAGCTGCCGTAGGCTCATCTAGCAGCTTTACTTGATCAACGTCTAGCGATTGGCAAACTTCACCTAGCCATAGCCGATAGGCCTCAAAGCTATCAACAGGAACGGTAAAAATTAGCCCGTCAAAGTTAGCATCCTGGGCTTTTAGCTGAGTGACAATCTGATGGAGAAACCAGCCGCCCACCTGCTCAAAGGTAATGGCATGGCCGTCTAGCTCGGGCATAAAACCCTGCACCGAGGTACCAATACCCCGCTTAAAATTGCGAAAAAAGCGAGGGTCGTTGGCAATGTCTAGGCCGCGATCGCGCACGGCCTGACCTGCCAAACCCCTACCAGACTCAGCGGTCTCAGCCGCCTGCTCTACATAAAGCAGGCTGGGCACCAGCGGTGGATTTCCCTTTTGCTGCGTAGAGAGATCCTGCAAAAAAACTGTCTCAGGGCGCTGCGCATCGGCATTCCAGCGAGTAATGACGGTATTGCTAGTGCCAAAATCAATGGCGTACATCATGCTTGAAGACATATGACTTTTTGGGGGCAGGTCGCTTCTAAGGACGTATGGCTTTTTGGAGGGTCCAGTTTAGTAGAGCCAGTAGGGCCCAGTTCAGTACAGCTCAGTTGAGCGTGGCCACGGCTAAGCCAATGAGCCCACCCAGGCAAATGCCAAAAAAGCAGGTACTCATCAGGACTGTCATACTGCGGGCATAGCCCCCTTGAGACAGTAGCCTTCTGCCTGCCGCCGTACCCACAATCGCAGCCACACCCGTCAAAATCACAACGCCCAGGGTCAACCCAGCCAGCGCCGCGATCGCCGTAAAGAAACGAACGGTTTCAAAGCTTTGCTCACTGCCGATGTAGTTGACAGCAACGGCTAACGTGACGGCCATCAGCAATGCGCCCAGGTAGGCCAAAATCCAGCCAAAGTCTCGCTTGCCGCTGATATTTAGAGGACGATTACAGCCAAAAATGAGCAGCGGAATAGCCATCAGCGAAGTAATCCATACCCAGAAAGGCGGCTCAGGCATCGAGAGCAGCACGCCGATGAGGATATAAACCACAAACAAAACAGTAATGAGCGCCCAGGGAGTGCCCAGTTTCACCACACGACGACGCTTTCCCTGTACCGGCGGCGTAAATTTTGGCTGCTTTGGGTTTGGCTGCTTTGGGTTAGAACCGTTCATGGCATCGAGAAGAAATTGCGCTTAGAGCAGTATACCGGGGAATCTGGAGGCTGCTAGATGGCAATCTAAAACTCGCACACCCTACTACAAAACGAGCAATAGATATGCGAATGGCCAAGACTATAGCGCTTGCCAAAGACCAAACTCTGTCACTGCAGGCATGAAGTTTTTATTTTCGTGGCTAGGTCGGCTGAGCTTAATCAACGCAAACCGCTGCAGCTCTGTTAAAGACTGCCACTGCTGCAGGCTTAGAGGCACTTTCTGCGCTTGAAATTTTGCCCGAACAGTGGGGGGGATTTCGCTAAGAGATTGCCAGGGTGGCGTCGAGGATATTTCCAGCGTTTTTGCTGGAGCACCTGTTTGGGTTGTGATGAGTGCCTGTAGCTGCATGCGATATTGCTCGGCCTCTACAGGAGTACTACAGGGCCAGTCAACCAGCATCTGGCGCTCATCCTGGGTGAAATTGTTCCAATGATCCAACTTGAGTTTGACGCCGCAGGTATCTAGGTGGTGGCGCACCACCATTGGAATACATCGCAGCGAGCCGACAAAATCTTGCTCAAAGCCAAAGAAGGATGAGGTCATAGAATGGGCCAAATTAGAGAGGTCTCACGTTCGTGAAAGCAGCAGTATGAGTGTATACCGACAGACTTATGGCATAAGAGTCAAAAGGATGAACTTACCAGCTCAACCCTGAGAAGAATGTTGAGAAAGGTTAACAGAGGCTTATAGTAAAGATAGGCAATAAAGAGTAGTGCTCTCGCCCATTGCTAAAAACTGTTAAGTTTTGATGCTTTATCCCTAGTTTATTTGGGTGAGATTGACTACGATTGTGTCCAATAGGCTTTGTGAAATTGGCTTCCTTACAGGGAGCAAACATTTTATGGAAACGCTTGAATTCGTAATTTATCCTGATGGCCGTGTGAAAGAGACGGTCACGGGCGTAGTGGGTGCTTCCTGCGCAGAAGTAACGGCTGCTGTAGAAGCGCAGCTTGGCGAAGTAATGGCCCAGGAGAAAACCTCTGAATATTACGCCCAGCCTGTGCGGATTACTGACTCAGCGCGATCGCACCTACGGGCCGATGTCCACACCGATTTCTCTGTGAGCCGTTGGTAAGCCGCCAGAGCAAGCGACTTTGCTCATCACTCTCAAGTTTTCACTTTTACAAGTTTTCATTTTTGTTAGTTATTTAGCCGGGTTTAACGATGTCCCACTTTAGCCAAATCAAAACTAAGCTTCGCAACCTTTCGTCTTTGCAGCTGGCATTAGACGACACCGGCATTCGCTGGCAAGCAGGCCCAAAGGCCGTCCGTGGCTACCAGGGAGACACCACCACTGCAGACATCGTCATTGAACAAGAAAACGGCTACGACGTTGGCTTTAGCCAGAGCGAAGAGACTGGAAACTACGAGCTAGTGGCAGACCTTCAGTACTGGCAGCAGCCGCTATCTGTTGAAGGTTTTCTAAACCGTGTGACCCAGCGCTACGCATATCACACCGTTTTAAATGAGTCTGCTGGTCAGGGCTTTCAGGTCTCTGAAAAAGTGGACAATGAAGACGGCTCTATCCGTCTCGTGCTTCAGCGCTGGAGCGCTTAATCGCTCAACGAGTCATCTGAACACTCAACGAGTCACCTCAACATATGGCTAAAAGTAATGCGTCTGATCGCTCAGGATTTGAGCCCGAGCTGGGCGGGCATCTACGCTCTGCTCAAGTAAGAACAGGGCTAGAGCCAGAGCTTGGCGGCTCATTTCGCCAGGAAGGTCTTTATGTAGACGAAATGACCTGCGTGGGCTGCACTCACTGCGCCCATGTGGCTCGCAATACCTTCTACATTGAGCCCGAGTATGGCCGTGCCCGCGTCATTCGTCAGGATGGCGATTCTGAAGCGCTGATCCAAGAGGCCATGGATACTTGCCCGGTAGATTGCATCCATCGGGTGGACTACACTGAGTTAAAGCGGCTAGAAATTGACCGGCAGACGCAGGTTATGCCGGTGGTGGGCTTCCCGATAGACAAAGCTAGCTTCTTTGCTCAAAAACGCAATCGCCAGAGAAAGCATTAGAAAGCATTGGTCTTTTGGGTCGTTCTTGCAAGGCCGAATGGTTGAAACCAAATAGTTGAAACCAAATAGTCGATGCCAAACGACAAGCGCCTGTGCGCTAAAAAGCTGTGACTTGAACCTGGCCATCTGCCGCTAGCACAACTCGCAGTACAGAATAGCCCTCCCCTGATTCATCAGCTTCTGCCTGAGGTAAGGGTGCAAAGGTGGGAGGTGTTTCTGGCGAGAGGACGCGATCGCGATAAGTCACAGATGTTTCCGTCAGCCCTGTAAAGCTAATAACATCACCACTGTCTGCAATCTGCAGCCGATACACCAGTGGCCCATCGTCATTGGCTTCCCATCGCTGCTGAAAATAGGTTCGCACCTGCCCAATTCTTTCAGAATTAACGGGCACCGAAGGCTCTAAAGCACTTTCAATAGACAATCTCTCAACCGTTTCCAAACGCTCAGCTGACGAATCAGCCGCGCCGCCTGAGGTAGCGACTTCAGGCGGAAAGCTGGCTTGTGGAAGAGATTCTGACTCTATACGGCCCCGTGGAAACTGAAAAGCTTCACTACCCCTAGACGCACCCCCATTACTGTCAGACAGCACATCGTTAGGGGGCGGGGTAAAAGGCTCACGGCTAGGCGCAGGCGATGGCGGGGAAGCGGGTGATACTTCGCCTGGAACGTCAGCATCTGGAACGTCAGCATCTGGAACGTCAGCACCTTGAGCATCGGCACGCCCTGTTCGCAGAGTAGACCCTGCGGTCCTTGGCGGTAACGAAGGTGAGGGTCTTGGCGTTTGAGCAACGTCACGACGATTAGGCAGGGGGGACGGCGTCGGCGTTGTAGGCGATCGCTCTTCAGCGTCTGCAGGTTCTGCTGTGCCTGCATCTCGGCGAGACGTTGTTTCAGGATCTGCGGCACCGTTGACAGGAGGCTGACCAGATTGCTGCCCCGATCCCTGGTCAGCAGAAGGCGATTCAGGATTGTCTGCACTGCTAGTGTCTTCGTTACTAGGTGCTGCTACCTCTGGTAGTGGGGTATCTGGAGCTGCATTTGGATCTGCTGCATCTGGCTCTGCTGCGTCGTAGTCAGAGGAATCACTTTCGGGTCTACTGCTTCCTGCAATCTCGTCTTCAAAGACAGCTTCAGGAAAGCTTCGCTGTAGCCCAGATTCTCTTTGCCATAGCGTGCTGGTCAGGCCCACAGCAAACACGGCAACCGCAGCTGAGCTAGCCCACAAAGGCATTCGATTTCGACGTCTTCTCAGCTTGCTGGATAGGCCACGGCGGGCAGCGGCTAGAGAAACAACGTTATTAGTACCTGTCCGGCTATCAGGGTTTTGGTTATTAAGATTGGAGCTATCAAGAGTTTGCCGTTCGGCAGCGGGCGCAGCCATCCAATCAATCGGCAGCGCCTGGGTGGTTTGCTCGTATTGACCCAAAACAGTGCTGAGGTCACAGAGCTGAAGAGTGCTGAGAGGCGCTGTCAGCTGGAGTGAAGCAGGCGGGGCTAGTTGAGTCGTGTTGTCGCGGCGAGTGCTGTCGCGGCGAGTGTTTAATACACTAATCGCTAGCGTATTGCGAGTTTCTTGCTGGACGTATGCGACGAGTTCCTGCAGCTGTGTGCGATCGCCCTCTGCGACCAGCCGAGAAAAGTCCGCCTCATTTTCAGGCACCTGCAACTCTAGCCACAGCTTAAAATCCACCACATTTGTAATGGGTCTAACCGTCCACTGCGACAGCGCAGACGGCAGTGAAGTGACCTCAAGCTTACAGCTGCCAGCCACATAGCTTTGATGAATTGGTTGGGCAGCTGGCATGGCCATCGAAAAAGTAAGCGTTCATAGGGTTGGCTACTTATCAGGATAGCGATGAATGGACGCGATCGCCGGGCGGTTACGGATATAGAAACAGAAAACGCCGCAACGATGATCCCAGCTTTAGCACCAGCTTTTAGCCCTAAACTGAATAACCCTAAGCCTCTGACTCATCTGGTGCATCTAGAGGCTTCGACGGCGGGGTAATCACGCGAAAGTCCGCATCGTAAACGCCATCGGGGCCAATTTCACTGGGCCTATCATCGTAATCGTCACCGTCTAACCCGTCGTCATATAGGCTATCGCCATAGGTGCGTTTGGCAGCCGCTGGCGAAGGTGGCGCTTCATCATAATTGTCAAATTCTTGCCAGCCCTGGTCCAAACCGTCAGGGCTGGTTACATCGTAGCCATCAGAGCGATTGCCCGTGTAGTAGGTATCGTCGGCGTAGTACGAGTCAGCGCTGTAGTCACGATTGGCAGGCGCGTTGGCATCATCATAACTAGGCCTGTTATTTGGGTCGTTATTTGAGCGGCTATTTTGATCATTCCCCCATCCGCTGGCAATGTCTCCCGCTAACTGTCCGGCCTGAGTGCTGACATCTCGTCCAATTCTAAAGAGGCTTCTAGCGCCTTTTTCTACCGGAGACTGATTTTCTTCAGAGAGGTCCCAATCGTCGCGTTGGGAGGCCGTGCGAATGTTGCCCCAGTCGTCTCCAACGGTGCCAGGCGCTGTCCCAAATTCTGTTCTAGCGTCTGCTTGGGGCTCTACCGGAGGGGGTTCTTGACGATCTTTTTTTTTACCGAAAACAGACTTTAGACCGGCAATAGGCTGCCTGGGAAATCCTTTTCCTGGCTCTGTTTTGGGCCCTTTTTTGGGTTCTCTTTTGGGCTCAGCAGAGGGCTCTGTAGAAATAAAAGGATCTGAGTAGGTGCGATCGCTACTTCGACTGACCGTACTCCTCAACGAGCCGCCAAAGCTGTCTTTAGGTGAGGCCGAAGCTGAGGCCGAAGAAGAAGTGGAGCCCGGAGAATAGGACTCTGAAGGGGGTGTAGACACAGGCCGCTCAATCGGAGCTGGCGAGCTGGCTGGAGAGCTGGCAGATGAGCCCACAGATGAGTCAACCGGCTCACTCACAAAGGCAGACGAGCCGCTGCCGTAGCTGCCACCTGCAAAACTGCTAGAGCTGCCTATTCCAGAAGACGGGCCAGAAGATGGGCCAGAAGACGGACCGGAAGACGGTAAATTTGTGCTGCTAGGGCCCTCCGGATAAGGCACCCGGCGCCCCATCGGTCGATACTTACTCTCAGACGAGCGGCCAAGCGAAACAAGGCCATATAAAATCAACGTCAGCAAAGCACCAATAGCGATGGCTACCAGCAGCAAAATTCCCAAAGACATTTCAGCAATTGATTGGCCTAAAATGACTACTGGAATGGTCGTTGCCATATTTTGCACGGCTAAGACCGCTAGCAGCACCAGAGTCAACAGCAAAATAATTAGTCGGAGCATGGTGAAATCCCTCCAGTCCGGTGTCAGGGGCTCGTTTACGCTGGCCGATGTATCCTATGTCCCTTTCCAGCGTCGTAATGGTACACAGTCTATCGCAAGCTGGTCGAGTGCTCTGGCTACCACAAAATCGACCAGGTCATCAATGGTTTGCGGCTGGTGATACCAGGCAGGAATCGCAGGCACAATGCGCACACCGGCCTCTGCGAGAGTGGTCATATTGCGCAAATGAATCAGACTAAAAGGCGTTTCTCTAGGCACCACGACGAGGGGGCGTCCTTCTTTTATCTGTACATCTGCTGCCCGCTCTAGCAGGTCAGAGCTGAGCCCAGCAGCCATTTTTCCGACGGTGCTCATACTGCAGGGCATCACAATCATGCCCTGGGTGCGATAGGAGCCGCTGGCAATATTTGCGCCTACATTTCCCCAGGCGTGGCAGCGCAGCGTCCCAGTCTCAGGCACCTCTGCTTGCTTGCGCCACCAATGCTGCTGATCGTCTAAATTGCTGGGCATGGGGGTGCCATGCTCTTGCTGCCACACCTGCTGCGAGGCGCGCGAGGCCACTAGCTCAATGCTGTAATCAGCGGCTAAAAGGTGCTTGATTGCACGAACGGCATATATCATCCCAGACGCACCACTGACGCCGAGAATCACGGGAAGGGGCGGTGGGGAAGTTGTATTTGACACTCAGTTTTAGTCTTTTTTATCCTTTAGCTCTATTGTCCGACATTTTCTGTCCGACATTTTCTGTCCGACATTTTCTATATTTTCTGTCGGACATTTTCTACGGTGTTGTTCTGGCCACTCACTATTCTTCTTCGCTGCCGTTTTCACCGTTATCTTCGTCAGTGGCTTCGCTACCGCCGCCCACCGCAACAAGATCAATTTGCTGACGGTAGTAGTCAACGCTTTTTACCTGGACTTCTACGCGATCGCCCAATCGATACTGCTGACGATTTTTCCGGCCCACCAGCTTTTGCTGACGAGAACGGTACTCATACCAGTCATCCTTGAGCGAGCTGACATGTACCAGACCTTCTACCAGCAGCTCTTCTAGCTCCACAAAGAAGCCGTAGGACTGCACGCCCGTAATTAAACCTTGAAATACCTCGCCCGTGTGAGCCTGCATAAAGGCTGCTTTTTTCAACCCTTCCAAATCTGACTCGGCGTCTTGGGCAATGCGCTCTCGCTCGGTGAGCTTAATGGGTGCGCGGGAAAGCTGCTCTTCCATCTCTTGCTGAACAGACGGCGGCAGTACGCTCCAGTTTACTTGGCCATGACAAGAGCTGTGGTTGAGGTTGACGCTGTCTTTTGACCGGGTAGATCGGCGATCGCGCCCATGCTCAAACACCGCATGTAGCAAACGATGAACCAACAAATCTGGATAGCGTCTGCCCGGCGAAGAAAAATGAGTATACGCTTCGTCTAGCGCCAGACCAAAGTGAGGACCAGGCTGGGCGCTATACAGAGCAGGCTTCAGCGTAGCCAGCAGCAGATAGGTCAGCACTTTCTCTGTCTTAGACTCCGCAAATTGCTCGGTAAAGTTGCGATAGTCACGGGAGTGGACTTCTTCGGCCTCCTCTAGCGCCAGGTCTAGATCCATATTGTTTGCCAGCTTGATCAGCTCCTGCACATCACTCGGATCGGGCGTGCGATGAACACGATACAGCCCAGGAATGCCCAGCTCCTTGATGTGCTTAGCCACCAGCTGATTGGCCAGCAGCATAAATTCTGTGACAATGATACGAGCAGGCAGCTGCGAAGAGACGACCATGGCGCCCAAAGCGCCTTCATCGTCGTATTGAAACTTGGGGGAGAGATATTCCGCCAGCTCTTCGGCTTCGGGTGGAAACACATGATCGGGCAGATTTAGCTCAAAAGAACCGCGCTCGTGGCGACGCTGCTTGACCTCTTGGGACAGCTGATAGAGACTGTCAATCATATCCATGACCGGCTCAAACTCGTCTATGTCGTCATGGTCAAAGCCGAGCGCCTCTAGATCTTCATCGTCTTCTCGCACCAAAATAGCCTGAGCCTGCTCATAGTTCAGCTGATGCTCCACCTGAATGACGCTGGGCTGAATTTCATATTCCAGCACCTGCCCGTCATCATCCAGCGTAATCAGTACCGAAATCGCTAGGCGATCTTTCCCAGGCACCAGAGAGCACAGCGCGTTGGGAATGGGTGGTGGCAGCATAGGGACGATTTCATCGCCCAGATAGACCGCTGTTCCCCGGGCACGCGCAGCTCGATCAATCACATCATTGGGCTTAACGTAGTGGGCCACATCTGAAATGTGAACAGATAATCGACGATAGCCGTCATCGTTAATTTCTAAGCTGAGGGCATCATCAATCACTTTGGAGTTGGGCCCATCAATGGTGAGCGTCGTCTGCTCTCGCAAATCGACCCGGCCTTTCATGTCGGCTTTGCGCACGCGGTTTGGCAGGCCTCGCGCCGCAATAAACACATCTTCTGAAAAAATGCGTGGCAAATCGTGCTTGCAGTAAACAATGTCTATGTCTGCTGCGTCCTCTGCGTTACTACCCAGCAAGCGGGCCACTTTTCCCTGGGGTGGGTACTGCGCGATGGGGTAGCGAGTCACCTCGACATGAATCAAATGTTCAATAGCGTCGGAGAGATCTTCCTCGCTTTCGGTAATGTCTAGCTCAAAGAGAAGGCGATCATCTAGGGGCACCGCCTTAAACTTTGGCGGCTCGTCTTCTTCTGCCGCATCTCCCGCTTTTACTTTTGCCAGCACAGAGGCATTAGCTCGCTCCAGCACTAGGGTCACTTCACCCTCGGGGCTGCGGCGGCGGCTGCCGTCTTTGGTAACTTTTACCAGCACGCGATCGCCATTCCAGGCAGAATTTAGCTGGCTTTCTCTAACATAGATATCGTCTGCGCCTTCTTCATCTTGTATGGCAAAGCAAAAGCCTTTACTGGAGCATCGCAGCTTGCCTTCAATAATGTCTTCGTCTTCAACCTTGCGATACTTGCCCCTAGACTTTTCAACGACGCTAGTGCGCTCTAGAGCTTCCAAAGCGATTTGTAAGTCTTTGCTTTCGGTTTCGCTGTTGCAGTTGAGCTTTTTTTCTAATGCTTTGACAGTGACTAATTTATCGTTTGACAAATTAGATAAAAGTGACGCGATCGAAAATTCCATGTAGCGATGAATCCTTGAGTTGAATCCGTAAGGTTCAATGAAGAGGCAGCGTTACGACGATTGAAATAACGCGCATCGCGCTATCGGGAGATCTATCTCAATCGAAGAAACAAGTTGTATAGAGTGTCGAGACAAGGAACAAAGCCTAGCAGCTGCAACCATTTTTGCTGAACTTCTGCGGATACTTTTTTACCTATAGCTTTCGAAGCGCTGCTTAAGACAAGACTAAAAGCTATCTCCCTGTATCAAACAAGCAACGCTTCTGCACAAGTGCCCTAATACATCAAGACACTTGCTATGTCTAAATGCGACCTTCTTATCTTACAACCTTCATATGGTTCCGTAAGAGCAGAGAGATGTCAAATTTTTGTACAAATTAGCTTCGAAAAAGCTCTTTAAAGGTATCGCCCTTTCTTTTTATTAGGAAATAATGCCTACTAAAACCCTTTTAGTCAGCAAATGAGAAACCAGTCGAACCGCACTTTAAAAGCTCAAAAAAACAAAAAACCTATGAGCGCTTTCCGGTGACAACGTAGGTGACTCGCTTACCCACATTAGTCGCATGATCTGCAATCCGCTCCAGCGAACGAATCACCAGCACCAGTAGGACAATCGGTTCGACAGAGCCGGTCACAGCCGGCATACTTACCAGCTGTTGGTAGAGTCTGTCGTAGTCATCGTCTACAACATTGTCTTTGTGTTTTAGCTCTAGGCCTGCATCTGGGTCCAACTCAGAGAGCGATCGCAAACACAGCGCCACCATAGACCGGCTGCGATCAAGCATGGTTTCTATATCGCCCATACACCCATGCACCGGGTAAGGAAACAGCTTGATAGACAGCTTGCCAATGCTCTTGGCATAGTCGCCAATGCGCTCCAAATCGCGCACCATTTGCATAAAGGCACTCACCAGGCGCAAATCTTGAGTAACCGGCGCTTCTAAATTGAGCAAGAGCGTGCAGTCTACTTCTATTTGGCGGTAGAGCGCATCAATTTGTTTGTCTTGAATGGGAATTTTTTTGGCAGCGTCGAGATTGCGATCGCACAGACCTTCTCTAGCCAGCAGGCAAGAGTTTTCGACCAGAGCACCCATTTTGAGCACGTCTCTTTGTATGCGGGTAAGCCTACGATCTAGGCTAGGCCGGGTGAGCGAAAGGGGCGGAAGAGCAATGTTCTCTGAATTAGCAGCATTGTCATTGCCTACATCAGCGTTGCCAGCACCAAACGGGAGACCATCATGATTGCCGTTACTAGCGTTGGGAGAAGGAGAGCTTACCATGCAAAATCTATGTTCAAAACTTAAAAGCGTATTGAAAAAGCTGTTGTTGGATTCGATATTTTATAAAATCAATCTTGCCTTAGCTTTTTCCGACATGCAATACAACAGGCAATGGTAGAAAGATGCTAGGTGGTAGCGCTAATCCTATTTCAGTGCAACGAATTCAGTGCAATGAATTT
>JBCBKQ010000025.1:0-32626 GCA_038521595.1 Cyanobacteria bacterium J06627_28 | reverse complement strand
TTTGTACGCTATGGCGATCGCGCCGACGGTAGCTTCTTACGCGCTACTAGATGGGCTCCTTTTATAGGGCTCTTTTAGAAGAGCAATAGATAGGCTATCTGTCATTGGTGATAGCAATTGCAGCGCTATGTGAGGATAGGGCGTCAATTGCTGTTTGCATGGGTCATTTGTGCTGTTTGCAGCGATCGCATCGACATCAGCTCGTTCTAGCGCGAGCACATCTTGTCACTCATTTTCATAGAAACTTACGTCATAGGGGCGATGCCTTTTTAGGCAGCTCGAGCCTTAATGAAATGACCGTAGGGTTTTGCTGAAGATAGGCTAACCGTTAGCAAGTCTTGTTTTAGCGTTTTACCCACGCAACCAAGCTTTTGGCTGCGTTCTTATCTGTACGTCTGCTTGCCCACCTTTCGTCTGTGCCTGCCAATGCTGCACTTTTCTAGCTCCAGCCCGATTTCGATTATTCTGCCCGCTGTAGGCTATTTGCTCGTGATTTATTTTGTCATGATGCTAGTGAGTACGGGTGCTTCAGATACTTAGCCTCATCTATAAAAGACTAAGTCCCTAGCGCTTTAATTTTTAGTTTCATAACTGTAGCTTCACAATTGCCAGCCCGTCTCTGAGTTTTCAGAGACGGGCTTTTTTGGGCTGACATGTTTCTGACTTATAGCTTCTGACTTGTAGCTTCTGACTTGTAGCTTCTGACTTATAGCTTCTACCTAAAACTTCTGCCTACAGCGAAATCTCACCTGCGCTTCTGCAATGATCGTCATTTGTAGGTACTAGCGATCGCGCACTTGGGACGAAGGCGAGGAGGCCACCTGTGCCGAAGGCGAAGAGGCCGCATGTACTGACTCAAGCACCTCAACAGAAACCTGATTGACCGCAGGCTTGTAGCCCAGCCACTGCTGTGAAACGCTTGCAAACTGCTCCGGATCACCACTCACATAAAACGCGGTTCTCTGCTCTGCCGTAGCCCCCGTCTCAGTATGGTTCAGGCCTAGAATCTCTAGCTCCTTGCTAGCCGCCGCCGTCAAATGCCGCGCCGGATCAACCAGCGTAATATGCTCAGGCAAAAATTGAGCAAGCACAGGCGCTAAGTGCGGATAGTGTGTGCAGCCATATACCAGCGTATCAATGCCCGCCTCGATCAAGGGTTCGACATAGCGCTTGGCAGTAGCCAACGTGTAGGGGTCGTGGATGCGATCGCTCTCAATCAACGGCACAAAATCCTGACAACCCACCTGCCAAACCTTGGCCTCTGCATCAATTTCTTGCACCGCCTGCTGATAGGCATTACTTTTGGCCGTAGCCTCAGTCGAAATAACGCCAATATTCTGACCGCTTTTTACCGCAGCCCGAGCACCCGGCAAAATAATCCCAAGAATAGGAATCGGAAACTCTGAACGAACCTCTTCTAGCACCAGCGCCGAGCTAGTGTTACAGGCCATAATCAACATCTTCACATCCTGCCCCATCATCCAAACGATAATTTCTCGAATGAAGCGCAGGATTTCACTTTTTGAGCGGTTGCCATAGGGCACACGCGCCGTGTCACCAAAGTACACCACCGACTCATGAGGCAACTGAGCGTACATTTCCCGCAATACCGTAAGTCCACCGACACCGCTGTCAAAGACTCCGATCTTAAAGTCTGAGCGCAGCTCGCCGGAGAGTATTGAAAGGCTCATAGGTAAAAATGCTCAATTTGTTAAGTGAATAAATGTTTTCTAGAGTTTAGTAGGATTTGGAAACTTTACCAGTTTTATTTCTGCAGCCTAGAAAAGAAATCTATAGATATAGAGGTTCTGGCATTGATTGCACAGTCTTAGGTAGGGCACTTAGGCATGAGTAGTTGAGTAAGCTTTTAACTCTAAATACAGCGGCTGTAAACACGGTAGATCTGAACACAATGGCTCTAAATACAGTGGCATAGAGCAACATTCCTTACAGTTTCCTAAGTATTCCTAAGTATTAGTACTGACGCGACGAGTGTACTATCCAGCGCGCAACCTGAAAAGGACATCTGCCCAGAGTAAGATGCCCAATTCAACTCAAATTGTTTTAAGACCTAGGCAGAGCGGCCTGTCCGTATTTCTTTACAGCCGGGCATTACCAGCGCCAAACAATTACCAGCGCTAAACAAAAGGATGAAACGACTAGGTAGCCATTTCATCCTTTGATATCTATTTGTCAGACTCTACTCGCCAGACTCTACTCGCCAGACTCTATTGGCATCCAAGAGCTAAAAGTACTTAAAGCAACCTTGTCTCCGGTCAAGATTCAGCCGCTTCTGGTGTTGCGGCCATCGCCTCTATGGCCGCTTTCTCTGGCTCTGCGCTCTCCAAGCCACCTGCGAGATCGTCATCATCAAAAACTAGCCTCAGCAGCGGCGGCGCAATAAAGGTAGTCACAATCACCATCACAATAATCGCAGCGTCTAGCGATTCTGACAGTACGCCACTAGCCGCACCAACCCCCGCAAACACAAGGCCAACCTCACCCCGAGGAATCATGCCAAAGCCAATAGCCAAGCGGTTAATCCCCGGCTGACCAAACACCGCAAAGCCCGTAATGGTCTTACCTAAAATAGCCACAATTACCAAGAAAGACGCAATAATCAGGCCCTCCCGGTTCGCAGGCTCTAGCGGATTGAGCACGCTAATATCCGTACGCGCACCCACCGTCACAAAAAATACGGGTACCAGCATGTCCGCAATGGGCGTAATCTGCTCTTCTAATTCCTTACGCTTAGAGGTCTCTGCCAAAATTAAGCCCGCTGCAAACGCCCCTAAAATCGTTTCTAACTGAATCGCGGCTGCAATGTAAGAAAGCACAAACGCAAAAATCAAAGAGCTAATAATTAGCTGTCCACGCGTTTGGAGCTGATCGACTAGAGACACAAATAGCGGACTCAGCAGCCGACCCAAGAAAATAGAGCCAATGAGGAAAGCCGCCGCACCCAGCACGAGATAGACCACATTTAAGATCTCGATTTCGCCCGTCTTTGCCAGACTCGCAACAACCGCCAGCACAATGATGCCAAGCACGTCATCTAGCACCGCCGCACCGATGATAATCTGCCCCTCTTTCGAGCTAAGCTGCTGCATCTCGGCGAGTACTTTAGCGGTGATACCAATGCTGGTAGCCGTCAAAGCAGCCCCAGCAAACACAGCCGGAATCGTACTCACCCCAAAAAATAAAACCAGGCCTGCCGTACCCGCGACAAACGGCACAACCACACCAATGATGGCTACAACAGCCGCCTGTGGCCCCACTCGAATGAGTTCTTTGAGGTCTGATTCTAGGCCAATCTCAAACAGCAAAATAATGACGCCCAGCTCAGCCAGCACCGACAGCGCCTCACTTTCACCCGAGAAGACAAGTTGCAAGCTTTCCGGATCTAGTCCGGCAGTGAGCTGAATAAAATCCATCAGTCCGGAGCTGGGAATGCTTCCCCCCTCTGGGAAGACAATCAGATGCAGCGCCGAAACCCCAACAACAACACCCCCTACCAGCTCACCTAGCACAGACGGTAGATTCAACCGGGCACATAGCTCGCCACCCACCTTCGCCGCAATAAAGACAGTAATCAAGCTCAGCAAAACGCCCGCCAGCACCAGCGAGCTAACTTCTGCCTCATCGACCTCTGCCAGCAGAGGCATAGCTCCCGACAGATCAAATGAGCCAAACAGCTGAGCAAATATCGTGCTGGGAAACAGGCCGTTCATCATGCCAGGTATGCCGCTTAAATGTCTTATGGGGAGGGCTATCTGCGATGTGTCTGCAAAATAGCGGGTAAAAATGAGCCATCCGATGGGGTCAATCATGTGCCCTTTAACAAGTCATCGTTGTCTAATTTACAGGAGTGCTCGAACGGTGTGATGTTCATTTAGTCATAAAGGCTTAATCACGATGGACTATTCACGATGAATTATTGCCAGCGGCAGGTGTTATTCTGCGCTGCGCTAGCTAAAAAACACGGTGCTGCAAAGAAGGCATCTGTCTTCGAACCTGCTCTAGGCGAGAAGGATGAATCTCTGCAATGGCCATGCCGACATTATCGCCCGCATCGGCTAAGGTAATCCCCCAGGGATCGATGATCATGGCGTGTCCGTGGGACTGCCGCCGCGCATTGTGAAAGCCCGTTTGGGCAGGGGCAATCATGTAGCAGGTATTTTCAATCGCACGGGCCTGTAAAAGGACTTGCCAGTGGTCTTTGCCGGTAAAGGCCGTAAAGGCGGCCGGCACGATCAGAACCTCAGCGCCGCTCTTTGAGAGCTGACGATACAGCTCAGGAAAGCGCACGTCGTAGCAAACAGAAATGCCCAGCTGCCCAAGGCGCTCTGAATGATAGACATCGGGGATTTTATCGCCAGAGGTGACGCTGGCTGATTCTTGATAGGTATTGCCATCTGGCAGGTTCACGTCAAAAAGGTGAACTTTTTCGTAGCGACTGAGTTCTTCACCATTGGCATTGACCAGCAGGGCCGTGTTGTAAGTACGCCCATCGGGAGAGGGCACCGGGTAGCCACCACCCAGCAGGGTGATGCGGTAGCGCTGGGCCATTGTCTTAATAAACTTTTCGCTAGCCGTGCAGATTTCGTTGGCCTGCTTAAACTTGGCAGTCTCATCGCCCAAAAACGAAAAATTTTCGGGTAGGGTGACAAGCTCAGCGCCGCGACGAGTGGCCAAGTCAATTAGCTCTTCTGCCTGAGCTAAATTCTTGCCAAGGTCGGGCACGCTGGTCATTTGGAGCGCAGCCGCCAAGTAGGGCTTCATAGGTTTCTATACCCAACAGAACAAGGTTTTCATTGTACGGGGTAGCGGGAGAGGATGGAAATCGACGAAATTGATGGTTTTCTAATTGATGGATCTCTAAAAGATGAATCTCTATAAGATGAATCTCTATAAGATGAATCTCTATAAGATAGGTTCCTAAAAAGCACTCAAAAATTGCTTGACAATTGCTTGACACAGAGGAGATGGCTCGCGACAATGGTTATTCGTGCTAATGCTCGGATCAGGTACAAAAACGCCATTGAAAAAGCGTAAAGGCAGTGAGTCAGGCAGTGAGTCAGGACTCGCGGTCTACCTGTACGGCAGTTTTTAAGAGAGATAGACGTTTTATGGCTTACGCAATTATTGCCGCTGGGGGTACTCAGCTACGGGTAGAGCCCGGTCGTTTTTATGACATCAACCGCTTGCCTGTTGAGGCTGACGAGAAAATCACCATAGACGATGTGCTCATGGTGGAAAACGATGGCGACCTCAGCATTGGTCAGCCCCTAGTAAAAGGGGCAACGGTCAGCGGTACGGTGGTCAGCCATCTCCGTGGCAAAAAGGTCATTGTTTACAAGATGCAGCCAAAGAAAAAGACTCGCAAAAAGCGTGGCCACCGTCAGGAGCTCACTCGCGTGATGATTGATTCCATCACTGTAGGTGGCAACACAATCACTGCTGAGTGACCTCACTGAAGGATATATCGGCTGATTCGCTAATGAAGCAGCCAACTATTAAACAGATTAACTACAAGTTTCAGGAGATTTTTCGACCTATGGCACATAAGAAGGGTACGGGTAGTACTAGAAACGGTCGCGATTCAAATGCTCAGCGGTTAGGCGTAAAGAAGTACGGCGGCGAAGCTGTTTTGGCTGGCAACATCTTGATCAGACAGCGCGGTACTAAGTACCACGTTGGCGAGAACGTGGGTCGTGGTGGCGACGACACATTGTTTTCCTTGATTGATGGCGTGGTTAAGTTTGAGCGAAAAGGTAAAAGCCGTAAGAAAGTTAGCGTTTACCCGGCATAAGCAAGCCTCTTTAACGCTGTTTGGCTAGTGCTAGACGGCTCTGAGAAAGCCCCGACTAGAAAGCCCCGACTGTATCTCTCTACAGTCGGGGCTTTTCGATAAGCCGATGATAAGCCCACGCAGATGATGGCCCACGCACAAGATATAGCTTTCCGCGCTTTGCTTGCTATGGCAATCAGCCTGTGGCTTCCTCTAGTTTTTTGCTCAGATACTCAATCTTCTGGTTCAACGCTTGCACTTGCCTACTCAAATCGGCAACTTGAACAGTATCTGGCTCGGCAGCAGGCTGTGCTGATATTGGGGGGGCTTCTTCTGGCTCCTCGGTGAGGGTGCCAAGCTGAAAATCACCATTGCCTAGGATGGTTTCTCGTATGGGTGAGTCTGGGCGATTTAAGACGCTCAGATTGGTATTGATGGGAGAGTTGCTGACCAACTTTGAGACCTTAAAGGCAGAGACCTGCTGCTTTAGGTAAGTGAAGACACCTGACGAAGGCGCTTCTACCTGGGTAATAAACGGATCCACACAGGATAAGTCTTCGTGATCGCCACCAAAAAGGAGGGTGTCGTTAATGTCAAGCAGGCCAACAGCAGCGGCACTATCGCGAGCAAGTTTACCGGCATTTACACCGCTGCTCGGCAAGATAGGCGCTGAACGAATGGGAATGGCCTGAGTGCTGGCCTGGGGCTGAGGGCTTTTAGGGTAGGGCTTTCTATGCCGGTTTTTTTTATTTGGTACGGCTCTATTTGGTACGGCCTTATTGGATGCCGCAGAAACAGGGATATCGTCAGCCGCAGCTGCTGTGTCTGTAGCAGGTGACGCTTTTGCCGCAGGAGAGGTGGGTGCGTCTTCCCACAGATCAGAGTGAATGGAGGTCTTGGCTTTGTCTTTTGGGTCGGCGGCTTTGCTGGCTTCCTTTGCCGTTTCTTTTTCGGCGTCCTTTTTTTGGGTTAGTAAAGCGGTAGCTGGCGTCAGACGGATCGCTTCATGGGGAGGGAGGGGCGGATGCTGTTGTGGTGCAGTATCGGCAGGTTTAGCGGTAGGTGTAGCAAGGGACGTGGCCACCGAGATAAGACGAAGCGTACGAAGGGCGGGAGACTCTTGGGTGCGATCGCGTACAAAAGAATCCAGCAACAAGCTTCCCGTTGTACGCCTGACTGACTCAGTCTTGGGTAGTGGCAACAGCGGCAGCGTCAATCGCCCAGGCCGACGATTGGCATAGAGAAGTTCATAGCCAAGGCGACTGCTTTTTATGTCTTGGGAATCTGAATCTTGAGCATCTGAGCCTTGAACATCTGAGCCTTGAACATCTGAACCTTGAACATCTGAACCTTGAACATCTAATTCTTGAGATCCCTTTGCCGCCCCATCCGTGAAAGCAGGATCTGTAGATTTTGAGTTTGGATCTGCTAGCTGCGCCATCGTCTCCTCAAAGCGTTATCCGTAAACGTTATCCGTGAATAACGAGATACATTGCCCTACATTTTATACAGGTTTGGCAGCTCGTTTGCTTGCAATCACTGAATCAGTCATGTCTTTAAGTTGACATTATCGCTATTTGTTTTGACTGACTTTGTCGATTAATTGTTCAACTGGTTTCTTATGTTGGAGACCCAAATCGATAGCCTTTGCCATAAACCGTATGTATAAGCGTAGGTTGCCCAGGCTGCTCTACCTTTTTGCGTAGCAGACGCATTTGGGCAGCTAGTGCATTGCTGCTGGGCGTGGCCCCTTTGCCCCAGACGGCATCATAAATTTGGGTATGGGTGAGCAGCTGGTGGGGCGATCGCATCAGATATGCCAACAGCTGAACTTCCTTATCCGACAGCTCCAGCGTTTGACCATTTCGACTCGCAAACTGATCTTTAATATGTAGCGCTAAATCACCGTAGGTCAATGTCGAGATATCAGGTTGCGCGGTGATAACAGGCTCAGTCACTGTGTCTGATGAATCCTTAACAGCCGTCGTTTGAGCGGCGTCGATTACAGTCGGTCGTCGCAGCAGCGCCCGCACTCTAGCCAGCAGCTCACGCAGCTCAAAGGGTTTTACCAAATAGTCATCTGCACCGGCATCTAGACCATCTACCCGGTCATCAATAGTGTCTTTTGCCGTTAAGAACAAAACCGGCGTAGTAGACTTTTGATCGCGAATTTCTCGACAAATATCTAGCCCTGTTTTACCAGGCAGCATCCAGTCTAATATCAGCAAGTCGTAGCTGCCAGTAGCCGCCAAGTCACTGCCCGTCAGCCCATCGCTGGCGATATCCACGGTGTAGCCCTGCCGCTGAAGCAAACGACTAAGCGGTTCCGTCAGTTCTCTTTCGTCATCGACAAGTAGAATGCGCATTTAATTGACTGCCGCTCACGCTACACAAGCGCTGGACTATCTTCCGGCGCTGCTTTGGCTGCTGACGGCACTTCAGCCTCACTGACCCTATCGAGTACAGAAAGCAATTCACGCTCAAAAGAAACCTGAGCCCGATTGGTGCGGCCCCCTACAAATAAAACATCGTCTTCTGTTTGGAGCGCCCACACTTGCGAATGAGAAATGTAGCTCATAACAACGCCTATCATCAACAGCCCAAAGCCCAAGTAGACAAGGGGAATGCCTGGGTCTGCTTTGATCTGTAGACCTGTACTGCCGATGATGTTATCGAGATAAAGCGTAACGCCGTTAATATCGACGCTGCCACCTTCTCGCACGGTAGAGACTAGCTGACCATCCATTCCATACAGCAGCATCGTCCCCTGCAAGTCTTGCGCAATTAAAGAAACACCTTCGCTCATGTCAGGCTTCGTCGGCACCCAAGTCCCCCAAAGCTTTGTGCCTTGTACCTCTAAAGGAGCCATTTGTAAGTTAAACGTGGGGCTGTTGTTGATGCGCACGTTTACCGCACCGACGGCCCAATCAGCTTGATAGAGCGTGACATTTTTGTAGCGTAGGGGCTGATTGACCCAAATGGTTTTGCGCTTAACCTCTTCACCACCATCGTCCAGCACAGAGAGATCAGAATAAAACTGCTCTACCCGCCCTTCTGGAGAGTAGTCAATCCAAAAGCGATTGACATGTACAGACCAGTCTTTGGGAATTTGTGAGGCAGACCATGGCCCCGCGTCAAAGATATTTTGAATTTTGAACGTTTGGCCGCTAGGCACCATTTCCTGGGCAAAAAAGCCCGTCATAGCGCCCAAAATGGCACCGCCCAAAATCAGCAACATGCTGGCGTGAACCACAATGGGGCCAATCCGCCCAGAGAGACCCTTGTGGGCGTAGAGCATGTTGTCTTTTTCAAAGATGTTGTAGCGTCGCTCGCCGAGGCTGGCTTTGAGATCGGCTAGGCTGGCGCTTTCGAGCTGAGTGCTGAGCGCCATTTTTTCAAACTGGCGCGGCTTACTGTAGAAATTCCAAGTGCGAGAAAACCAGCGTAGTGCGGTAATTTGCCGGGTAAACGTACAGGCCGTCAAGCTCGTTCCAAACAAGATTAAGAGCGCTAAGAACCACCATGTACGGTAGACATGGTCGAGGCCCAAAATGAGGACGAATTTCCAGGTGAGAAAGCCAAAGAGCGCTGGCGATTCGGGGTAGTTTTCCTGGTAAAAGCTGAGGGATTCACCTTGCTCAATGACGGTACCGCTGATGCTAAAGAGCGCGATCGCCAACAAAAGCACAATCGCTAGCTTCAAGTCAGCTAACCAAGGGACCAAGGCCTTCCGAAAATATCGTTTAGTAGCAAGCATGTCGTAAAACAAAGTAGGGCGACTGGATTATGCAATCGGCAAAAACCGAGTCACCAGCGAAAATAGACCAAATCCAATCAGCAGCACGCCGCTCGCAGGCGTAATCCAACCCGACCAGCGGCGTATCTCGAGCAAACGCTTAATAGACGCGGTAAAAATGCCTGCCAGCATTAGGGGCAAAACGTAGCCGACAGTATAGGCCAACAGCAAAGACGCCCCTAAAACAGGATCGCCTTTTTCGCCCACCCAAGCTAGCAACGTTGCCAACACGGGCGTGCTGCAGGGAGAGGCCACTAGGCCAAACGTTAAGCCCAGCAAATAAGACTTGGCAGAGCGAGGAATGCTCTTTTCTAAAAAGTCGGTGCCGCTAAAGGAGGGTAGCGGTGGCAAAGGAAGCGCTTCTAGTAAATTTAGGCCCATGAGAATTGCGATCGCACTCACCACAATCGGCAGACCGACGCCCACCTGCCCGTACACCCAGCCCAAGCTACTCGCCACCAGTCCTAAACCAGCCAACGTCGTCGCCAACCCCGTGGCAAACCAAACGGACTGCCCAACGGCCTGCCAGCGACTCTCTAACTCGTAGCTTCCCATGTAGCCCACCGTGATCGGCAGCATCGAGAGCATACAGGGCGTCAAACTCGTCAGCAGCCCCGCCGCCGCAATAATGCCAATGCTGGCAATAGACAAATGACCCAGCTGACCTTCTACCCATCCATTAGCAGACTGGCTCAGGTGATACAAAAAAATCTGAAGGCGCTCACCCATGGAAGGAAACTCAGGAGGAAATTCGAAAACGGTTAATAGGACCGGGGCCTTAATTGTATCGAATTCTTAACCATCTTCCCGCTCAGACGTTACAGAGGCCGGAATATTATTTTCCATTGGCACATCAGCCTGCCCCCCATTAGTCTGAACGCCATCATTTTTTGGAGCATCGTTTTTTGGAGCATCATTGTTGGAAACAGTCCGATTTGCAGCAGTCACCTTACGCCGCTTAACTCGCTTTTTCAGCAGATTGTAAGCCGTCCTAAAGTCCTTCTCCGCAGAGGCCTTGTTCGACCGCCTCAGCTCACTGGTCTGAGCAAACGGCTTTTGCAGCTTAGCTGCCACTTTAGACTTGGCTGCCGGTATCGTCACCGTTTGCAAGGTCCGACGTCGTAGCGTTAGCACATCGGCATCGCGCGATTCACGCGCCACCCGAATCAGCACCGACGCTGTAATCAAGCTCGCAATCATCGAGCTACCGCCATAGCTGAACAGCGGAAACGGCAGGCCCGTTGTCGGCATCGCACCGCTGGCCACGCCAATGTTGATCATTGCCTGCCCTACCAGCAGCACCATGCAACCAATCGCAATCAGGCGGTGCACCGTCTTCTTGGCTTGAATAGCGACCATCAACGCCACGGTGCTGTAAACCGCCAAAAACAGTATCAGCATCAGTCCGCCAATAAAGCCAAACTCCTCTGCAAATACCGAAAAAATAAAGTCCGTGTACTGAATTGGCAAAAAATATTCTTTTTGCACCGAAAAGCCATAGCCAGTACCGCCGGCTCCGCCTGAACCAATCGCCAACAAACTCTGAATAAGCTGATAGCCCTGCCCAATGGGATCCGCCCAAGGATTGATAAACGACGTAATTCGCTCACGCTGATATGCCTTAAAGCTAATGCTAATGACTGCCGCAAATAAACCTGTCGAAGCAGTCATGATCAGCTGCCGATAGGGCAGTCCCGCCGCCAGGGCAATCAGCCAAATCGTAATGCCGCAGACCGCCGTCGTACTCAGATTAGGCTGCGTCAAAATTAGCAGCAGCCCAAAGGTAAAGATTCCCAGCCAAAGCACCCGCGTCTGGTTTGTTAGCTTGTGCCACTTACCAAACAGCTGCGCACTGTGCATCACCAAAAAAGGCTTCATTAGCTCAGATGGCTGAATCAAAAATGGGCCAAAGGGCAGCCAACGGGTCGCGCCATTGACTGAGATCCCCACCCCAGGAATATGCGTCGCCATCACCAGCAGCATACAAATCAACAAAAAGAAGCCCGATAGCCTCGTCACCTGTCGCAGTGGATGCCGGGTAATGTAGCGCGAAATGATGAGACCTAGAACAACCCAAATCAGCTGAACCTTGAAGTAATGGGCGCCATCGCCATATTCACTCTCAGCAGCGTGATAAGAGGCCGAGTACAGCACAACCATGCCTACCGACAGCCACAGCAGCGTCATCCACCGCAGCAGCCTCGCTTCTAGCGCCCAGCCGCGTACGGAGAAAAATTGATTGAAGCCGTTTACAAAGGAAGAGTTCAAAAGAGGAGTTCAAAGGATGGGTTACAGAGGTTAAGACTATGGAGATATAGAAGATAAAGGTCGGTACTGTCAAGGGATTTTTGCCGAGTTCTAGCGGCTTTCAGTGGTTTCCCATAGACCGATCTGGTCGCAAAAAATCCCCCCGATAGCGTCGAGGGGATTTAATTGTTTGACTGAAATTCTGCAGAGGCGCAGACCTATGGGTTACCAATCTCGGGTGCACTGAGAAGTGGCCCATTTAAAAGCGGTGTGGTTGCGATTGGCAGAGGTGGATTTTTGTCTTGTGCGATCGCAAACATTTCCGTCCGAATCCGCTCCGTTAGCTGCACGGTCTTCGCATCATAGAGCTGCGTCAGCGCCTTCGGATACAGACCAAAGCCAATAATCGGAATCAGCAAACAAACAATCACAAAAATCTCACGGGGTTCCGCATCAACTAACACCTCATTTTCAATCAGCTCCTTGTTTTCAGGGCCATAGAAAATGTCGCGCAGCATCGAGAGCAAATACAGCGGCGTGAGAATCACACCCACCGCCATCAGCATCACCACAATCAGCTTGAAGTTAAAGCCATAGGCATCGCTATTGGCAAAACCCACAAACACCATCAGCTCAGCGACAAAGCCACTCATTCCCGGCAGCGCCAACGACGCCATGGAGCAGGTGGTAAACATCGCAAAGATCTTCGGCATCTTTTTACCCACGCCGCCCATCTCATCGAGAATCAGCGTATGCGTCCGGTCGTAGGTCGCGCCCACTAGGAAGAATAAACTCGCCCCAATCAGACCGTGGGACACCATCTGCAACACCGCACCACTCAGGCCCAAATTCGTAAACGAGCCAATACCAATCATCACAAAACCCATGTGGGAAATAGACGAGTAGGCAATCTTCCGCTTCAAATTATTTTGAGCAAACGAGGTCAGCGCCGCATAGATAATATTCACTACCCCAAAAATCACCAGCCCCGGCGCAATCACCGCATGGGCATCGGGCAGCATCTCTACGTTCATGCGAATAATCGCATAGCCACCCATCTTCAGTAAGATGCCTGCCAGCAACATATGCACAGGCGCAGTCGCCTCACCATGCGCATCCGGCAGCCAGGTGTGAAAAGGAATAATCGGCAGCTTCACCGCATACGCTATCAAAAAGCCCGAATACAAGAACAGCTGTAGCCGCAGCGGAAACTCCTTTGCAGCTAGCGTTTGCATATCGAAGCTGATGGTATCGCCATAAAACGCCATACCAAGAGCTGCTAGCAAGATAAAAAGAGAGCCGCCCGCTGTGTAGAGAATGAACTTCGTTGCCGCATACAGTCGCTTTTTGCCGCCCCAAATCGATAGCAGCAAGTAAACCGGCAGCAGTTCTAGCTCCCACATGAGGAAAAACAGCAGCAGATCTTGCACCGCAAAGACGCCAATCTGTCCGGCGTACATTGAGAGCAGTAAAAAATAGAATAGCTTTGGCTTAAACGTCACTGGCCAAGACGCCAAAATTGCCAGCGTGGTGATAAAGCCTGTCAGCAGCACCAGCGGCATAGAGAGGCCATCGACCCCAACCGACCAGCGCAGGTCAATTTCAGGCAGCCAGGTGTAGCTTTCGTACAGCTGCATCCCTGAATTGTTGACATCGTAAAAATTGACAAAGGTATAGACGATTACGGCAAAGTCAATCAGGCCTACGACCAGTGCATACCAGCGAACCGTTCGACCGTTTTCATCAGGAATAAACGGAATCAACAGCGCCGCCAAAAACGGAAAGAAGATTATAAAAGAGAGCCAGGGAAATTGGTCCATAACAAAACTAAGGTCTGCAAGCGAGATGGCTGCAAGCGAAAAGATAGAGTGCAGACTTTATACACTCTATGTAGAAAAATCAGTTTTGTATCAAACCTATTAGCTTTTCTTAAAGGTAAGCAAAGCAGTTGAACAGTCACTGTGCGATCGCGCTGCATTGAAGTATGTACAGCTATCCGCTGATGCATTAGTGATAGCTATGCACTTAGGGCAGATTACTGTAGGTCTAAAGCTAAGTGCGGAAGGCTATATGAGCAACGTCACCGCAGAGATTACCAGGGGCTACCAATCATCGTAAAGCCCGACCAATAGTAAGGATGAGATAGATCTGGCTGAATATTCGCGGTCAAATCATCAGGCAGTGGAGTGCTATTTCCAGTGGGAGTTACTAGCTGACCATCGACAATCTCAGTCTGCTGATACAGCATAGAGAGTTGGGCAGCTCTGAGGGCTTCGGCCTTAATAGGCTGGCGATTGAGCTGACTGTAAAACTCTCCCATGAGGGCAAGGGTGCCGAGGTCACTCACAGCCCAGATGCTGGCCATGGCAGTGCGCACGCCAGATCCTACGGCAAGGCCAGCAAAGCCCATTTCAGCCTCGGAACTTCCCACAGCCGTACGGCAGGCCGAAAGGACAAGCAGGTCGACCGCAGGAGAGTCCCAGCCTAATTCTGAGAGTTCACTGAGTCTGAGCTTGCTGTCCCATAGCTGAATGTAGGAATTGTCGATGTCACCAGCGTTAAATTCAGCATGGGTCGCCAGATGAATCAGCTCGTAGGGGACTTGCGATCGCTGCTCAAGCATGGCCTCTCGGGTAAAGTCTTCATTGAGAAACGTCGCCCCTGGCCACCGATTGCGAATCATCTCCACTTCGACAGGAACCCCCGGCAAGGGAGAAAGCGTATCAAAACTGCTCGCCCCCATCGCCAGCACCCGAGCACTGTCAATCGGCTGATCAAACTGAGGGTCAATCAGGCTTAAGGAAGGCACCATGCCAACGCCATATTTTTCGATCAGATACTGCTCACCATCGTGCAGGGCGGCCAATGGCACCATGCGCAAGCCAGACGCCATCGAAAATACCAGCGTGTCAATGTTAGCTTGATCTAGGGTCTCTTCGAGCGGCGCTATCAGCGCCTGGTACAGTGCCTGAGACTGCGGCATAAAGCTATCGTTACGCCGTCTTACAGAGGTCAGCAGATTGTTGCGAAATTCATTGGCCGTTTGTTTGAGCTCGCGGGGATCAACCCCTGCCACAATAAATTTCTGAGGCGCGGTTCCTGGCAGTAGCACAATCAGCTCTAACTGCTCATCAGCCCCGCCTTCGCCAGTATTCACATTTGAGTCCACCACATGTACCGAGACAACCGCCGTTCTCACCTCTAGCTGCTCAGCCACGTCAAAAAGCAGTTGCTGAACCTCTTCAACGTCTAGGGTCTCTTCGGCGAGCGATCGCCCAAAATAGTCAGAGAGCTCACCTAGGTTTATTTGCTCGAGGCCGACAATCTCATCACTAGGAATCGCAATGCCGCCAGGAGCATCATTGAGATTACCGAGGGCAACATCATCGGCACCAGAGTCCAGCTGATCTAGCTCTTCTTCAAAGTCAAACTCAAAATCGAACCCGAAGTCAGGATCAAAAAATCCATCAAATATATCTGGCAAGTCGGGGGTCGTCGGCAGCAAAGTAATATCGCCATCAAAGCCAAATGCACTCAGGGTTGAAATAATGCCCGTGATTGGCGGCGTACTGTTGCTGGCAATAAAGACATTGCCGCCAGCAGCGTCTCCTTCCGTGATGATGTCTCCGGTGAAGATTTCGTTTTGGGCCTCAATTAGGACGTCACCACCGATGCCGGGCGTCATGATGCCAGCATGAGTGTCAATATTGCCCACGGCAACTTGGTCTGCAGCAGATAGCTGAACGCTTCCAGGCGCATCAACGCCAAACACATCTCCTGTGACAATATTCCCAAGGTCTAAAGTTTCACCAATGATGTTGATATCGCTGCTGTTGGTCTCTAGCGTATCGTTGAAATCGTTCATGACGACATTACCAATACCATTGTTATCGGCATCTGCTAGGAGCGTAATCGTATTAAATCCGAAAGGAAAAGAAAGCAAGTCATCGCTGAGATCTTGAATAATGATGTCGCGAGTCGCCTCAAGGCGGAGGTTAAAACCACCACTGAGCGTTTCAAGCTGGCCCTCAGAGATAACAAAGGTGCCACTGCCCCCATCTGAATCATTAACGGCGAAGTCGATAACCTCAACGTCATCAGGTGCGCTGAAACCGTCTACGATAATGATGTCAAGCGGGTCGAGCAGTAAGGTACCACTATTGCCATAGGAAGACTCCAGCGAAACGTCGCCTTGAAAAATCAGCCGTTCTTTTCCAGAAATTTCAACAAAGCCGCCATCGCCGCCCTGGGCTCCAGCATTGGCGCTAGCGCTGCCCCAAAAACCAGTAGCACGATCCGCCCAAACAATCACCCGACCACCATTGCCAATGCCTACAATATCGCCAAGGCCATCTGCGATCAAAGCTGACGCTTGATCTATCAGGGTCTGGTCTGCCGTCGGCAGATTTCCTTGACCTTGAAAGTCTCCGCCAACTCGGATTTGACCGCCTTGAGATTGCCCCGTAGCAGCCAAAGTCGCCTGTAAAACGCTGACGCGATCGCCTAAAACAAAAATATTGCCGCCAACACCATTGGCCGTATTGATATCACTCACGCTGACATTGCCAGATGCAATCACATGTCCGGCCTCTACCGATAGAGGAACCGCACTATTTTGCAAGCTAACTGTGCCATCTGCATTTGTAATCAACGCGTTGGCACCTTCTGTTTGTGAGAGCACCGCAGACAGCCAGGCATAGTCAGCCTGTGACGGATGAGAAAGTCCATACGTCGCATCCACAAGAACCTCGTATGAGAGCAGTTGACCTGGCTGGCTAAGGCGAACCAAGGTATTAGACGGAACCGCCGCCAAGGTCACGTGACCGCCTAGGGCGCGAATACTGCCTGTGTTTGCAACCAAACCACCCAAAAAAAGCGCTTCTTGCTGGGGACGTAGCTGTAGGTTGGCTTGGTTGACGATGCCGCCAGGAAGAACAGAAGAAAAGGTAAAAGCCGTCGGTGACCCCACAAATTGGCTATAGCTAACCGGGCTAGCGTTATCAGCAGCGGAAAGCCACCGCTGCCGATCACCTAAGCCAAACCCAATACCGTTGGCCGTCGTCGCTGTAAAATTTCCAGGAAGATTGAGCCTGGCGGAGTCTCCAAAGAGAATCCCGGCAGGATTGAGTAAATACAAATGAGGAGAAGTCGCGGCCCCAGAAATCGTCAGCGTGCCGTGAATCAAAGAGGCCTGATCGCTGTTAATCCGTCCGATGACACTACTGACCGTCGCCGGAACTACAAAGTTAGCGGTTGCAGCCGGCGCTAGGTCAAATTGCTCAAAGCGGTGAAACTGATTGGCTCCATCGGCTGAAAAAGAGCCCCCTTCTATAGTGTAAATATCGCCTGCGTGATCGATTACAGTGCCAGTACGATCATCCGCTGCGGTAATCGACGGTATTACGGTTTGTGCTTGAGCGGCCAGTGATAGGGCATATGCAAAACTCATCCCACAGCCTAAAGCTATCGTTAGCAAAGAGGAAAACGATGAGGGTTTATAGAGAGCTGGCATAAAATTACAACGATCAATCAGTGACCGAAGTTTGCCCGTGTCAATCAGGCAATTATCAACTCAGCTTGATAACAAAAGAAGATAACAAGAGAACGCATCTTATTTATGAGAGCGACTACTCAGCTATAGTCAAGAGTGATCGCATCCACGCCTCGCGCCCATAGATGCCTTCCAGTAGCTCTTCAACCAAAAAGGTTTGCTCAAGCAGCTCCCATTGAATTGAGGCACCACCGCCCCAAACTTTTACATCCAATAGCTGTTCGTCAGTAGGCTGTTCAATAGGAATAAAGCCATCTGCATCACAACGTACCATTTCCAATCTGTCAACTGGAACAAGGTAGCGTGAGCCATCTTCTAAAGAAATTTCTAACTCTCTGTTTTCTAATAGGTACCGAGCTGATATTGCTTTTCTAGTATCTTCAGGCTCTGCCATGATATTACTCCAGGCCTACTTGCATATCTCTAGCCGAGCCTTCACAAATGCTAAAGCCAGCTTGTCAAAGGCGGCGCAGCTTTTATCGCGCGATTTCTTGCTATACGGCAAAATAGATGGCTCATCTTTGTCAATTCTAACCCGCACACTGTAATCAGCTGATTTTACGTGCACATGTGGCGGATGATGGTCACGAGCCTGAATAAGGACGACAACGCCATCCTTTCTAAATATTTCTGCCATTCCGATTCTTTGGAGGATAAAAATAGCAGCATCTAAACCAAAAGAGACATCAACCTCAGTCAATGCCTCTTCCGAGTGAACTCAATTTAAAGAACGGTTTTGCTGAACGGCTTCTACGTTAGACCTGACACAAACACTAAACCTAAGACTGCTCCGAATACGATCAGCGCGTAGAACTGTGCACGTCCATTCTCGAAGTACTTCAAACCTTCACCCGTAATTAGAGTGACAAAGCCCGTCAGGTTCACGATGCCGTCGACGATTTTGATATCTACGTTCAAGACGCCTTTGGCCAGGTTGCGAGTGCCTTGGATAAAGACCTTGCGGTAAATGTCGTCGATGTACCACTTATTGAGTGAGAGGTTGTAGAGGGGCTTGATTTTGTTTGCGATCGCACCCGCATCAATCTTGTTCATGCGATACATCAACACCGCCAGCACAATACCCGCAACCGAAATGGCCACAGACGCGCCCGCCATGCGAACAAACTCACTCACATCAAACTCTTCGGCCAGCTCCGCAACCGTGAGCGCCTCACCCGGCGGATGAATAAACGCCTCAAAATAGTTGGCAAAAGGCGTACCCACCAAACCAATCAATGTAGAAGGAATCGCCAGCGCCATCAGCGGAAAAATCATGCTGATAGCAGACTCGTGGGGCTCTTCAGCATGGTGATGATCGTCATGGTGGTCATCTTCTGTCCCACTTAGCTCCAGCTCCTTCGTGCTCATCGCACCAGGCCCCAGAGACGCGCCCGCCATCTGCAAAGACTGCCGCTTCACCAGCGTTTTGATAGCGTCGTCATTACCGCGAAACTCACCTTCAAAGGTCGAGAAATACATGCGGAACATGTAGAACGCAGTCGCACCAGCCGTTATCCAGCCAATGGCCCACATCAAAGGATTCACCTCAAAGACAGAGCCGAGGATCTCATCCTTTGACCAGAAACCTGCAAAGGGCGGCAGACCAGAAATCGCCAGCGTGCCAATCAAGAATGTAATCGCTGTCACCGGCATATACTTGCGCAAGCCGCCCATCAGTCTCATGTCTTGAGCCAAAACGGGGTCGTGACCAACCACTTCTTCCATACCGTGAATCACAGAGCCCGAGCCCAAGAACAACATCGCCTTGAAGTAGGCGTGAGTCATCAGGTGAAATAAACCGGCAGTATAAGCGCCGACGCCCATGGCCATGACCATGTAGCCCAGCTGAGACATCGTAGAAAAGGCCAAACCCTTCTTAATATCGTTCTGAGTGATCGCAATGGACGCGCCCAGAAAGGCCGTAATCGTTCCTGTCCAGGCAATCACACTCATGACCGTTGGGATATTCTCGAAGACGGGATACATCCGCGCAATGAGAAAGACGCCTGCAGCCACCATCGTAGCGGCGTGAATTAGCGCCGAAATAGGCGTGGGGCCTTCCATCGCGTCTGGCAGCCACACATGCAGCGGAAACTGCGCAGACTTTGCCATGGGGCCCATAAAGACCAAAATCGCAAAGAGCGCAGCTAGCCCACCCGCGATAGAGCCAGTACTCACCATGTCGGTGAGTCGCTCGCCCATAAGGTCAAACTCAAAGGTGCCTGTCGCCCAAAAGAGGCCCAGCATACCGAGCAGTAGACCAAAGTCACCCACTCGGTTAGTCACAAAGGCCTTTTGGCAGGCATCGGCAGCACCATCACGGTCATACCAATAGCCAATGAGCAAGTACGAGCACATACCCACCAGCTCCCAAAAGACGTAAACCTGCAAGAGGTTTGGGCTAACAACGAGGCCCAGCATCGACGAGCTAAAGAGGCTCAAGTAGGCATAAAAGCGAACATAGCTAGGATCGTGTGCCATGTAGCCATCGGTGTATATCATCACCAGGAAGGCTACGGTGGTCACAATGACCAGCATTACAGAGGTAATGTGGTCGATGGTGAATCCCATATTGATGTGGAAGTCTCCAGCGGAGGCCCACTCAATTAGATAGGTGTAGGGTGCGTGCCCTTGAAGCTGGCTAACCAGCACCATAATAGATAGACCCATCGCCGCACCAATGAGGCTGACGATGAAAGCAGCGACCGGCTTTCTAAGCTTGTTGGTCGCTTCGTTATAGCTGATAAGGCCTGTGCCCACGATGGCTGCGCCCAGCAGGGGCAGTACGGGTATGAGCCAGACGTATTTATAAATGGCCTCGACGGATTCCATTGCTTACTCCATTTCCTGCCACTCTTAATTGATACTTCTACGGACGACTGTTCAGGGCTCTAGAGCAGTCAGCTACGAGTCCGCTTCGTCATGCATAGAGCCATCAATCGAATTTGGCAAACCGATTACATATTGACATACACTGCCCGCCAGTTCGTGATGCTTTAGGCGTAGAAGGCTACAAAATATATACCTTAATCAAATAATAATATTTGGTATGGCTCACAGTAAAGATACAGCAGACACCCATGGTCATCACGTACCGTAAATACGGCTTTTAATAAGCAATTAGTTGTCAGCCAGCCAATATCAAGGAGCCAATATCAAGGAGCCAATATCACTATGGCTATAGTGCCTACTTGCCAAGCAACTAGCTAGCGCTCTTCAGTAGAAATAGCAATCTTAGGAGCCGCATTGTCGCTCAGTCCATTGAGCATATTCTGGGTAGTCGCAATTAGCGACTGCGCCTCTTGATGGGCAACAGTTCCCGCAGGAATTGTTCTAAGTCGCTGAAGGATAGCCGCAAGTTGTGCTGTGCCATGACTGCCGGAGAGCCTCCCTGACGTTTCCAGCTCTGCTAGAGTCGCACGCAAAGATTGTAAAGACTGGCTAGCATCCTGCGCTTGCTGGTAGCGCTGACGAATCATCGCCAGATTTTCTTGGTATTGGGCTTTTACCTGCTGGGCTTCGGCATAGTTAGGATGGTCAGGTTCTACCTTGTTTAAGTGCTGAAGGGCGATCTGCCAGAGACGGGAGATATCTGCCCATTTTTCTGCTGGATGAGGTGCGTTTTGACTCGCCAGCGCCGCTTGCCAGCCAAACTTTTTGGCAGCAGCTAAGCTATCTTCGCTGGCGGCAGCATTTGAAAATTGAGGTAATGACCGGGTCTCAGAGGCGATCGCAGCCTGCTGACGAACCTGAATCTGCCTCAGGTTGGCTTGATAAGTTGCTTTTTTAGATTGCGCGATCGCATAGTTCTCATCCCGCTCAGGCACCTGCTCCAACTGCCCAATGGCCTGCTGCCATAGCTCAGCCGTCTGCGCCCAATGGGCCGCGCTGTGAGGCGGATTTTGAGCCTTCAGTGCTGCTTGCCAACCATAGGTGCGAGCCATGTCGAACGCGCTTTTTGGCTTGAGCTCACTAGAGTCAGCCTTGGAGACCTCTTCGGAAATTTCGTCGGAAACCTCGTCGGCAACTTCTATGGGGGCATCCGCTGCCATGTCAGCGGCCGATAGAGCCTGAGTCGCTCGCACAAATCTTGGCTGCTCGTCAGCGGCAGCGATTGGCTGCGCTCTACCGACTGCGCTATCTGCCTGAGTCGTGAGCTGGGCCTGTCTGCTTTGTCCAATCGCTTGCTCTGGGGTGAGGCGAACGTCAGAAACCACAGGCGCGTTTGCGGTGTTGGCATCTGCATTTATGGAGGCGGCCACAAGAACTGCGATCGCACCCACTCCAATCGACGTGTTCACTACAGACGAATCCACGTTGAGCTTAGCCGCTTGCAAAATCACCTGCTGATCAAACTTGGCAGACACATCGCTCAGCGTCTCCCACAGTTCAATGCGACTCAGCGGACTCCCTTCTTGAATGCGAAGGTTTTCTAGCCGTGCAAGGACGATCACACGTTCGAGCTGCTCATCTGGTGTTGCGCCATAACACCGATCAATCTCTTCTTTAACAAGTTGAAAAGCGCGATCGCTCAGTCGAGGCATTTTCAGGAACCCGGTAGATTTTATGCTGATGACGTTATGAGACTGGCCCTGGGCATGAAAAAACCACCAGCTCCTTTTGTATAACGCCCTGTTCTCTTCCTACGTGGATATTCCTAATTACCCGGTTATTTTATCACCGCAAAATAATATCTAAATCGAATCTACACAAAAGTTCCTGCCCGTCATTAAAACAGGTGCCGAAATATATCCGCAAAGCAGAACACCTACTGGGACACGGGCTCTATTCAACCAGCCCAAACTGAACGTCTGCTATCCATTAGTCCCCTTGAGCTGGGCCCCTTGAGCGAGCTGCTTACACAAACCTCGTCAACTGCACTCGGTACCGCTGTTTTTTCGTCACAGACATTTCACCAATCTCTAGGCGTCCCTTGCCTCGGATCGCAATCAAGTCTCCCGGCTGCACGGTATGGCTTGACTGCGTTATCGACTTCCAGTTCACCCGGACGTCGCCGCCGGTGATCATATCTGCCATCTTGCTACGCGACATCCCAAAGCCCGCAGAAGCCAACGCATCCAAACGCATAGAAGCTTCTACTGTCGTCATTTCTTTTTTACGTGGCTCACGTACTTTGAGCTCGCTAAGCGCGATGGGTTTTGTCTTCACAGAGACCGAACGTACCTGCACCAAACTCGTTTGTAAAAATTCAACTAGCTCGGGCACCACAATCGCCTGGGCACCCCGTTCACCCAGCACAATAATGTCACCAACTTTTGCACGGACTAGGCCCGTCCCCAGCAGCGACCCCAAAAAGTCGCGGTGAGTCGCCGTATCAAAGAGAAAGTTACCAGCAATGCTAACAGCGGCAAGCGGGACCGGATTTTCATCAAAAGGAATTTCCGAGCGGGCAATCACCAACCGCTGACGCTCAGCCTGAGGGTAACCGCCACTGGCCACGATATGAATATCCGTCAAACGCTTAAACGCAGCTTGTGCCTCAAACAGCTCTGGCGGAGATAGAAAATCGGTAGCAACCGGCTCCCAAGTTCTAATAGCCTGCTCAGCACGGTCGATAATTTTTGAAAGCGTTTCTTTATTGTCTGAGCGTTTTAGAAGGTCTTCTTTAGGGAGCATAGCTGGCGAAAGAGAGCAGGCCTATACGGTGGCGACTTCAGGTTTAGCCGCAACGCCGTTCACGATTTCGGATGGAATATCGAAGTTTTTCGCGATTTCGCGAGCAGTCATTTTCGCACACATCATCACAGAAGGCGTGCCGCCACCGGGCTGAGTGTTTGCACCCACCAGATAGAGGTTATGGATATCTTCACTTTGATTGTGAGGCCGGAAAAAGGCGCTTTGGATAAGCACAGGCTCTACACCAAAAGCGTTGCCAAGATAGCTATTGAGCGTGCCTTCAAAGTAGTCAGGAGTAATGTGGCTCTGGTAGACGATGCGCTCTTTGAGATCTGGAATGTAGCCGCGATCTTCTAGGAAGGTGAGGACTCTATCTGTGAGTTTAGGCCCTTCTGTATCCCAGTCAATATCACCGCCATTATTAGGGACCGGCACCAATGTGTAAGCCGTGTGATGGCCAGGAGGGGCCATGCTGGGGTCGGTCAGAGAAGGAATGTGCAAATACTGAGAAAAGTCAGGGCTAAGAACTTTCTTATTAAAAATTTCTTTGAGCAGCTCTTCGTAGCGAGGCCCCAAAATAATGTTGTGATGCTGAAGATCGAGATCTTCTAAGCCGTCTGCTTTGAAGCCGAAGTAAATAACCAGCACGGACATAGACTGCCGAGTCAGCTTGATTTTTAGATCTTGATTGATCAGGCGGTATTTAGGATCGATTAGCTTCATGTAGGTGTTTGCATAGTCACCGTTAGAAGCAACGAGATCCGCTGCGTGATAGCTACCGTCTTTGAGTTCGATGCCTTTCGCCGTTTTTTTACCAAAGAAGGAACCCTCTACATCAATCTTGGCAACTTCACTGTCGTACTGAATGGTGCCGCCCAGCTCCTCAAATTTACGAATAAAGCCTTTGACGAGTTCTCCGGTGCCACCCATAGCAAAGTGAATACCCCAAGTCTTTTCCACAAAGTGAATCATGGCGTAGATGGCAGGCACACTCAGCGGACTGCCACCAACAAGCAGTGGCTCAAAGCTGAAAACCTGTTGCAGTTTGGGACTCTTAAAATAGTCTTTTACAAATGATAAAAGAGGGCGAAGCGCATCTAGTTTAATCAGGTCAGGAGCTACCTTGAGCATGTCTCCGATGTTGCCAAAGTAGGTGTAGCCCAGCTCAACAAAGCCACGATCAAAGATGGCTTTAGCTGCCTCATGAAACTTCTCGTAGCCTTCTAAATCGTCAGGTTCGATAGCTTCGATTTGGCGGCGGGTGCTTTCTGGGTCGCCGTCATAGTCAAAGTAGGTACCATCATCAAAGTAGATGCGATAGAACGGCAAAATGGGAATGATTTTGACGTATTTGGACGTTTGAGGGCTGCTGGTAACGCCAGATTTTACACGCTTGGCGGGATCCATGATTTCCTCAGGGAAGTCAGGCTCACCGAGAGCGGCTTTACCTTGCTCTAGCGCAAACAGCTCTTCAATAAAGTGGGGAACGGTCAATACCGTGGGGCCCATGTCGAAGATAAAGCCATCGGCCTCGCGAACATAAGCGCGTCCACCGGGGCCATCCAGCTTTTCAAAGATAGTGGTGTCGAACCCCAGGCTCTGTAGACGGATGCCCAAAGACAATCCACCGATCCCGGAACCAATAATGACGGCTTTTTTGCGACTCATGCGGCTTTCTATGCTGACTATACATTTCTTAGTATAGCCTCGTATAAACACCCAAACACAATTTGCTGCCAAGGGATAACGGAATTGTTTACTCTTGAAATTTTAGATAGGCAAGGGTATCAGCAACCTAGCAGTTGACCAATGGCTACACCGGGATCAGGTTGCTTGACGAGGGACTCACCCACGAGGATGGCTTTGGCACCCGCTTGTGTGACGGTATTGACGTCTTCAGGTGTGTGGATGCCCGATTCGCCAACGAGGAGGAGGTTCTTTTGTGCGATCGCATCTCCAAACGTCTCCACCACCTGCGCCGTCGTCTCCAAACTCACCGAAAAGTCTTCCAGATTGCGATTATTCACCCCAATCATTTCCACCCCATCAATCGCGATCACCCGCTCAAACTCTTCGACGGTATGCGTTTCTACCAGCGCATCTAATCCAAGCACCTTGGCGATCTTGATGAAGTACTGCAAATCTTTGTCTTCTAAAATGGCCGCAATGAGTAAGACGGCATCGGCCCCTGCCAGGCGAGCCTGATAAATCTGATAGGGATAGATGATGAACTCTTTGCACAGCAGCGGCAAATCTACAGCCTGACGAATTTGGCTGAGATAGGTAAAACTGCCCTGAAAGAATTTGCTATCGGTCAGCACAGAAAGACAGGTCGCACCGCCCGATTCATAGGACTTGGCGATCTCAACTGGGTCAAAGTCTTCTCGAATGATTCCCTTGCTAGGCGAAGCTTTCTTAACTTCAGCAATTAGGGCTGGGCTCTGCTTTTCGGACTGCTGACGAAGCGCCCCGATAAAGCCTCGTGTTTTTGGCAAAGCTTGCACTTGCCGCTGCAAGTTTACGAGCGGCACTTTTTCGCGCAGCCGGGTGACTTCGGTTTCCTTGTGCCACACAATCTTTTCGAGAATGTTGCGGGGTTCACTGTCGGGCACCTTGATTTGGTATTCGAGGGTTGAGACAGAGATGGGGGTGGTCGGCGGTCGGCGGCGGATTTCCATGGGTGGGGAATGGGGAAGAGATCGATTGGGTGAAAAAGGTTGCCGACCCACCCCGTCACTGCGTACCACCCCTCCAGAGGGGATCTATTTCGGGCGATGAATACCTAAGTGTCTGATGAAACTTACAGATTCGCAGCCGGGGGAAATCCCCTCTGGAGGGGTGGGCGGAGCGCAGCGGAGGTCGGGGTGGATCTTCTAAGCCGTAACCTTAGCTCGCTTATATGCTTCGTCCAATACTTCCGAAAGCGTCGGATGCGTATGCACAAATTTAGATAGCTCAGTGACGGATTGCTTCTGCGCGATCGCATTTGCCGCCTCCTGAATCAAATCCGCCGCATGGAGCCCAATAATATGTGCGCCCATCACCTCACCCGTATCTTTGCGATAGACAACCTTGGCCAAGCCCTCCGTTTCACCTTCGGCCAGCGCCTTTGAGTTCGCCTTAAAGTAGCTGCGCACACTGGCCACTTCGTACCCTTCTGACTTTGCTTTTTCCTTCGCCGCAGGCTCCGTCATCCCCACAAAGCTCACTTCAGGATGGGTAAACGCTGCCGCCGGAATCGCGTTGTAATCAACTGTGCGCGTGTCACCACAAATATTATCCACCGCCACAATGCCCTGGGCAGAGGCAGAATGCGCCAGCATCATTTTGCCGTTGGCATCGCCGATGGCATAGAGATGAGGAACAGGCTTACCATCACGTAGCACCGCCAAATTCTCATCGACAGGAATAAACCCACGACGATCCGTTTCCACCGCCACCATGTTGAGATCCAGGTTTTTGGTTGCGGGAATGCGGCCCGTAGCCACAAGGCACGCATCGACTTCTAAAGTTTCAACTACTTCCTTGGTTTCAGGATTAGTCAGTTCAATCAACACAGGCGAGCCGGGGGTAATCTTGGTTGCCCATAGCCCTACCTTAGTTTCAATATCACGCGGCTTGATCAGCACCCGCTCTGCCTGCTTCGCAATATCAGGATCAAAGGTCGGCATCAGCTGATCCATCGCTTCAATCATCGTTACCTCAGAGCCCAACGCGGTATACACATCAGAGAACTCAAGGCCAATGTAACCGCTACCAATGATCGCAACCCACTCAGGTAGCCAATCCAGGCGAATGGCTTCATCGCTGGTATATACCGTCTTGCCGTCAGTCTCAATGCCCCTAGGCACAAAGGGAATAGACCCCGGAGACAAAATAATGTCCTTAGCAGAAATCGTACGCGTGCCACTGTCATCCGTGATAGAAACTTTTTGGCTACCTGCAATCTTGCCCCAGCCGCGAATCGTTTCCACGCCAAGACGAGTCAGGCTATTGGTCAAATCGCCTTGAATTTTATTGACTAGATTTTTTGCATGGTCAGCAATCCCAGCACGGTCAAAGCCAACGCTAGACAGGCTAATGCCCATGGCCTTTAGGTGCTGCTCATCGCGCATTTCACGCACCTTACCAGAGGCAGCTAATAACGCTTTAGACGGAATGCAGCCCCGGTTCACACAGGTGCCACCCATGTCTCCAGCTTCAATGATGGCAGTCTTTAGCCCACGCTGGACTGCGTGCAGCGCTGCGCCATGGCCACCTACGCCCGCGCCAATAATCACCAAATCATAATCAAATGCTGCGTCCAAGGCTCTTACCGATTGTGAAGTTCTATGCACCATTTTCAACCAGTACGGTAACTTTGCACAACTCGGTTGACCCTTCGGTTAACCGAATCTCTTGCTGAATTGGTTTGCCAGCCTTATCAATCGGAGATAAGAACGCCCTCCATAATCGCTGTGTCAGGAAAGACAATATCAATCGTTTGCACGCCTTCAGGGATATCTTCCAGCCAAAAGTAGGCTTCAGACCAAGCTTCAGAAGAGAGCTTTCGAATTCCAGTAGAGTTTGTGCGTTTGCCACCTTTAACGCTGTAGACGGCATTGGTTCTAGGATTTCGCCCTTTCACCGGCGTAAAGTTGATACTTGAGGGACCATCACTCTGTTCCAGTTCATCCAAGTCAATGGCTCGTTTAACTCGAAGGTTAACGTTGACAATGCCTTCACTTCCAGTTTCCGCCTCGGATAGACGCTGTACAGAGACCAGCTGTATCTGAACTGTATTGTTAAATGCGAGCTGGGAGAATTGCGCTAGGTCTGATTGTTCAGCAGCTGTGACTGCGCTGCTACCAGTATCGCTATTGGCAACATCTTCATCTGTCGTCGTTTCCGATGACAGGACTGCATTATTATCCGCTGAATTTTCTGTTGCGTCAGGCTCTGCAAAAGACGAAGGAGAAGAGGCTGCCAGCGTTTCTTCAACGGTAAGGGCAATCTGTTCTGGAAGCTGTTTTTCGAGAGTTGAGACTTTAAAGTAGGTGAGGCCGCCAAGGGCGATCGCCCCCACAGAAACAAGCAGCGCAATAACGGAGGAAAAGGTCTTCATAGAAAATGAATCTTCAAAGTTCAAGTAACTGTTAAATTCAGACAGCACCCGTTAAAGCCATACAGGCTCACCGACGCTGATTTCGGAGAGCTTGCCCATTATGTCTAAGTAATTTTACGCAGTCGCTTCCTGTAGAGCTCGCTGCCGCCGCGCCTCGTACAGCAGCAATGCCGTCGAAACCGCTACATTCAACGATTCCACGCCCGGCATCAGCGGAATCTTCACCGTCGCGGAGGCACATGCTGTCAGTTCTGCCGACAGCCCAGCGCCTTCATTTCCCATCAAAAACACCGTAGGGCGGGTCATATCTAGCTGCCAGTAGTCCACGTTAGCGGTTGCTGCGCTCGCCACTACTTGTACACCGTTTTGCTTTAGCTGTATTGCCTGCTGAACCACATCGACTTTTGCCATTGGCAAACGAAACCATTGGCCTGCCGAGGCTCGCAAAACTTTTGGACTGCCCATATCCACACTGTCAGCACTTAGCCATAGCCCATCGCTACCGACTGCTGCCGCTGTGCGAATAATGGTGCCAAGGTTACCGGGATCTTGCAGCGTTTCTAGCATGACGCCTAAACTCACCGTGTCTTTGGGCTGACTCGCCGCTTCTTCCCAGGCGGTGCGGTGCGGTGCGATCGCAACTGCACCATCTGGCGTCACCGTACTCGCAATCGACTTCAGCACATCCGGAGATACCAGCTCTGTTCTCAACGCTTGACTGAGCGCTTGCTGACAAATCTCGGGATACTTTTCTTGCCAAAGCTCCGTATAGCAAAGCAGCTGCAAGGGATAACACGCATCGCAGGCCGCCTCTATCAAATGAGTGCCCTCCAATAAAAGCACCGCCTGTTTTCGGCGCTCTTTTGGCTGCTGCAACTTACGCAGCTGCTTAACAGTTGGGTTTTGCAAGCTCGTCAACATAGCCAATTAGTGAAGGTCAATTAATGGAGGTCAATTAGTGAAGCTATGCCCACACACAAAAAGGAAGACATGAAAGAGAAGGTTTGATGCCGCTTATTGAGAAACTAAAAATGCAGACAAAATCACGAAAATCAGGGGAAATCCTTCAAAACAAAAGAAATTTTCCATTCATAGCAAACATGTAAGTTTTTATACTGAACCATAAAGACTTTTGATTAGTATGTCAGACGTAAAGTTCAGTAGCAAAAGTATGCAGTCAGACTATTTTCAACGGTCAGCAACCCACCAAAAAGCTCCCCAGTCGGTAGAAACTGAAGAGCTTTTTGCAACATTCTTTAACATGCGGAACCCGGGACTTGAACCCGGAAGTCCTTGCGAACACTAGAATCTGAATCTAGCGCGTCTACCAATTCCGCCAGTCCCGCTAGCCAGCAGATCAAAAAAGGCAAGCATGCCATTTTCGGCTCTGCGATTAACAATACTCTAGCAGTTTGGACCATCCGTCAACAGCTTAGGACGCTGAGTTCATTCGCTTGCACGCCATTAAAAGGAAAATCCTCTCTCAAAAGAATGACTTTTTTAGCGGTTTCTCATAAAAATGTCGCCGTTGCCCGAGAGAAATCGGAAAGTTTCGGGTAGAATCCATACCAAATTATCTCAACACTTTTTGTTTCAAACTATGGAGGCCACTCCCATCAACACTCCTACTTCCTCAAAACCCGCTCAATCACCTACAAACTCTTCAGAATCTGTGATTGAAATTTGGGGAGGCGCTCCGTTGAGTGGTCATATCCCTGTTAGCGGTGCGAAAAACTCCGCATTGGTCGTTTTGGGTGGCGCTTTGCTGTGCTCCCAAACCTGCCGCATTCGCAACATTCCTGACCTAATGGACATTGGCCGCATGTCTAGCGTGCTAGAAGCCCTTGGCCTCAAGGTTGATCGCAATGGCGACACTCTTGATATCGACGGCAGCCACGTCAGTCATTCCAAAGCGCCATACGACATTGTCAGCAAGCTGCGCGCTAGCTTCTTTGTAATTGGGCCATTGCTCGCTCGTCTTGGCGTCGCCCGCGTTCCGCTTCCCGGCGGCTGTGCTATTGGCGCTCGCCCTGTTGCTCTGCACATTCGCGGCTTGCAGGCGTTGGGCGCCCATGTCCACATGGATCACGGTGTCGTCCATGCATACGTTCCCGGCGCTCGCGGCAAGCTAAAAGGCGCAAAAATCTACCTCGACTATCCTAGCGTCGGTGCCACAGAGACTCTCATGATGGCAGCAACGCTAGCCGAGGGTGAAACCATTATCGAAAACGCTGCCCGTGAGCCCGAAGTGGTCGATCTGGCAAACTTCTGCCGCGCCATGGGCGCCAAAATTCGCGGTGCAGGCACTAACGCCATCACCATTACCGGCGTTCCTAGCCTGCATGCCACGGACTACAGCATCATTCCTGACCGCATTGAAGCAGGTACTTTCCTCGTTGCTGGCGCATTGACCCGTTCAAACATTACCGTCGGCCCCGTTGACCCAGACCATTTAACGCCGCTACTGGCCAAGCTCCGCGAAACGGGCACGACTGTAGATATCGAAGACAAAAATATTCGTGTCTCTCCCGGTGAGCGCATTGTTTCGACAGATGTACAGACGCTGCCCTATCCTGGCTTCCCTACCGATATGCAGGCGCAGTTTATGGCCCTGCTTACTATGGCAGAAGGTAACAGCATGGTCACTGAAACTGTGTTTGAGAACCGTTTGCAGCATGTGGCAGAATTTAATCGCATGGGCGCAGATATTAAGGTGAAGGGCGATCGCGCCATTGTACGCGGCGTTAGTCATCTGTCTGGTGCACCTGTCACAGGAAGCGATTTACGAGCATCTGCTGCGTTAGCGATCGCAGGACTCGCCGCCAAAGGTAAAACCACCCTCTACGGCCTCCACCACTTAGACAGAGGCTACGAAAAGTTTGAAGAAAAGCTCCGCAACGTCGGCGCTCGCCTCCAGCGCATTCCCCTAAGTGAAGCTGACAGCGCTGCCCAGCCCACAGAAACAACCGCGCCTGAGACCGTCAACGCTGGCTAAAAGCTAGGCTAACAAGCTAGGCTGGCAAACCAGCTTTCCGCTCACTCATATCCGACGCAGATCACTGACGCCAAGCAATCTCGCTATACTTAACGAGAGAAGCAAACCGTTGGTGATTTTGCTTTTTTCGGGGGTTTCCCAGCTATCATTACGAGCTTTTCCATGGCTGATTCTAAGTCTTTGCTTACAGGCCTTAGCGCCGACCACTTCCGCCATCCGCTAGACCGTCAGGCCACCCACGCGCTCAAGCAGCTACCGGGCTTAGACGTTGCTATTCGCAGTTTGCTTGGCCCTATGGGCGAACAGTTTTTTTACTTAGACAATATTGCCGCTAGCGTCTTGGTCGGGCCAAAGCAGCTGCCCGATATCTACGCGCTGCTGACAGAAGCCTGTGAAGTGCTGGATCTAGAAGTGCCGCAGCTGTACATCAAGCAGCATCCAGTACCCAACGCCTATACCTTTGCCATGCGCGGCAAGCAGCCTTTCATTGTGGTGCATACGTCACTCATCGAGCTGCTAAACCCGGAAGAACTGCAGGCGGTCATTGGCCATGAGTTGGGTCATCTCAAGTGCGATCACGGCGTATATTTGACCCTGGCAAACTTGCTGACGTTAGCGACCAGCCAGCTGCCCTTTGGCGCGGTACTGATGCAAAACTGGCAGGCGCAGATTATGGAATGGGTACGCTGCGCCGAATTTACCTGCGATCGCGCTGCCCTCCTCGCCACCCAAAACGCCCGCACCGTCGCCTCTGTACTCATGAAGCTCTCCGGCGGCTCACCCACCCTTTCTCCCCAGCTCAATCTAGACGCCTTCATTGAGCAAGCCAACGCCTACGACGCCATCAGCGACAGCGAAATGGGCGAACTGCTCAAGCGCATGAAAACAGACGAGTTAAGTCATCCGGTGCCGGTACTGCGAGCCAGAGAAATCAGCCGCTGGGCCGCCACACCTGACTATCAGTCTTTGCTGACACAACGAAACATGGCTGAGAATAAAAATAAAGATAATCAGACAAAAGTGACAGTGTTTGGAGGATGGCGAAATTGGTAAGTCATTTAGCTCCTACCAATTAGCTTGCAAGAAAGAGACAAAACTATTCCTACAGCAAATAGCACCATCGACTTGTCTGCCATATCAGCACATTCTTTTATGAGAGCAATATTATCTGGCGAGACATCGATACATCTATCACTAACTGACAGATTTGCGTAAACAATGGATGCTATTAGGATATAAGCAGTACATAAAGCTTGTATTCCTTTCTTTTGCCAGGTTGGTATCTTTCGACTAACTAACTCAGTCATAGATTCCCCTAACAGAGCAACGCCTACAAGGACGATTTGCCCTTTGTAGGCTAGAACGTCATATAAGTGATAGTCGCCAGAGCTATTTATAATTAGCAAAACATGCTGTGCGATCAAAGGAGATAAAGCAATTAATACAGTTGGAAATACCCAATTCCAAATCCTTATTGCTTTTCTCTCAAAATTAATTCGTTTTTT
>JBCBKQ010000024.1:0-32970 GCA_038521595.1 Cyanobacteria bacterium J06627_28 | reverse complement strand
TCTGCTAAACGCGGCACAAAGACCAAATCACCATCGCGGAGCAATAAATTTTCGGGTAGGGTTTCAGACCACAGCGAGTCCCACAGGTTTACCCGTGTTCTGACAGTTTCACCATTGGGCAATGCTCGCATCACCACCACTTCACGGATGTCGGCAGTCTGCATTACCCCACCCGCTTGAATGAGCACTTCACTGACAGAAGGGGCACCGCCAATGGATGCATTACTAGATTGCTGCTGCGTATCACCAAGGCTAGCAACCTCTGTGCCTCGCTGCACGCGCACAGGGCCAGGCCGATAGACCTCCCCAGAGACATTAATCACAACGGGCCGTAAATCGTTCAGCGTGACAGAAACATAAGGCGTCACTAAAATCCTATCGAGCACAACGGTAATATCTTGTGCCAGCTGAGCGGTCGTTTTACCCGCAGCCGGTACACTCCCCACCAGCGGCAGAGTGATCATACCGTCTGGCAATACAGAGAGTGGCCCCGTGTATTCTTCAAATCCATACACACTGACCTCAATGCTGTCGCCCGGGCCCAAGAGATAAGCCGACGAGGCATAGTCCGGCGAAACAATCGGCGGCGGAGCAACGGTTCTCGGCTGTGCGGGGCTAACGGTAGTCGTGCCTGTAGGAGCAGGTGGCGTCACTGGAACGGGCATTGCCTCGACCTGAGATGTGCCATCATCTGAGGCCGGTGGCGATAAGTTTGGCAGCCCCTCGGTTTGCGCAGTGGCTATCACAGGCAGACACGACAACAATCCCAATGCGAGCGGCAAAGCTTTGGATACAGTCTTAAAACTTATGCTTCGCATAGAAATCACACAGTAGTCAAAATAGGGACTCAATTCGGAGAATGTTATAAATGGGCTGTAGAACTCAACTGCTGTAGAACTCAACTGCTGTAGAACTCAACTAAGAACGGCGGCTTGCCTGCCCGCTTGCGGCCATCTCCCGAGGCAGCAGCTCGGGCAAGTTCTCATCGGCATTGTCTGCCAAATAAGCTTCTTGCCGGTGGTAAAAGTACCTATCGGCCTTGTTGTGAACGGTGACGCCATTAGCCACTAGTCCTAAGATGTTTTGATTAGACTGGGCCAGCATAGACTTTGCCGCCGTAATGCTATCCACATCTGCACGACCGGGCTGCATGACGACCAGCAGGCCGTCTGCTAGCCGCCCAATCGTAAGCGTATCTGCTAAACCAAGCAAAGCAGGTGTATCAACAATGATGTAGTCGTAAGCCTTTTCACAGGCTCGCAAAAGCGCAGATACCTGCTTCGACTCCAAAATAGCCAGCGGATTAGGTGGGATGGACCCGGCGGGCAGCACGTGGAGGTTGGGTGCTTTAATCACAATGGCATTTTTCAGCGGTAGCTGACCGACGGCAAAGTTTGTCAGGCCCTGCTGCTCAGAAATATCCCAAATGTGGTGCTGGGTGGGGAGTCGCAGGTCTGCATCAACCACGAGTACCCGGTGGCCCAGCTGAGCCAGCGTCAATGCCAAATTAGCCGTAACCTCTGACTTACCTTCTCCAGCCAGGGCACTGGTCACTGCAATTGTCTTGAGCGGTCTATCTAGGCAGGCAAACTTTAAGTTGGCCTGTAGTGCCTGATAGGCTTCGACCACAGGAACTGGCTGCGGCTTTTGCACGACTAGCTGAGGCACCTCCAAATCGATAGATCGCGCAGAAGGCCGCAGCTTTGCCCAAGCTGGAATCACGCCCATCAACGGATAATCGTACACAGCTTGCCCCTCGTGTACCGTCTTAGCTGAGCGGTCAATCAAATCACTCAAGAAGGCCAGCATGACACCCAGCAGTGCACCCAACACGCCACCTGCCAAAAGGTAGAGCTTCATGGACGGCGCTATGGATTCTTCTGGAATCAGAGCAGGTGAGATAACGCGAGCAGTGCCGTTTCTTTTGTTTTCTAACACCTGAGCTTGCTGGAAGTTTTCTAGCAGGGTTTCATAGGTAGTTTGAGCTGCCGTGAGCTCCCGCTCTAGCTCCCGCTGCTGCTGCTCTAGCTGCGGCAAAATCTGCGCTCTCGCCTGGGTGTTTTGGCGCGATCGCTCAATCTGATTAAGCCGCTGCTCCAGCGATGAACGCTCTGCTGCCAGCGTCAAGTATCGTTCAATCAGCCCCTGCTCGAGGGCACCTGCCTGAAGATCATCAACGGGTAAAAACGCCTGATTGTCCCCCAGCGCAACGCCGACACGTTGTTCTAGCAAAGCATAAAGGTCTTCCGCCTGAGCGCTAAGATTGACAATCTCAGGATGGGATTCTTCATACCGAGTACGAGCAATTGTCAGATCTGACTGCAGCGCCTGAAGCTGTGTCATCAACACCTGCACACCGGGCGACTCACTGACCAAACCAACGGCATAGGCCTGACGTGGGGTTAGACCCAACTGCCCCTGCAGCTCTCCCATCTTGGCCGAAACCCCTGCCAAGCTAGCGGAGACCTCCGTAGACCAGTTTTGAATATTTGAAAGCGACGAAACCGTATTCTTTGATTCCGAATCAAGATCAACAATGCCATTGCTCTCTTTGAAGCTGCGTAAGGCTGCCTCAGCCTGACTAACTGCAGCATCCGACTGAGGCAGCTGTGTCTCAATAAATCGCTTGGCAGAAATTGCAGAGGCCCGGTTGGACTGAACATTGCCCTGAATGTAAACATCCGCGATTGTATTGACAACGGCTGCCGACAGTTCTGGCTCAGGAGAAACATAGTTGACGCTGATAATGTCTGTACCTGGAACAGAGCGAACTTTCAGCGTCTCTAAAAACTCCACGGGGTCGAGCAGCTCTCCCTCTATGTCTTTGAGCTTTAATCTTTGAATAGCTATTTGCGCTGTGGGGATAGAGCGAATAATCTCTACCTGCGTATCCAAAGGATTTGCCTGCTTTGTCACTGCCCTCAGCTCAGTAGTTTCCTCCAAGCCGACTAGAGCATCCTGTCTATTCGATTCAAACAAAAGCTTTAGCTCTGCTTGGTACTCAGGGCTTTGCTGATGAGCCGCTACGGCAGAGAGGGCTGTTGTCAATCCGCAAACTGTCGCAATCAAAAGCCAGCGGCGCTTTAGAACCAGCCAGTACTTATGCAGATCGATTTCGATCTCTTTAACGAGCGGGGCATTGGTTGTCATTGATTCTCACGCGAAAAAGATTCAGACCGAAGCAGACACCTAGCTGCTGAAATAAGCACAACGCTCGGTTGCGCTCAAGTACGCTCAGCGGCATTTCTTAATTTAGAATAAAGCCTGTGTGTAGCTTAACAAGGTGTGACAGTTAAGTACTATCACTGGTGCTGATTCGCTACATTACCCACCGCTAAGGGCAGCCCATATCAAATCGGCACAACCTCGATCAACACAACGTACAGGCCTGCATGTGACCGCAGTCACATACATTCTATCCACAGCTACAAACTTAAAGCGCTAGACGTAAGCGCCTTTCATAAAGTTTCAGTATTGCGGATGGGCCTTTATTTAAGGGAACGCTCACCATGACAGCGGTGGAAGCCCGCGTCGCTTTGCGGCGCTAGGGAATGTCCATCAAGACAGCGGTGAGAACCCGCGTCGTCGCACGGCGCTAGGGAACGCTCACCAAGACGGCAGCGAGAACCTGCGTCGTCGCACATACAGTTTCATGAAAGAAAGCGGGTGGGGGGAATCGAACCCCCATCATCAGATTGGAAATCTGAGGTTTTACCACTAAACTACACCCGCAAAGGCTTCTTTATATTAGCTCAGAAACAGTAGCACAATTTGAGGTGACAGCGTGTCCGTGAAAATTCGTAAACTAGACAGCTTTCAGTTCACGCCAGATTCGATGATTTCGATGGTGAGCAGCAAATTGCTATTTGCTACCGGGCTGCCATCTTGCAGGGCAGGGGTAAAGCTAAAGCCTGCAGATTCTAGGAGGCAGGAGATCGCACGTTCAGAGCTACTCATGGGCTGAGCCTCAATGCTATTTGTCCAGGGAATAGCCGAGAGCAAAGCGCCATCAGCGCCAATCGTGACCCGATACGTTACCTGGGTCTGTGAAAAATCAACTCGCCCGCAGCCTAAATCCAGCGGATTTGCCTCTAGAGAGGTCTTGCTTCCGTAGATGAGTTCGGGAGGCGTATCGACGAGGTCTCTTTGCAAGGCTTCCGGTACGTAGCCATGACTGGTGACGCTCAAATATGTTTGCTGATTGTCCGACGCACCGCTGCCCGGTGTATTGCCCGGTTCGGGTAGGGAGGTCTCTCCAGGTATGACTGGTGGTGACACTTCAGACTCCGGCGGACTGCTGGAGGGCTCGCCAGAGGATTCTGGTGGTGAAGTCGATCCTGATGGGTCTTCCTGAGCGCCCGGAGCCGCTGGGGATCCAGGCTCCTCGGTTTCATTGCCCTCGGTTTCATTGCCCTCGCTTTCATTGCCCTCGGTTTCATTGCCCTCGGTTTCATTGCCCTCGCTTTCATTGCCCTCGGTTTCATTGCCCTCGGTTTCATTGCCCTCGCTTTCAGAATCTCCAGAGCCTGGCTCAGAAGGTGTCTGAGGAGCAGCCCCTTGTGAACGACTGCTCCCTTGCCCGTTATTTGGCGAGGTATTACCAGGCGTTGACGGTCTTGGTGTAGGCGGCGAGCCAGTTGTGGATCCTGTAGCAGGTGCGATCGCTGAAGTGCTATCGGACGTAGACGTTATGGCCGAGGGCCGATTGACATCGTTAGCGGCGGTTTCTGTTTCAGGCCGTTCACTTGGTGCTGCTGTCGTTGGACTTTGACTATTTTGAGGGGGTGTTTCTGTTGGCTCGAAGGACGTTTCTGCGTCTACTTCAATGAGCTCAATGGGTGCGATCGCGTTGAATCCTTCCCCTGATGGCTGGGCAATATCCAGCAGATAAGGCAGCGAAAAGCCCAAAATACCCATGTGCGCAACCACAGCTAGGCTGCCCAAACCTGCCCAAAGGCCTTTGGGTTCATGATGTTGCCAGGTTTGTAGCGGAGAAACCATCTACTAAAACCGTCTAATAACCATCTAATAACAGCGCCAGGGGCTGGTAATGTCGGAAGCGCCCACGAACGCAGTCATCCTACATAAGCTAGCTGCTAAGGCAAAAAAATGGCAACTTTTGAGTGGTGTTCCAGTCTCTCTATAGCCGCGTCTTGACTCCAAAGGTCAGGACGGTTTCGTCAATGCCTTTGAGCTGTAGCGGATCAAATTTAACGATTTCCTGTTCGTCTAGATAGTCAGCAACGGCTGCAGAGACCAATATGGTTTCTGCAGTGGCGGCTTCCTGAATGCGCGCGGCAATGTTGACGCTAGGGCCAATAGCCGTGTAGTCAGATCGCTCAGAGCTACCAAACATACCCACAACAGCGGTGCCCTGGTGAATGCCACAGCGGAACTTCACAGGGCCAATCCCCTGCTCTGCCCAGCGCTGATTGAGCGTATCGAGGTCACTATACATTTGGCGAGCCGCTGAAATTGCCCGCTTCACCTGTTCATTGGGGCTCATCTCTTCGGGCGCACCAAAGAGCGCTAGCACCGCATCGCCCATGAATTTATCCACTGTGCCCCCATTGTTGAAAATGGCATGGGTCATAGTCTCAAGGTACTCATTGAGCAGTTCAGCGACTCGGCGGCTGCGTAGGGTATTGCTCAGCTGCGTAAAGCCGACAATATCGCTAAACAAAATAGTGACCAAGCGAGGCTCGGGGCGTAGGTCTAGCTGCAAAGCACCTTCATTGGCTTTTTGTACCAAAGACGGTGGCAAGAATCGTTGCAAGACCGATTCTGTGAGGTACTGATTGAGCTGAGCCACTTTGCGCTCATTAGACTTGAGCGCCAAAAGGTTCCGAACTTCAGCCAGCAGCTCCCGGTCGTTGAAGGGTTTAGACAGGTAGGCATCCGCCCCTTGCTCCACGCCTTCTAGGCGAGTCTCATTATCGACCTTGGCCGTCAATAAAATGATGGGCGTCCCCTGCAAAGCCGCATCCTTACGAATGCGCTCAATCATTTCTAACCCGTTGACCCCAGGCATCATCAGGTCAGTGATGATCAGGTCTGGGCCATGGGCTGTTGCCATTTCTAGGCCTGCCGCACCCTGCTCTGCGGTGTTTACCTGATACCCCTGACGCTGCAACACGCTAGAGACATATGCTCTAAGATCTGGGTTGTCATCTACAACTAAGATTTGCGATCCTTCAAAAGACTGGCGTTCGGTTGCAGCACCTTCGGCTGCAGGTGGCAATGAAATGTCACTATCTGCTGTTGCCGAAGCCATTTCAATGTCAGATAGCTCGACGGCAGCCCGCCCTTTTTCGGTGGAGAGCGTTTGTTCAATCACCTGATCGGCGGGTAGGTGACCAGCACCCAATGGCAGCTCTACGGTAAAGGTTGTGCCCTCTCCATACACAGATTGAACGGAGACATCACCACCGTGCATTTGAGACAGCTCTTGAACCAGCGATAGGCCCAAGCCGGTGCCCTCATAATGTCGGTTGGCCGATCCATCGGCCTGGCGGAAACGCTCAAACAGATGGGGGATTTGATCTTCCCTAATGCCAATACCTTCGTCTTGAACCTGGAGCTGCGCTTTGTTGCCCACTTCTTTGAGGCGGACGGTGATGGACTTACCCGCAGGGGTAAATTTCATCGCATTAGACAGCAGGTTGTACAGTACCTTGTCAAACTTCTCGATATCTAAATAGACTGGCGAGCAGATTTCGATTTCGGTGCGCAGCTCTATCTGCTTACGCTCGCAGTAGTTTTGGAAGGCTTCGACCACTTCTGTGGTGAAGTTAGCAAAATCGCAGGGACGGAAGGTGGGCTTCATTTTGCCTGCATCTAGCTTTTGCAGGTCTAGCAGCTGATTGACCAGTCGCAGTAGTCGTCGTGAGTTGCGCAGGGCGATGGCTGACTGTCCGGCATCTAGTCCTTCTCCGCGCTCGACGGCTGACTCTAACGGGCCAATTGTCAGGGTCAGGGGCGTGCGAAATTCGTGGGAGATGTTTTGAAAAAAGGCCGTTTTTTGCTGGTCTAGCTCCAGGAGCTGCTCGGCTTGGTGCTTGCTCTTTTGGTAGAGGTTGGCCTGTTGGACTGCGATCGCAGCTTGATTGGCCACGGCCTGTGCCAGCCCGACTTCTTCTGCCTGCCATTGGCGATCGCTCGATAGCTGCCGTAGCACAATGCAGCCAGTAACCTTAGATTCGGCCATCAGCGGTAAGGCCATCAGCGCCTTGGCATTTGCCATGCACTCTGCACCGAGAGCTTCGTCAAGACCTGCGCCCGGCTGTGTAGAGATAACCACTGGGCGCTTAGTTTCTATGAGCTGCTTTAAAATCGCATCGGTAGCGATTTCAATATCGGCTTCGGGCGATGTCAGCGCACTGCCGCTACTTTGGTCATAGTAGCCAACGCACTGAGCATGGGAGTCTACCCACAAAGAGAGGGCACAGCTATCAGCCTGCATGGCCTGACCTAGCTTTTGCGTAATGGCTGCAAAAATTTCGCCAGGTTCCAAGCTCGCATGTAGCGCCTGAGTAATCGTGTTGATCAACACTTCTCTCTGGGCCAAAGACTCTACCCGCTCATATGTCCAGGTTTGCGATAGCGCTAGCGCTGCCTGATCGGCCAAGGTTGTCAGCAGCTTAATTTCGCTCTCCTCCCAGGCCTTTTGGTATGAGCATTTGTGCAGGGCTAGGACGGCCAGCGTGTCTTGCTTGAACGTCAGCGGAATAATTAGGCTGCTTTCGATATCTAGCGCTGCATAGGCCGCCGCATTCTTTTCATTGGGGGCAGCCGCAGAGATGTCTTCTGGACTTTCTAGCTGTTGCGTTTCGCCTGTTTTCCAGACCGTTTGCTTTAAATGATCTGTGGCCTCCTTAGAAAGCTGTCGTCCTTCTCCAGTTAGTAGTGCTTCAGAGACGTTTGTGCCCACATAGTGAAACATGGGCGATCGCAAGTCTGTATCAGACAGGGGCCGAACGATGCCATAGTCCAACTCAAAGGCCTTGCCCAGCGTTTCTACAATTGTCTTCAGCATCTCTTGCGAAGATTGAGCGCTGCGAATGGTGTTGGTAATAGCGTTCAGCAGTGTCTCTTGGCGGACGACCCGGTTGAGTTCTTGGGTCCGCGCGTGGAGCACGCTGTGGGTATCTACAGCCTGGCCAACGACCGTTCGTAAATCGTCTTCTTCCCAGGGTTTTGTAACGTATTTAAAGACCTTGCCTTCATTGATGGCCTCGACCAAATCTTCTACATCGGTATAGCCAGTTAGCATGATCCGAATAGAATTGGGATAGCGGTCTGCTGTCACTCGCAGCAGTTCTGTTCCGCTCATGCCGGGCATCCGTTGATCAGAGATAATGACAGCAATGTCATGCTCTGCCAGTAAATCCAAAGCGTCTTGGCCACTGTTGGCCTTAATCACTTTGAAATCTCGATAGAATGTGCGATAGAGCAGATCCAAATTATCTGGCTCATCATCCACCACTAAGATCTTGTGCTTGGACGCCTTCTTTCGCCTGGTACGCTCTCTAACTGCCATGCATCAATTTCTCATCTAGCCGAAATTTCTATCGTGGACGTGTCGGACGTCGGAGATCCAACGCAACGTCCTACATAAAGTTCCCACCCTCTTTCGAGTTTTCAACTATGTCACAGGCTAATGCCGAGCATGCCCTACCCTCAGATAGCTCGGTGACCCCCCGTGAGGAATATCAGCAGTCTCCTTTTCGTATTCGCGCCGCCCAGCGCAAAGACTTGCCTGGCGTCGTGGCTGTGCTGTTAGCCAGCTTCTACCCCCAGGCCAAGGCCACTCAATGGCTGTACTGGCTAATGCGAGTCGGCATTCAAGAAGACATTAAGATGCGGCTAAAAATGCCCGCAAGCCAGTATGTTTGCCTCGTGGCTACGCTGGTAGATGCTCAGTCAGCTCAGGCCGGTGCAGTGGTAGGCACGGCTGAAATTTCCCAGCGTCCATGTGAAAACTGGCGATTTTTGCCGCCAAAGCGTGCCTACTTGTCAAATTTGTCTGTGAATCAGGACTATCGGCGTCAGGGCGCAGCCAAGCAACTGCTTAAGACCTGCGAAACAGTAGCCTTAAACTGGGGCTTTCATCGAATTTATCTACACGTGATGGCCAACAATACAGCTGCCCATGAGCTCTACAGGCAGGCAGGCTATCAACGTTGCGAAATCAGCAATCCCATCCTGTCAGGATTGGGGATTCGACCTAAGCAATGGCTGCTGTCTAAACAGATTCATTGACGGGTAGCTTTTATTGGGCGGCTTTTACATCTGGGTGGCTTTTTCATCTGTAGCTTTCCGCGCTTTGCTATACAAGCTTAAAAAAAGCTAAAAGACTATTTTAGTCATCGCAGGATTTCAAAGCCTGTAGCAGGCAACCTTTTAGCTAAATTGTAAGGATTGTGAGGGCTCTAACCACGGTGTCCTGCGTGGTTAAAATAATCACTGAAACTTAATTGAATATACTGATAAAAGTCTGTGCCATTGATGCTTTATGTGTCGAATGTAAAGGGCTGCGCGACTAGTGATAAAGAATGAATAAAAAGTATTTGTTCTTTATCTATCTTGTGGCGATTCGTATCACATTGGTAGTGTCAAAGACTTGATACTGCTCAAAGCACACTGGGTGAATGTTTCAAAACATCGGCTATCCGTTAAATTGCCAGCTGGCCTCGGGGTCTATGGCAAAGCGTGAGCTAAAAGTAGATGAAGGAGTAGGTCGTCCTCAGAAAACTAATAGGCATCCTCAAAGTAGTTATAGGTCGGCTGGGCACTCTGGTAGTATCATTTCTCATCCGATGGCTTCTCGGGAAACAAAGGCTCAGGTGGCGGCTGCGGCTGTCGCTAGTCTGCATTGTCCCGCTCCAAGAATAGGAAGAAGAGTAAGAAGCTGGCAATCTTTTGGCGCATCTGTGAATCAAGAACTCAAAGTTGACAATGTGGTTGAAAAATTGGATAGCGGCCAGCTTTGGGTGGTAAACAGCCGCCGTCGTAATGGTCTGATTGTGCTGCGCGAATTTCATGCTGAGTTTGCAGGTCCTGGCGCTGCTGTAGGCGCAGATTTGGATGATGGCATTTTGCAGGTGATCCCGATTGGCAATTTGTCGCTGCTATCGCCTGACTCCCACGAGGCCCATCAGAACGCGATTAAGATTCGTTTGCAGTGGATCCGCCTGACACAAAACTTTACCGATCAGCCGGAGCCAGACGATCGAGCAAGGATGATTTTGGAGCAGTTTAAGACTTACTTTGACGAGGAAACGGTGAACCTTGTGCCTGACGAAGCCTTTGCTTTGCTAGTGGGCGTATTACCTCAGACGATTCGCCGTGTCCGTGCGGGATTTGTTTGGTAAAGCTGATCGATTGAATGGTCAATTGAAATCCCCTGGCACTCTGTAGCGTCGGGGGATTTCAATTCCAAGGAATTACAGTTCCAGGGGATTTCAGTTCCAAGGGATTTAAGCTGACTGTTTTGGTATTGCTTGGGTTTAGTGGGAGAGCGTTGCGGCTACAGGCTCTATTGTCGTATTGGACTCTTTACTCAGGACGCTTTGAATATTGCTTAGCGTTCGCTGATTTTCTGGGGGTGTCCCAATGCTGATGCGGAGGCCGCCGCCCGTATGGCGGATGATTGTGCCGCGCGATCGCAGCTGTTGAAAAACTTTTTTAAGTCCGTCTGCCTGTTCTGATACGCCGAGGGTGCTGAGGCCGCGATCGCTCAATCGGGCATATATAAAGTTGCTGTCGCTGGGCCAAACGCGTAGGCAATCATGCTCAGATAGCCTATGCAGTAATTTATTTCGCTCATCCAAGATAGTGGGAATTTGTTCTAGCAGCTGTTCACTATGGCCGAGGGCTGTGAGGGCTGCTGCCTGGGAAAAGGTTGGTAGATTGTAGGGCAGGCGCAGCTTTTCGAGGGCAGCGATGATGCTGGGGTGAGCAATGCCATAGCCTACCCGGTGAGCAGCCAAGCGAAAGGCCTTAGAAAAGGTGCGGGTGACGATCCAGTTAGGGCGGCTGAGGGCCTCTGCTAGCGTGGTGTGTCCACTAAATTCAAAGTATGCTTCGTCCACGACGATGAGGATGTCTGTGCTGAGCTGTTTGAGCCAGTCCAGCTCTAGCTGGGTGAGGGCATTGCCCGTGGGTGAGTTGGGATGCACCATGAATATGACTTTGACAGGGGCTGAGCCTTCTTTTTGCGCAGTGTCTATGGCGACTTCAGCCTGGGCGATATCGACTTCAAAGTTTTCTTTGCGGCTGACGGTGTGAACAGGGACGCCAAGGGTCTTTGCCAGGATGGCGTACATAGAAAAGGTGGGGTCGCTCACTAGGATGGCGCCTTCACCGCCCAGGCAGGTGGCCATGATCAAGGAGCGAATTAGCTCGTCGGAGCCGTTGCCAAGGGTGATGTTCTTAAGGGTGAGCGTTTCGGGGGCGATGTTGCTGGAGGCAATGGCGTATTGTGCGATCGCTTGCTTTAGTTCGGCATGACTACCATCGGGATAGCGATTGGCCTCAATAATTTGTTCGTACTGCTGAGCTAGAGCAGCTTTGAGCGCTGGCGGTAGGTCAATGGGGCTTTCATTCGTATCTAGCCCGTCTATTTTTTTTTCAGGGGCTTGCTGATCAGAGTGGGGGTCAGGGTGAGGGGCACTGTAGGCGGCAAACTGAGCCAGATCGGATCGAAGAAAAGCCATGTGAAAACAATATTAAGAAATATCTGAGCGAAGCGCTTGACCTATCAGTGGCCGAACTGCTTAATACAAACGATTTTACAGTACCTGTACAGTGCCAATACGTAGTGCCAATACGTTGCCAATGCATCGCCGTAATGACGCTCTTTAGGGGCTGCATTATTTAGGGATTGCACGTTTCGCTCACGGGACTGCGTCTATCAGGTATCATTGCTCCCGTCCCTATAGAGCTTTTGCCCTTTTTGCCCATGACAGCGCCTATCCGCATTACGCTACTGCCCGGAGATGGTATCGGGCCAGAAATTATGAGTGTGGCGGTGGCCGTGCTTAAGCAGGTTGGTGAGCAGCAAAGTCTAACCTTTGAATTTACAGAAGCGTTGATTGGCGGTGCGGCGATTGATGCGACGGGTTCTCCCTTGCCTGAAGAGACATTGACAACCTGCCGCCAGAGTGACGCCGTACTATTGGCCTCTATCGGCGGCTATAAGTGGGATGCACTGCCTCGGGCGCAGCGGCCTGAGACGGGCTTATTGGGATTGCGTGCTGGGCTAGGACTATTTGCCAATCTACGGCCAGCCACTATTTTGCCCCAGCTATTGAGTGCGTCTTCGCTAAAGCCCGAAGTGGTAGAAGGCGTCGATATTATGGTGGTGCGTGAGCTGACAGGCGGTATTTACTTTGGTGAGCCCAAGGGAATTTTTGAGGCGGCCGGGGGCAAAAAGCGGGGCGTAAGCACCATGGCCTACGACAGTGATGAAATTGATCGCATTGGCCGGGTGGCGTTTGAAACGGCCAAAAAGCGCCAGGGTCGGCTGTGCTCTGTGGATAAGGCGAATGTGCTAGAGGTGTCTCAGCTGTGGCGCGATCGCATCTCAGCCCTGAGCGCTGACTATACCGACGTAGACCTTTCTCACCTATATGTAGACAACGCAGCCATGCAGCTAGTGCGTGCGCCCAAGCAGTTTGACACCATTGTGACGGGCAATTTATTTGGCGATATTTTGTCAGATGCAGCGGCTATGCTCACAGGAAGCATCGGTATGCTACCATCTGCCAGTCTGGGCGAGAGTGGGCCGGGCGTTTTTGAACCCGTCCATGGTTCGGCCCCAGACATTGCTGGGCAGGATAAGGCCAATCCCCTGGCTCAAGTGCTAAGCGTTGCAATGATGCTGCGCTATGGACTTAACCAACCCGCCGCCGCCGAGCAAATTGAGCAAGCCGTTTTGGCTGTGCTCGACCAAGGCTATCGAACTGGAGACATCATGTCTGAAGGGATGACGGCTGTGGGCTGTGAAGGCATGGGGCAGGCACTTCAAAAAGTGCTAGATGCGTCTTCTCATTAGATGTGTCAGAAGATTTATCGGATATATTCAAATTTTTCTATCATTAGACTGGAGTAAATACCAAGCGGAATGAGCACACTAACTATGTCACCTGAAACATCGACAAATACTGCTGATCGCCTTGCGTTTGGCGATGATTCAGTGCTGCTGAATCCAGAGCTGATCAAAGCTGCAAGGTACATCTATCGTACTTTTTACGAAGTGCATCCTGAAGTCGTACAGCGCCCCATTGGCGTCGCGATGGGCCGGACGACGCTACGCGGCAAGCTGGTCTTTGGCGATAAGCCCGTTTTGTTGCCTCAGGAATGTTTTGTCCCCTTTAGCCAAATTGAGCCTAGCTTGGCATAGTCTTTTGGGCGCTTAGCCACTGGTAACAAAATCTGGCAACAGAATCTGGCAACAAAATCGATACATCAAATGCCCTGCTAGCACTTTCTAGCAGGGCATTTGTTCTTTAAAGACTTAGACGGCATCAAAATCGGCGATAACTGGGCACGTTAACGTTGGCTCCTTATCCGCGTGTCTTCCACGCGTGCTGCGTTTGTGGATACGATTGTTCCTTTTTTGATTGTCTTTATTTTAGGAACTGCGGTGGGCAGTTTTCTAAATGTGGTGGTGTACCGACTGCCTGAAGGACTTTCTCTGCTGTATCCACCGTCGCGCTGCCCTAAATGCGAAACCCGGTTAAAACCCTATGACAATGTGCCTGTATTTGGCTGGCTCTGGCTGAGGGGACGCTGCCGAACATGTAAACTACCGATTGCGATTCGCTACCCGATGGTGGAGTTCATAACGGGGTGCTTGTTTGCCGCTGTGTTTGCCCTGTTTGGCGTGAGTTGGGAGACGCTGTTTTCTTGGCTGTTTGTATGTTGGCTGCTGTCACTGGCACTCATCGATCTCGATACGATGACGTTGCCAAACAGTCTGACCGGGACGGGGCTAGCGCTGGGTTGGGGCTTTCAGGGTGTTGTGAGCTATCTAGAGACGCCGACGCTGGTTCATACCGCCAGCGGAGTCATGATGGCAATAATTGCAAGCGTCTGTGGTCTATGGCTGTTTGATGTGATTGGAATTGCCGGGAGCCGAGCGTTTGGGAAGGCCGCGATGGGTGGGGGTGATTCTAAGCTAGCTGCGATGATGGCGGCTTGGCTGGGTTGGCCTGGGCTGCTGCTGGCGACTTTTTTAGCGGCGCTGCTTGGAGCTGTGGTGGGTAGTTTGGCAATGGCGCTGGGCGCTTTGGGGTCTAAGCAGCATATCCCCTTTGGCCCTTATTTGGCGTTGGGCGCTTTGCTGACGCTGTTTTATGGCGAGTGGATGATCCATACCTATAAAGAAATTTTCTTCCCAATGGGACTGTAGAGAGAAGGGGTTAGTGGCAGTCGGTTTGTGATTGGGTTTGTGATCTAGATATCCATGGGGGGTGGCAACCCAGTAGGATGACAAAGGAGTCGGCCTCGCGGATTTTTGATGTCGTTTTGATATCGAGGCCCCTTTTGATCGAAATCGATGAGCGAAAAAATGTCTCTGTTTGACTGGTTTGCCAATCGCAAAAAGGCGGGTCTAATTAGCCAGGATCGCCATGAGCGAGAAATTGCCGATGGGCTGTGGACGAAGTGCGAGCGCTGCGATGTCTTGACCTACACAAAAGATCTCCGGGCCAATCAACAGGTATGCCCAGAGTGCGGCCATCACCATCGTATTTTTAGCGGGCAGCGCATTGAGCAACTGATTGATGAGGGCACGTGGGCGCCGCTAGATGCGCAGATTTCGCCACAGGATCCGCTGCATTTTCGCGATCGCAAAGCCTATGCAGACCGCATTAAAGACACCCAGGCCAAAACTAAGCTCGTTGACGGTGTACAGACGGGTCTTGGTAAAATTCACGGCCTGCCAGTTGCCCTTGGCGTGATGGATTTTCGCTTTATGGGCGGCAGTATGGGCTCTGTGGTGGGCGAAAAACTGGCGCGGATGATTGAGCGCGCAACGGCGGAAAAGATGCCGGCGATAATTGTGTGTGCTTCTGGTGGTGCCCGTATGCAGGAAGGCATGTTGAGCCTTATGCAAATGGCAAAGATTTCGGCGGCGCTAGAGCGGCATCGCTCGGCACGGCTGCTGTATATGCCCATTTTGACGCACCCGACGACAGGCGGTGTGACGGCTAGCTTTGCGATGCTGGGCGACATTATCTTGGCAGAGCCCGAAGCCACGATTGGCTTTGCTGGACGGCGAGTGGTAGAACAAACCGTGCGAGAAAAGCTGCCAGAAGGTTTTCAAACGGCTGAATACCTTTTACACCATGGCTTTGTCGATAAGATTGTGCCGCGTACCCAGCTAAAGCAAACGTTGGCTCAGCTGATGCGACTGCACCAGCCAGTAAACGGAAAGGTATCTGTCGTCGCCAAGCAAAAAGAAGTTGTCTTAGAAGGCGTAGAGTAGCTGAATTGCGCTTTATTTGAACCGTTTCGTCCTACCCTTCGCGCCCTATTCATGGCATGATGAGAGGATAATTTGATTCAAACCATGTTGGATCACTGCTGTGTTGCGTGGCTGAAAAGCGAACATAAAATGAGAAATATTTTGAAGAAATGCACTTGGCTCTTTGCCGCTGCAATCTTTGTTTTGACAGGTCTGTTTGGTGGAAATGCGATCGCAGCCGATCTCGATGCTGCCGTTCGCACAATTCCCTTAAATGAAGCGGGTGACACGGTCACTTTGTCGGTTGAAGAATTCACCCGTGGTCAGCGCAAGTTTAATCAAGCTTGTGCCATTTGCCACCTGGGTGGCATTACCAAAACCAACCCCAACGTCGGTTTGGATACGGAGTCACTAGCGGGCGCCTTTCCTGATCGTAATAACCTGGAAGGACTGGTAGATTACCTGCACAATCCGACGACATACGACGGCTTGATGGAGATTTCTGAGCTACACCCCAGTACAAAAAGTACAGATCTGTACCCTAAAATGCGTAATCTGACAGAAGACGACCTCAGAGCTATTTCTGGTCACATTCTGCTGATGCCCAAAATTAGGGGCGACCAGTGGGGAGCAGGCAAGACTAAGTCTCTGTAGGGCTTAGGCACCTGATTTAGGGCTCTACTCTGATTTAGGGCTCCACTTCGATTTAGAGCTCTGCAAAACTTGAGGCTTTGTAGAGTTATCTAATGACTTAACCTGACTTAAGCAAGTGAGCGACAAAAAAGTCTAGACTTTAAGCGCAGAGGGGAGTTTCCCCTCTGCGCTTTTTGATGTGGCTTTTCAATGTGACTTTTTGATGTGACTTTTTGATGGCGCTTTTAATGGGGTTTTTGATGAGATTAATGGCTTTGCCAGGTGACGGCACCAACTTATAGCTTTCGAAGCGTTGCTTAAGCCACGACTAGAGGCTGCAGCCTTTATCAAACAGGCACCTCTTCTGCACAAGCGTTCTAATGCATCAGGACACTTGCCATGGCAGACTCAATCTAACGACAGCTATCTATTTCAGCGGGCGGCTAGCCCATAAGCATCATTATGATTACTCGTAGAACGCTATTGCTCGGAACGGCTGCTGTGGCCAGCAGTCGCGTTTTGACGAGCTGTAGCCAACAAGCGACGGAGCGCCTGACAGTGACGCTGTTGGAAGGCGCTGTGCCTGCTGAGGTGCTGAAGCAATTTCGCAAGCAGGTGCAGCTGCCTGTGAGCTTTCGGGCTGATGCGCAAATGCAGTGGATTTTTCAACGATTGCAGCGATGGCAGCGGCAGCCCCCTGAAAAAAAGAAGAGCTGGCAGCGGTTTTTCCCTTGGTATCAGCCAGAAGATTTGACCCTGTCAGGTCAGCTGATGAGTTTGGGTGATTTTTGGCTGCAGGATGCGATCGCCCAAGATCTACTTGCGCCCATGGAGCTACCCCCTGAAACCTTAGAGGCGCTGCCATTCCAGTGGCAGCAATTTGTCAGCCGCAATGCCGAAGGGCAAACGGCCCCTGCCGGTACTCCAGGTCGAGAAATTTGGGCGGTGCCTTACAAAGTGCAGTCACTGATGATTGTGTACCGGCAAAGCCAGTTTGCCGATTTGCAGAATAATTCTCAAGTTACGGCTGGTCAGCCGGTGTTTACCACCTGGCAAGATTTGTTAGCGCCCCGGCTGCGTCGGCGCATCGCCCTGCCGAGTCATCCAAATTTGGTCATAGGTCTGCTGCAAAAGATGCAAAGCGGCAGCTTTAATACGGGTTTCAATAGCTTAGCCAGTCGCAGCGCGGCCAAATCGCAGCTACTCAGTCAGTTGGCAGCGCAGCTACGAGAGCCCTTCCTGGCGCTCAATCAACAGGTGAAAACCTACGATGCTGCCGATGGGCTGAGGGCGCTGGTGAATGAAGATGTCGACGTGGCGTTGGCGTGGTCGGGAGATGTGGCCACTGCGCTCCAGCGATATCGTGACCTGAAGGCTGTAGTACCTGAAGAAGGCAGCCTACTGTCGGCAGACTTGTGGGTGCGGCCAAAGGGAACCCCCATGAGTGAGGCGGCGAAACGCTGGATTGAGTTTTGCTGGGAGGCGGGGCCTGCTACGCAGATTTCAATTTCTGGTAGGGGAATTTCGCCGATATTTTTAGGTGAAGGCGTTGCTCGTCCAGATGTATTGAATAATCATTTGCTCCCTGTAGCGGCGATGGACAACAGTGAACCGCTGCTGCCCTTACCGGAGAATTTGCAAGCGGCCTATTTGGATCTGTGGGAACAGCTACGGACTGAATCTGTCGCAGTTGCTGAGTAGTCTGTGTCTTGGATGTGCTCTTTGAGGGTGCGATCGCAGGGTGGATCGCTTGGCGTCATCTAATGTGCTGTCATCTAATAAAAATTTCGCAGAGCGGTTCTCCACTGGCGGGTGGCGCTACCTGAAAATCGCAGGTATGAGCACCCCGTAAAAAGCTTGTACGGCGTCTGGCGCGTCTGGCCGCTGTGGAAATACCTTCCCTAGCCGAATCGATGATTTCGTTACGACTGTCTGCATCACCCGTGTGAAATATTCGCAGATGGTAGCCTTCTGTGCGAAGCCGATTGCCGAGCTGTATGGCAAATGCGTACTGCCGAAAGTAAGCGAGCTGGCTCCAGCCAGATTCATTGACGACAACATCTACATAGCGGATGCCAGAAAACGTCTCGTAGACTTGCCACTGCGCGACTAAATCACCGTCGTTGTAGCGTGCGCCAAGCTGGTCTTGGATTCTAAATAGGCTGGGCTGGCTGAGCTGGGTCGGTGAGGCTTGATTGCTGCTGGTGACGAGTCTCCCTTTTGATGAGGGAAGAAAAAGGGGAAGCTGGTCTAGGTCGAAAAGCTGCGATCGCACATCTATATCAGACGCGGCACCAATCGGTACTGCGTCCTCTGCCAGCGTTTCCTCTACCAATGCGTCCTCCGCCAGCGTTTCACCGACTTGCACCTGTGGAGTCTGTGCCTGTCCTTGCGGCGCAGCGAGACATATTCCTATGGCAGCAGCCGTACAACCGGCGGCCATTTGCTGATGTAAAAATCGACCGATCATCGATAAGTGTTCTCTCATCTCCTGTTGGGATATGAGTTTTTTAATATCAGTTTCGTATTATCAGCCGTTTAAGATTAGCTGTGCTCGGTGAATGTGGCCTAGCTTTAGCGTTTGGCCGCTGACAGATTCGAGCATTGCCAAAAGGCCGCTGGGTCTGAGTAGCGTGCCATCATTGCGACAGCTGCCAACGTAGCGCACTACCACTTCGCCGGATTGGCTGAGCTTTTGACTCACCGCTTCGGGCAGCTGCGATAGCGACTCGGCATCGACCATGTCCAGCTCAAAAAGATTAGCGCGTAAGTTCACCTCTTTTTGTTTACCCGACTTCGTGGTCTTGGTTTGCATAATCTGCTCGGCAGCAAGCACCTGTGCCACCCAGCTTTCCCAGTCACGGGTGTCCACCTCCGGACGTATTGCCAATAAATAGACGGCTTGATCTAGGCTTTTGGTCGCAGAGGGCATTTGCAAGGAAATTTCTGTGGCGCTGTATATAGGCGTTTCTGGTGGCAATTGCGCCCCTAGCTGCTGGGCAAAGGCTTCTGGCGACATAGACTTAGTTAGCTCAAAGTCGATGACTTCACCTGTGCTGGTAAGCCCAAGCGGCAGCGCATTTGCGGGTGAAATGCGTGGGCCGGGGTGGAAGCCGCCGGTGAAGGCAATGGGCAACGAAGCCCGGCGCACTGCTCTGTCCAGGAGTCTGGCAAAATCCAAGTGACCAATAAGGGCCATGTCGCCAAGTTTGCCTACGGTGATGCGGACTCGCTGAGCGCGGGTCTGATTGGGCTCAAAATGGCCAACAAAGGTGGGAATAGTGGGCGGCGCTACAACGATATTGTGGCCAAAATCTGGGCCGCAGATGCCGCAGTGGGAGCAGCCTTCAAATGAGCAGTCTGGGACGACGGCGGCCTCTAACGCTCGCTTAAGGTCGTCTTGTAGCCAAGACTTTTCGATGCCTGTATCGACATGATCCCAAGGCAAAGGTTTTTCTAGCACGGCCATCATGGCCTGGTCTACGTCCTGACCTGCCTGGGTATCGGTGGCAATATTCTCGTCTAAGTTCCATTCGCCGCTTTCTACCTGGCGATATTGCCAGTCTAGACCGGCATCGGCGATGGCCTGTGTCCATGCACCGAAGGCATTGTCGAGGCTTTCCCACCAGGCATCCATGCCAGCGCCTAGCTCCCAGGCCCGGCGTACGACGGCAGAGAGTCTGCGGTCGCCGCGACCGACAAAATTTTCCATGGCCGAAATGCGCACGTCGGTAAAGTTTGCCTTGACCCCGCGAATGCTGCTGATTTCGGCTTTGAGTAATGCTTGTTTACGCTTGAACTCTTCTGTGGAGACAGAATGCCACTGAAAGGGCGTATGGGGCTTTGGCGTCAGGTTAGAAATGGTGATATTGAACTTGAGCGCTCGGCGCCCCTTAATAAAGCACTCCCGGCGCAGCCAGCGCACCGTTTCAGCGATACCGAGAATATCTACGTCGGTCTCACCGGGCAGACCGATCATGAAGTACAGCTTAACCCGCTCCCAGCCCTGCTCGTAGGCGGTTTTCACCCCGCGCAGCAGCTCTTCATTCGTAAGGCCCTTGTTAATAATGTCTCGCATCCGCTGGGTGCCTGCCTCTGGGGCAAAGGTCAGCCCCGTTTGCCGCAGACCGCCAACAATGTGGGCAATATTCTCATCGAATCTATCTACCCGCTGACTGGGCAGGGATAGATTGATGTTGTCATCTTTGAGCCGGTTTTTGATTTCGACGCCAACGGCTGGCAGAGCGAGATAGTCTGAACAGCTCAAAGACAGCAGCGAGAACTCGTTGTAGCCGGTTTCTCTCATACCGCGTTCGATGGTGTCGATCACCTGCTCGGGAGGCACGTCTCTGGCTGGGCGTGTGAGCATTCCTGGCTGGCAAAAGCGACAGCCTCGGGTGCAGCCTCGGCGAATTTCGACGGTGAGTCGGTCGTGGACGGTCTCGACGTAGGGCACGAGACCAATGGAGTACTCGGGCATGGGTGGCGCTACCCGGCGCAAAATGCGAGAGGGGACATCGGGCCGATTGGGATGGACGGAGCCATCTGCGGCCATGTCATAAAAGCGAGGGACATAGACGCCAGGCACCTGAGCGAGATCTAATAGAATGGCTTCTCGGCTGAGCCCAGCGGCTTTGCCTTCTTCTAGCACTAGGCCAATTTCGGGCAGCAGCTCTTCGCCATCGCCAAGGGCCATAAAGTCAAAGAAGTCGGCGTAGGGTTCTGGGTTGGAGGTGGCAGTACCGCCGCCAGCAAAGATAATGGGCCAGCTGCCAGTTTCGACATTCCAGGCTGCTGCGGGATCATTGGCTTCGCGATCTTTCCACGTCAGCGGTACGTGGGCCAGCGAGAGCATTTCTAGAATGTTGGTGGCCCCAAGCTCGTAGCTGAGGCTGAAGCCGAGAATGTCAAAATTTGTCAGTGAGCGGCGAGACTCTACGGCGAAGAGAGGGAGGTTGCCGCTGCGGAGTTTTTCGGTGAGGTCGGCAGCGGGGAGATAGGCGCGATCGCATAGCTGCCGAGGCTGTGCATTCAAAATGCTGTACAGAATGATGTGACCCAGGTTAGACGAGCCCACTTCGTAAATTTCTGGGTAGGTAAGTACCCATCGAATCACGGCTGAGTCCCAGGGCTTGTGCTGTGCGCCTCTCTCGTTACCTAGGTAGCGGGCAGGCCGAGAAATGTCTGCATTTAATAGGGCAGTGACTTGCGCGGCGCGATCGGCACCTAGGGTAGCAGAGTGAACGGTAGCGCTTGGGCTGGGGCTAGAAACAGCAGGCACGGCAATTCCTGGTTAGAAAAAGACAGGCTTTTACTATAGCTTTTGCCTGGTTGATTGGTGCATTTCTATGGGCTATGTAGCCAGCGTCTTAATGCATTAGGACGCTGGCGCAAAAGAGCTGCCAGAAGAGTTGCCTATTTGATGAAGGTTGCAGCCTCTAACAGTGTCTTGAGCAACTCCCCAAAAGCTGTAGCAAGGAAAGATGACAGGCCAGAAACATACCAGAAACACGTTCTACAAGGGGGCAAGATGTCCTTTAACAAGATGTCCCTTTAACAAGATGTCCCTTTAACAAGATGTCCTTTAAACAGACAAAAGCGCTCACCCGTACCCTGAGGAAAGCGCTTCACTTTACTGGCCAATTATTTACTGGCCAATTATTTGCCGGCCAATTAACTACTGGCCGATTGGCCTGTGTCCGAGCCTTTTGTCAACCCACTCTTTTCGCAACTGAGCGTAACGACTAGGCGGCTAGTGCTGCGGGAGCCTGATCGACCATATCAAAGAGGCGATCTAGCTGAGTCATTTCTAAAACGATGCGAACAGAAGGAGGTGCGGAACAGATGCTCAAGCGATCGCACAGAGGCTGAGCCGCGTTGAGCGCAGACATAAAGGACACAAGCCCGCCATTGTCTAGCGACTCTACTCTGCTCATGTCGACAACCAGCTCACCTGCGCCTTTGTCCGTGACTGCGCTAGTAAGCTGCTGCCCCAATGCTGAAGCGCTTTCAGCGTTCAAAATACCAGACGGACAGATAACGGTGACAGGTGCGATAGTGTTAGCCATTTTTTACTCTTTCCTCAGTTTGCTTTTTAATGGACTGTTAAATGATTAACAGCGGACATCTTTCGAAAACTCTCAGACAACAAGCCCTTTTATATAGGAAGGCCAAAGCAAGAAGATGCTCGCCCCTGATAGACATCTTTTGAATATCGAATCTTGATGCTTCTAAACTTAACGGCCTACTCCAGAGTCGGCTAGAAGGAAGCCGTGTATTTGTCTAAAACTTGACCTGCTTGAAGGCCTCTTTAAAGTTTTGGGTAAGCAATACCACCTAACTTTAACTACCCCCTTTTCTTCAGTGCGTTTTGTTACAAATCAATCAATTTTCTATCTATCGTTTTCTCCATAGCCATTCCCTATCTGCAAAGACTGCCTTCATGAATTCCTTTTGCCTGTCTAGCTAAGCTTTCATAAAGCTAAGACATTCTGTCCGCCGACTGAATCCGTCTTTACAACAGATGTTCTTTACCTCTTTACACTTTGCTTACGTGTCTCACACAGAGGCCAAATCAGCCGTTTCTAGGGGCTGAGGGCTCATCTGCATTCAACCTGCATCTAACTATTCATGTACAGATGGAACTTGTTGCGTATTTGTTCCCCAATGATGGGCAAACAATGAACAACTTGGCGACAAAGCTTTAATAGACCCCATTAGATGGCGACTCCTGTTAAGGGTTCTCTTTTTGAGATACCGCAGCCACACAAGGGGTATCTCTCTGTACCTAATGCATCAAAAAAAGAGAATGGAAATCAGTATTTTGGAATACAAATATGCGAGAAAAACAACAATCTGATGGATTGTTATTTGGGTAGATCTAGGGAGTTTTTTATACAGACTTTATGTACGGATTAGATGAAACATAATGCATACCTCTCTATGCTGATGGCGTCAGCTTGTTAGTGACGATAGCTGTCCATCATTTTGTCTGTCATGCCTTGATGTGGCAGATGCATCAGGCTTTAGAAACTTCGGTAGGACACCGGAGAGCTAAGCCTACAGAACTGGGCCTACAGAACTGAACCTGTAGAACTGAATCCATAAAACTGAACTAAGAGAAATACAGTCGGGGTGTCAGTAGATACGGATAGAACTAAAAAATCCTTTCAGCATCCTCTGTTTCTTATGTAATGCAGATAGGTTAGTAAGATTTTTGATTGCGCATGGCCTGTTTTCAGCCACCTGACAGACAGGCACACTCTCTATTTTCTGATCACTCAACGGTGGTAAGAGAACGCTTTTGCGAGCCTTGTGCCTTTCGCTACAGGAGATTTCCTTTTAGATACTTCGACTTAGATACGTCAAGTTAGGCACCTCTTTTCAGCAGCAGCCACCTTGACTAACTATCTCGAACAGGGGAGTTATGCTTACGGGTGTTTTTCTCTCTACTAACCTTACTGACGTTGTGATGACAGAGGTTTAGGCGGATTGAACTGAAAAAAATCGGGGTGCTTGCGCCAGAAGCTATGGGTAAATTGATGGAGCTGTTGCTTTCCGGCTGGCAAGGCTGCGCTATTGGAGCTAATCTTTAGCTGTACTAGAAGTGAGAAGAAATCAATGTCGTAGGCGATTTCAAAGGGAGTGAGCGGCCAAATCAAGTCTGGGCTCCCTTCCAAATCGTAAAGGGTGAGGCCAGATTGCTCTGGGCACTGAGCGGCATTTGAGATGACAGCCTGTCTCAGGGTCTGATCGCTTTCAGGCAGGCCTTGAATCAATAAGGTTGGGCGAACCCAACAAAGCTGACGTGTGCTGATGACCTGGATAGCATCGGCGTATAGCCTAGCGTCATCGTGCTCTAAGTACAAAATTTGAGAGGGAACAACACTCATAGGCTTAGAGAAATGTTTTTATGGGTTTTATAAAGGGGTGTGATAATCGTTTAGGAAACGGACGGTGTCACAGACGAGTGGTCGTTGAGAACCTGTGAAAGTGCAGTGCATAGCCTGTCGCCTGTCCTCACATTTTCAGAAATCAACTTTTCAGAAATCAATAATGAGTGAGCGTAAATTGTCAGGCCTTATTTAATTTGGCTAAGATATATTAAAAAACGTAACAATACATATTGTATCATTGTAGCAGCGGCAATTTCAGCAACGTATGCAGATGTAACATTGCCCTGTAGAGGAAAAATTTATTTCCCCATCAGAGCAAATAAGCTCGATAATTGAGAATGGCAGGGCAGTTCCCAAGTAAGTAAGCCTTGTGGGTTTGTTTGCATACGGGCACTTTGAAAGGCTTGCTGTCAAGCTAATTTGTCAAAAGGTAAGGCGAGAAAGGCCGACTCATACCATGTCTACTTCTATCGGTACTATTGAAAAAACAACGACGTCTACCGTTCGCAAATTGGCGCCACGCTATCGTGTGCTGCTCCACAATGACGACTTTCACACTATTGAATATGTGGTTCAGAGCTTGATTGAGACGGTACCGTCGCTGACTGCTCCCCAGGCTATTGACATCACAATGCAGACCGACAGCACAGGCGTCGGATTAGTGATTGTGTGTGAGCTAGAACATGCTGAGTTTTACTGTGAGACGCTGCGCTCTAAGGGCTTGACCAGTACGATTGAGCCGGATGAGTAGGCGAGCAACATGAAGCGCGCGATCGCGCCTTTTCAAGACTGGGTGCGTCGTCAGGGGGCTTGGCGTCGAATAGGGCTCTTTTTGGGTTTGCTTGCGATCGCATGGTCCCCCATCGCTTTTTCTGTCTACTGGCCCGGTGCCTGGTTTGACGACTCCAATACCGCCGAAATCATTTCCCTGGCGCTGGTTTATTTGGGTTTCTTGTACGGGTTGCCAAAATGGGGCCGAGCCATTCACGGCTGGCCCGCACCCTTCATCCGATGTGGACTACTCTTTCGGGCTCAAACTGTTCGCGACTTGTGCTTGGCCTTTGTTATTGGTGCGTTTGGTGTGTTTGGGCTGTTTGGGATTGAGACGCTCGCAGGCTGGGCCACGCCGACGACGCCAAGTCCTCGATTCGTGTTCTTTGTCTTTGAAGGACTGCTGATGGCGCTGGCCGTAGGCCTTGCAGAAGAGCTACTTTTTCGGGGTTGGGTGCTGGCAGAGCTAGAGCAAAACTACAGCGCACTGGCAGCACTATGGATGAATGCTGCCTTTTTTGCAGGGACACATTTCATTAAGCCTTTGAACGTCATATTGCAAACGCTGCCTCAATTTTTTGGGTTGTTTGCTCTGGGCCTAGCACTGGTGTGGGCCAGGCGATCTCCGACCGGAACGCACAAACTTACGCGATTGGGCTACCCCATCGGGCTCCACGCTGGCCTGATATGGGGCTATTACGTTGTAACTGTGGGTGGGCTCAGCGAGTACACTGGGCGGGCACCAGAGTGGGTGACAGGCATTGGCGAAAATCCGCTGGCTGGGCTGCTGGGAATTATTTTGCTAGGCCTTATTGGGCGGCGGTTTTCAAAGTGTGCGCAGCCCAAGTGCATCAGTGATTAGTGAGTGATTGCATCAGTGATTGCGTACGTGATTAAAAGTGATGCAAAGTGATTGAGCTCTAATGGAGCACTGATGCTAGCTCTCACTAGGTGTTGGTATTGGTAAGTATTGGTATTGGGAAGTCCAGAGGCTTCAATAGCGAATACGCGGGTCAACGTAAGCATTCAAAATATCTATTGCGATGCTAACCATAGCCACAATGCTGGCAAAAAAGACCATCAGCCCCTGAACCACTGGATAATCTCGCTGGGATAGCGCCTCATACAGACGGTTGGCGAGCCCTGGCCATGAAAAGGTGACCTCAGTAAGCACCGCGCCCCCTAATAAGGAGGCAAAGGTTAGACCCAGGATCGTAATCACCGGAATCATGGCGTTTTTGAGAGCGTGGGCGGTGATAATGCGAAATTCTGAAATGCCTCTAGCCCTGGCGGCTTCGACGTAGTCAGCCTTGAGCGTTTGCCGCAAATTGACCCGTACAATCCGCTCGAATACGCCGCTAATCAAAATACCTAGGGTCAAGCTAGGCAACGCCAGATAGTATAGGGCCGTGCCAAACTGCGCCAGATTGCCATGGAGTAAGCTATCGAGCAAATACAGTCCGGTGGGCCCGTCTGGTGCGACTGCGGTAAATGGAAACCGAGTGCCTGTGGGAAACCACCCTAGCTGCACCGCGAAAAGCAGCTGCAACAAAATACCAAACCAGTACATTGGGATGGCGTAGGTCACAATGCCAAACAGCCTGCCGCCTGTGTCAAACCAGGTATTTGGCCGGGAGGCCGCAATGGAGCCAACGGTAAGACCCACAACAGCGGCAATGACCAGGCCACACATCGATAGCTCAACGGTCGCTGGGAAGTGAGCCCCAATAATTTGCCAAACAGAGAGCCCTTGAGTGGTGATGGAGCTGCCTAGGTCAAATGTGAGGAGCTGACCGAGATAGTCCAGGTACTGCTTGGGCAGTGACTGATCGAGTCCTAGCTGGGTACGCATGAGAGCCTTTGCGGCTTCTGGTGCGCGGGGCCCCAAGATAGCGTCGATAGGGTCGCCAGGCGTAGCCCGCATGAGTAGAAAAACGACCGTGGTGATCGTCCAAATCATCAGCGGGGCCAGCAGCAGCCGAGAGATAACGTAGAGGCGAAGAGAACTGGTGCGAGACATGACTTAGGCGCCGTCCCCTTTTTCGATTTGCCACAGCAAGAACTGCTGATTGGGCTCAATGGCCGCATTACTGACGCTGGAGGTTGTAAAAACGTAGTCTTTGGTTTGCCACAGTGGAATGTAGGGAACATCGTCAACCATGAGCTGCTGTAGGTCGGCAAAGAGTCCGTCTCGCTTGGCCGGATCTTGCTCGGCATTTTGCTGGGAAACCAGGGTGTTGGCTTTGTCACTGTAGTAAAAAGAGCCATTGGCCTGGGTAGAACCAACGCTACAGAGGTCTTCGGCATTGCCCTCATCGCAGGTGAGGAAGGGCTGCACAAAATTCTCTGGATCGAAGTAGTCGGCATACCAGTTAGAAAGGACGCTGTTGTAGGCGCCGTTTTCTACGTTTTCCCAGAGGGTGGCTGATTCGGCGGTACTGACGGTGACATTCACCAGGCCGGGGAGAGATTGCTCAATGGCCTGCTTGATCGTATTGGCTGCGACAGAGCGAGGGGTGGAGGCGGAGGGGTACCAGATTTCAAACTCTAGGGGATTGGCTTCGGTGATGCCTGCTGCGGTGAGGTAGGTTTTAGCTTCTTCGTAGTTGCCGTCGCCGTAGGCTTCTTCGAAGACGGGCTCGTAGACGGGGAAGCTTTTGGGAATAAGGCTGTAGAGGGGTTCGGCTTGGCCTTTGAAGGCGCGATCGCTAATCAACTGACGATCCATCATGGCCGCCACTGCTTTGCGCACGTTCAAGTCATCGAAGGGCGCAATTTTTTGGTTTAGCGATAGATAGTTGACCACGGTGGAGCCAGCTTCGATGACCTGCCAGTCTTTGCTGGGGGCATCTGCCTCTAGCTTAGAAATTTGGTCAGGGTCTAGGGCCTGATAGGCCACATCTAAGCCGCCGGAGGTGAAAGTGTTGTATAGGTTGACCGCGCTGGTAAAGACCTGAATATCAATGCCGTTGTTGGTAGGCTTGGTACCCCAGTAGTCTTCGTTGACATCTAGCTTGATCACATCGCTGCTAAAGGAAGCCAGCTTGTAGGGGCCAGAGCCAATAAATGTATTGGGATTAAAGCTGCCTGCACCGACTGCGTAGCTTTCGGGTGAGACGGGGGTAACGCCCGAAAACGTTAGGAGCGATGAAAATGCCGCAAAGGGCTGCTTGAGGTTGATAACCAGTTCGGTAGGGCTGTTGGCTGAGACCGACGCTACCTTACCTGCGAGTAAATCTGAGGGGCGACCACCGTTGGTAATAAATCGCTCGATGGAAAAGGCCATGACTTCGGCGGTAAAAGGCGTGCCGTCATGCAGGGTGACATCGTCGCGTAGGGGGATGGTGTAGGTGAGGCCATCGTCACTGATGGTGGGCAAGTCTGTGGCGAGCTGCGGGACGAGATCGGTGGTGCCGGGTGAGTAGGTGTAGAGGCGATCGCCCATGTTGTAGAGCAAGATCCCAGGAAAAATTTCGTAGGAGTCCGCCGGGTCTAGGGTGCGGGCGCTGAGAGTCGTGCCAATGGAGACGCGATCGCCTGCACCGGCAGAAGGTCCGCCTACGGCTGGGTCAGTAGAGCTTCCTCCACAGCTGACGGCCAGCACCAGGCATAGGCTAAAGACACTGAGATACTGACTCAGCTTTAGCAGTCGCCTGCGGGCGACGGGCTGGCTGCGCAGCTGCCGTAAACGAAGAATAAAGGAAACAATCATGAGGAGCCTAAAAACCAACAGGTAACCTACAACAGGTCATTATGGATGATGGCGTGTAGATTAGCAGAAAAACCCGTGACAGTTCATTACGGTTGGTTGTTTTGGCCGACTGGCAAAGGCCGCATTTCTATTCTCCTTAGGACTTGTTTTCCTTAGGACTTGTTTTCCTTAGGACTTGTTTTCCTTAGGACTTGTTTTCCTTCAGGACTTGTTTTCCTTCAGGACTAGCTGAGCATTTCTGAGCCGGTGACCTCTGCTAGGCCAAACACTCGCTCTTGCAGCTGCGTGGTGACGAGATGAGACAACAATCCGACTGGCCCTGCAAACAGACAAAGCACCAAAGAATGCCTTGTCCAGATGCCCTTATCTTGCCCCTGTAAATAGATCCATCTGCCTACAAATAGATCCATCACAATGTAGTGAATCCAGCCAGTAGCCATCACCCGCTTATCGGCAAAGAGACCTGCTAGCGTGCTCAAAGTTGGATTGGCAAAGGCTGCCATGGCATCTGGATCGAGGCTATTGGCAAAACAATAGATGTAGGCCAGTGCAATTGGGACAAACATCAGCGTAGACGTCATAACGCGTCGGGTGATGCTCCAGCTAGGAAAAAGCACCATGAGTGCCCAGAAAGGCAGCGCAAAAATATTGGCACCGTCGTAGAGATATTCAATAAACATAGAAAATAATGCTGAGAGTAATGCCGAAAACAGTAGCCTAGCAACCAGGTATATAAAGCGTTAAAGTTATCATCAAATGCTTGCCTGATTGTTCTATCAAAATACACTCTACTAAAACAGCCATGATGATTTTGCCGGGGTCTCCCGTTCGCATTACCAACCTAGATGACACTTACTACGGCTTTGAAGGTCAGGTACAGCGGGTGACTGACGGTAAAGTCGCCGTTTTGTTTGAGGGTGGCAACTGGGACAAGCTGGTTACCTTCAAGGCTACCGACTTAGAAGTTGTCAAGCCCATGCGTGGGAAGAAGTAAGCGATGCGCCTGCCGCTGCCGCAGTTTGATATTACTCGCCGTCGCCCCGGCCACATTGCAGAGGTGATTGAGACGTCGACGACTGAATTTTTGGCACAGTGCCTAGAGCCCGAAGATCTGAGCTTTCCAGCGATGCCACCGTTTGGCAGCTGGGTAAAGGCCTACGACGAAGAAGCGGCCAACCAAATTTACGGGGTGGTGTATCACGCGACGACAAGTCCCATGGACTCCGTGCACCGGGCCCGGGCACTAGGGATGTCTCTAGATGAACTGCGCGAGCAGCAGCCACAGATTTTTGCGATGCTCAAAACAGAGTTTCGCGTAGCGATTGTGGGCTTTGTACCCATGGAAGCGAGCCGTAAACAAAAGGGCGAGATGACGCTGGGCAGTCGCTCGTACCAGCATTTGCCGCCACGGCCACCACAGGTGCATCAGGCGGTGTATCGCTGCGAGCCCAAGGAAGTTATCAAATTTACAGAAGAGTTGGACTGGCTGCGGACGCTGTTACAGGTGAGCGGCGTGCCGACAGAGAGCCTAGCAGCTGCGGCGATTCGTGAAGTGTATAGCCTGCGAGATTTGGATCGTGACTGGCTGGTGCAGGCAGGCCGTGTGGTGAGCCTGTTGCTCAAAGATGACTATGACCGGCTGCGAATGATTCTTTCTCAAATTCATCCTTAGTCCCACTCATCTGCAAATTTACTCCTTCACCTATGCAAACCTACGATGCCATCGTCATTGGTAATGGCTTAGCGGGCGCTGCCCTGAGCTATGAGCTAGCAAAAGCGGGGCAGTCTGTGTTGCTAATGGATGATGGCAACCCGCACAGCGGTACGCGCTATAGCTATGGCGGTATTGGCTACTGGGCGGGTACCACAGATTTGACGGAAACCCTCTTTCGAGAGGGCTTGGTTCGTCATCGTGAGCTGCCAGATGAGCTAGGCGCAGATACTCAGCTCAGAGAGCTTGACCTGCTGCTGACGGTAGAAAAAGGGGCAGATGTCGATGCGCTGCAACAAGGGTATGAAGGCTTTCGCACACCGCCAAGATTTATTTCTGTGACTGAGGCCTGCAAATTAGAGCCTCAGCTGAATGCAGAATCGATTGAGGGTGCCTTCGCGATTCGCCATGCCCATGTGGATCCAATGTCTGTAGTCGCTGCTTACAATCAGGCCTTTCGTCGGCTGGGCGGACATCACAACATTTCGGCAGTGGCTGGCTTGGTGCGCATTGGTGACAAGGTGACGGGCGTGCTGACGCAGGCTCAGGCCTACCCCGCAAAGACGGTGATTGTAGCGGCGGGGGCGTATAGTCTAAAGCTATTGCAGGCTGCTGGATTGCAGGTGCCGCTGTACTTTACACATGCTGAGATTGTGGAAACAGAGCCGTTGGACTTCACGGTGGCGGCTTTTGTGATGCCTGCGACGAATGCTCGCATTGTGGTGGAGACGAAGGCAACGGATCCGGCGGAATGGGAGCAGCCCAATCATCAGGTAATGCCGCCTGTGCTAGAGGCCGGCATTATTCAGTTCAAAGATAAGACGGCGCGCATTGGCCAAATCAGCCGCTTTCATACGAGCTATACGCCTCCGGTCGCAGCGGACGTGAGTGAGGCTCAAATGCGGCTGGCCATGGAGAAGAAAGTCCCTGCTTTGGCAGGTGTTTTGGGGGAGTGGCGGCATTGTTTAGTAACGTTTACTCAAGATGGGCTGCCTCTATTGGGGCCGGTGCCGGGGGTGGACGGATTGCAGCTGTTTAGCGGGTTTACGGGGCCATTTACGCTGGTACCGCCAGTGGCGAAGCGGTATGCCCAGCAGCTATCAGGTGCAGAAGATGCTTTTGTTCAACAGATGCTTGTGGCGCGCTTTTCTCAGTAGAGAGGATAAATTTGAGAACTTATGAAACCTCCTATTTGCGCAGTGTGTGGCAAGCGATTTTCCCCTGGGAAGGGAGAGGATGGTGGGACGACGGTAAAGTTTGCAGACTATGCGCCACTGCCAGAGAGAAGGGTGGGGCATCCGAAGGGGATGGTTTGGGTGTGTAGCGAGCATTTGGAAGGGGCGCGATCGCATGCAACCCTAACAACAGCAGAAGCCATCAAAAAAATCCGAGAGGAAACATAGCGGTGAATCGAGCAGACCTAGAGGCTTACTTAGAGGCAATGCAGGGTGCTGAGCGCACTTATCCGTTCGGTCCCGATCCGCTGGTATTTAAGGTAATGGACAAAATGTTTGCCTATGTCTCCAACAAAGAAGGCATTGATATCGTGACGATCAAATGCATTCCTTTTGATGGCGCGCTTTTGGCAGAAAACTACAAAGCGATTACGCCCGGCTACCACATGAGTAAAAAACACTGGATTACGATAGCCCTGACAGATGAGATCCCAGACGATATGCTGAGCGACCTGATGGACAAGTCTTATGAGCTGGTGGTGAGTAAGCTAACGAAGGCAAATAGAGAACAGCTGTCGCAGTGTAAACCCAGTGAGTAAGCCAACAATGCTGAGAGCGCTAGTCCCCAATCTATGGGTTGCAGAGCAGCCTCTTAAGTATTTTGGGTTAGAGGTTGGCACGCGCATGACAGTGATTCGGTCAGAAACGGGTGGGCTGGCTGTGATTTCTCCAATTGTCATTGACGAGAGGTTGAAACAACAGCTTGACGAGCTGGGCCAAGTAGACCACATCATCGCACCAAACTTATATCATCACTTTTATGTGGCAGCGTGTAAGGCGCATTATCCTAATGCTGTTCTCTGGGCTCCATCTGGCTTGAAAGAAAAGAAGCCTTTATTGCCGATTGACCGATTGATTGAGCCAGATGGCAGCAGCTTATGGCAGACAATATCGGGCGTTTATATCGATGGATTTAGGACGCTGGGCGCTGGTGGATGGGATGATCTCAATGAGTGGGTATTTTTCCATGGTGAGAGCCGTACGCTAATTCTGACGGATACAGCGTTTCACTTTGATTCGAGCTTTCCATGGATGACGCAGCTAGCTGCTAAGGTGAGCGGCATCTATCAAAAGCTTTCACCCTCGGTTTTAGAACAAATTGCAACCACGGACAAAAAGGCAATGGCTCGCTCGATTGCGGCTGTGTTGCGTTGGGACTTTGAGCAAGTGATTATGGCTCACGGCAGCATTATTGAGCATGGCGGAAAGGAACAGTTTCGAGCTGCGTACAAACAATTTTTGAAGAACAATTTTTGAAGCGAGTCTAGTACCGTTCAAAAGAAGACGCCCTCATCGTTGAGTTGCTCTAGTGTTGCTCTGAATATAGGCGGTGGCTATCGCCGTACATTGATAAGCCCCGTCAGCGAAGGTAGTAGGAAGTTCAACTTATCCTCTGTAGCAATCTGCACTAAGCTTGTTGCACCTATGCTAGGTGCAACAAGCTTAGTGCAGATTGCTACAGAGGATAAGTTGAACTTCCTACTACCTTCGCTGACGGGGCTTATCAATGTACGGCGATAGCCACCGCCTATATTCAGAGC
>JBCBKQ010000023.1:0-33124 GCA_038521595.1 Cyanobacteria bacterium J06627_28 | reverse complement strand
GATTCATCTTGGAGTCGAGCGAATGTCTGCTGGCCTTAGTAGAGTGCCTCTTTTGAATTTCTCTCGGCTGGCCTAGACTCGCTAGCTAGCTTAAACGACGGCTTCTTTTGTCGAGGAAGTTGTTGTTTGTTTGAACTGTTGTTTCTCTTTTTCAGACGTCAGTATTGGACTTGAGTTTGATGGTGTTTCAGGATTTTTCAGTTCCCACACTTTTAGTAAAATCAAATACTCGTAAAAGGCCTGCAACATGCACCAGGTAAAACCTGCGCGGCCATCGAGGCAGCCACCTAGGAAGAAGTACATGTAAATGAAACGAACAATGGGGCGGCCTGGAATGCGCAAAGAGAGATCTTTGAGGGCGTGGCGGCGCTCTACTTCGGACTTGCCGCCAAAGAGGGCTTTCCAGTTTACGCTGCCTTCGTCGAGCTGTTTGATGGTTTCCTTGGCTTCGTCTGTGGAGTAGCGGTTGTGCTTGTCTATCCAGCGGCTGAAGCCTTTGCCACAGGTGTAGTGGGGATAGGTCTCTTTGATAAAGCCCGCGCTGCCGTTGACGACTTCGCGCTCCGTATGGCCGTAGTCATCAAACCAGACGTGGGCTTTGTCTAGCAGTCTGAGCTGGTAGCGCGGATACTGTGTGCTGTGCTTAATCCACTGCTGCATAAACATGACGCGCTCGGCGACAAAGTAGCCGACATGCTCGCCGCTGGCGACGGCTTGAGTGCACTCTTCAAACAATGCGGGGGTCATGCGCTCGTCGGCTTCGAGGATGTAGGCCCAGGGGTATTTGGTTTGGATGTTTTGTAGCATCCAGGTGCGTTGTTTGCCGTGGCTCTCAAAGGCATGCTGAATGGTGCGAACGTCTGGATAGCTGCGGGCGATGTCTACGGTGCGATCGCTGCTAAAAGAATCCACCACAATCACATCGTCACACATCGAAGCTGACTCTATGCAGGCTGCAATGTCTAGCTCTTCGTTGTGCGTCAGAATAAAAATTGAAAACATTAGGCAGCGTATTTTAAGTCCAGCGCGATATTTAAAGAAAAATCTGGCTAAAGGGAGAAACCTATCTCGTAAAAACGATGATGGAAAAGACAGAACAATACATACCGTTATAAGCCTTGTTTGCCAACAGCGCTTTCAACTTTAGATAAATTTCTAGCTGTCACCATAAAAGTGGCATGAGGGTCTACCATCGACTGCCCCTGCCATAGGCAAAAAGATAAATTAAGCCAGATTGATTATTCCCTAAAACTCAACCGCTTAATCACGCGCTAACCGCCCACTCAACCACACACGCTTACGCGGGTAAATAGCTGTCTGAGTCAGTTTCTGATTCGAAGTCTTGGCAGTCGATGGCGTCTTCTGAGAAGGCAACGAGGGGCTGTACGGAGCATTTGAGATGTAGGCTGCCGGTGGCGTACTGACACTTTGAGCAAGGAATGCGGTGGAGCTGTCGAACCTTGACCATGCCGTCTCTGACGCCTGAAAAGAGTGTCCATAGGGTGAGCGCGATCGCACTCCAAGCCACCACGCAGCAAATGACTGGCAAAAAGGGCCGCAGCCACACTATCGCCTTTGCCATCAGCACAAACGTCAGCTGTAACCACTGATCAAACCAACTTTGATGTACCAAAGCGACCCACCTTTCAACAACACAGTCAACAAAACGCCTGATGACATGTTCAAAGACATTCACCTGGCGCTGTCTGGATTTTAGAAGGAGACAAGAGCAGTCAGCGCCGAAAGTTACGAAATTTATAATGACAATAGGGCTTTGTCTATTTAGGAGCTATTCAGCAGTTGAATTCCTTGAGATGACGCCCTTTAGAAAGAATCCTTTCGAAACTAGGCGTCTTTTTGCGGCTCTCGCAGTCGTTCAGAAATATCGGCGTGCATTAGTGCAATATTGGGGTCGCGCTGGATGGCCTGGAAATAGTGCTCACCTAGGGGCGTTAGCGAATCTTTGTTAGGTTTGAGCATGAGCCGCGCTTTTTCTAGCAGGATGGCCGCACTTTCGGGTTCGATTTTTTCCTTTTTGCGCAGGTCTAGCAGCTCATCTATCTGCACAATGAACTGGGAGATGGGTCTGAGCCAGTTAAAGGCGTCATCCTGGGTGACTAGCCGAAAAAATTCACCGCTGTTGGCAATGGGGCCATGGGTTTGCTCGTACACAGCACGCTCTGAAAAGAGAAGTTCTTTGTGGAGCTTTAGCAGCAGAGGGCGAATCAGCTTGAGGCGGTCAATGGCTTGGTCAGAAGAAGGCATGGTGGCGCAGGGCGGAGCGGTGTAGATAGGTTAGCATTTGACGCTGTTTTCCATGGTGCGGGCATCCCCTCTTATGTGTCTTCGCTTATGTATCTTCTCGCGAATGGGCTAGCTTCCCAGCGATGTATGTGGCCCGTATGGCCCGGTCATCACCTAAAATCAGCAGCGAAAAGATTAGTGATTGAAGGGCTTCTAATCGGTCTGCGGCGATAGGATTTGCTACCTCGCCTGTAAAATCGGCTGCCTGCAAGCGGCTAAGACAGGACTGATTGCGAAAGCGAAGCATGGAGGTTGCCTGCAGATCTAGCACGATAAAGTCAGCTTCTTTGCCGGGTAAAAAGTTGCCTATGTGAGAGTCTAGCGATAGCGCTTGTGCCCCGCCCAAGGTGGCTAAAAAGAGGGCCTGAAAAGGGGTGAGCGTTTGGTTTTGCAGCTGCGCTACTTTGTACGCCTCCCCGCCGGTATGCAGTAGAGAAAAGCTGGTGCCTGCGCCGATGTCTGTGCCTAGGCCCACCTTGATGGGGTGCTGAGGGTCTTTTGCCTTTGATAGGTCAAACAGGCCGCTACCGAGGAAGAGATTGGAGGTGGGGCAATGGGCGATCGCACATCCGCACTGGCTTAGGGTTGTGCGATCGCATTCATCCAAATAAATCCCATGGGCAAATACCGACCGCTCACCCACCAATCCCGCCTGCTCATACACAGATAGATAGCGATCGCAGTCTGGAAACAGCTCTGCCGTCCACGCAATTTCTGCCTCGTTTTCGGCTAGGTGCGTGTGTAAATAGGTCTCTGGAAACTCTTGCAATAGCTGCCCGGCTACCGCTAGCTGCTCTGGCGTAGACGTAATGGCAAAACGAGGTGTCACAGCGTAGAGCAAGCGGTCTTGGCCGTGCCATTTTTCGATGAGGGCTTTACTGTCTGTATAGGCTGTCTCTGGTGTATCTAGCAAAGCTGTCGGGGCATGGCGATCCATCAGCACCTTGCCTGCGATCATTCGTAGGTTTCGACTTTGTGCCGCCTCAAAAAAGGCGTCGGTAGACTGCGGATACACCGTTGTAAAGACGAGGGCTGTGGTGGTGCCGTGGCGTAGAAGTTCGTCTAAAAAGTGGTGGGCGACGGTGAGGGCGTAGGTGCGATCGCAAAACTTTTGCTCTGTGGGAAAGGTGTACCGCTCTAGCCAGCTCAGCAGCTGCTCGCCATAGGCCGCAATCATTTCTGTCTGCGGAAAGTGAATGTGCGTATCAATGAGCCCAGGCACAATCAAATGAGCCGGGTAATGAGTCACGTTTAACTGACTATAGGTATCTTTCAGCTCGGCATATGAGCCCACAGCCAAGATCTTGCCATTGGCTATCACCAGCAACCCATCTGGAATAAAGCGAATGCAGTCTGCCAGATCCTGATAAAAGGGATCGTCTACAAAGTGCAAAATCGGTCCCCGAATGGCTGTGAGTTCAGTCATTTTGCTTGAGCCCTTTAAAATACCTATTTGCTTGGGGATCACTCAAACGGTAAGGTCAAAAAGGCACCATCACACGGGTTCGTTGCAAATGGTAAAAATTTTAGAGAAAGAATGTGAGGCCGGTGGCCTGCGCTGGTTTTACCGTGAAGCCGAACCGATTAATGAAAGCACAAAACCGCCGGTTGTTTTGCTCCATGGGTTGGTGTCGCAGAGCTATAGCTGGCGCGGGGTGATGGGCAAGCTGGCTGAGGCGGGTTTTCGGGCGATCGCACCTGACTGGATCGGCCACGGCTACTCCGGCAAACCTAACAAATCAGAGTTTGCCTATACGCCCGACGCTTTTGTCAAAGGCTTAGACAGCTGGCTTCAGACGATGGATATAGAGCACTTCTCCCTAGGCGTGCAGGGTTTTATGGGTTCAGCCGGCTTGCTATATGCTGCGCAAAATCCTGGCAAAATTGAGCGACTGATCATTCTCAATACGCCGCTCACTGCCGAGGCCAAAGTCCCCTTTAAGATTGCGCAAATGGGCTGGCCTCTGATCGGTGAAGTGCTCACGCAAGATCCCATTCTGGTAGATCGCACTCTAGAGGGCGGTGGCCCCTACGAAGTCTCAGACGAAGACTTAGAAATTTATCGTCGTCCTTTTTTGAAAAGTTCAGACGTGGGGCGATCGCTCCTCGCAACCATTCGTCAATTGCAGCTACCCAAAACGGTTGAAGCGATTGATCAAGGGTTTGAAAACTGGTCAGCACCTACCTTAGTTGCCTGGGGCACTGCAGATAAATGGCTACCCGTCAGCATTGGTGAAACCTTTGCCAAAAAGCTGACCGATGGGACGTTTAAGAAATTAGAAGAAACCGGGCACTACGCCCAAGAGGACTGGTCTGAAAAGGTGAGTGATGTTGTTGTTCCCTTTTTGAGACAAGCCTAAAAATCTACGCCTCGCTTAAGCTCGACCCCGCGCTCGGCATAGTGCTTATGACAAAACACTTCTGAGTGCACGCTGGCCAGCTGGAAGTAAGCGGGCTGATTTTTACAGCGTCCGGTGATGATCACTTCCGTATCCTTCGGCTTGCGCAGCAATGTCTGAATGATGGGTTCCTCTGACAGCAGCTCCAAATCGACCGTTGGATTTAGCTCGTCGAGAATGATGGTCTTGTATAGCCCCGATGAAATCGCCGTGCTAGCCAGCTCCCAGCCGCGCTCGGCTTCCACATAGTCGATGGGTTGCTGCTGTCCGCGCCAGACGATGGCATCGCGGCCACAGCGCTGATGATCGACCAAGTGAGGGTAGCTTTTGCGTAGGGCGGCAATCGCCGAATCTTCTGTATAGCCTTTCCCGCCTTTGAGCCACTGAATCACCATTACCCGGTGTGATTTGTCTTGACTGATGCCTTTTCCAATGGCCTGTAAGGCCTTTCCGAGGGCACTGGTCGATTTACCTTTGCCGTCTCCGGTGTAAATCTCAATGCCCTCAATGCCCATGTCGGTGGATGTCTCATGGATTTGCGGCTTCATTTCTGAGTGCAGGTCGGCAATTTCCACCAGCTGTGGCGGTGCGCCTCGGCCTGTGGCGATAATTTCTAGGTGATTGGGCTTATTTTTAAGCGATCGCACCACGTCTTCAATCGACAGCAGATCCAAATCCAATACCGGATTGATTTCGTCTAGGACAACGACAGAATAGAGGCCAGATGCGATCGCACCTTTTGCCACATCCCAGCCCCGCTGAGCCTCTTGCTTGTCAAACTTCGTAATCTCCTCCGGGCCAAAAAACTCTGCTCGCCCCGTTCTTACCTGATCAATTAAGTGGGGAAATCCTCGCTGCAACGCTTCAATAGCCGCATCTTCGTCATAGGTTCGCCCCGGTCCCTTCAAAAACCGTAGTAGCAGCACCCGGCTTTCCATAAAGGTTTGAATACCCAGGCCAATGGAACGTAAAACCACGCCCAGCGCGACCTGAGACTTACCCTTACCTTCCCCGTCATAGACGTGGATTTGGCCGGTGAGGCGTTCAGAGTTGTTTTGGGCGGTGCGGATACCGATAGCTCTAGGCATGATTGGCGTCTTATCGTGCTCATCATCAGTGAAGTTACCATCAGAACCTTTTTCACGGTTTCGTGCAACTCAACAGCAGGACTCAACCGAAAATTCAGCGAATTTACCGAGCGCAAAAGCTACCACAAAAGCCCCTCAGGCGATACCCTGTGCATTAGTAACATTAAATGTTGATATTTCGGTATCAATGAATTGACGCTATTCGATTTTTGGTGAGGTCAGGCGCTAGTCATGGAATACGAGCCAATATTGCCGCTGCGGGCAATTGTATTTCAGATTTTGTTTTTAATAGTAGCTGTTGCCATTGAGGCTGGCATCTTGCGGCAACGTCTTCGCCTGGGCTTTCAGACTAGCGTGCAGTACGCCGCTGTCACCAATTTAGCCGCTGTCGTTGTCGGCTGGACTGCCTTTTTGGTTATAGAGCCTCTCGCTACTGCCAATATCAAACAACAGATTATTAACTACATCCTATTTAATCAGCTACTGCCCGATGGCTGGTCTACCCAGCTGGGTGCCGTCCTCTTGGCTATTGGTCTGGCTGCCTTCTTTGCCACCTTTTTTATTAAGGCAAAGGGGCTAGAGTACTTTTTGCGCTCAGACGACGCTTGGAAACAGCTCGCCGTAAAGAAGCCACGAAAGCTCACCCGCGACGAACGCTACTCCAGAGCCAGGGGGGGATTTATGGAAGCTAGACAGTCTGCTGGCCCGGACTTTACAGATACGGTCATTCAGGCAAACGCCGCTAGCTCTACGGCCATTTTGCTGTTGATATTGCTGCGCACTGTACTGGAGGCTTGGACAGTCTAGTGCAAAATATTTTTCTCGGACTACGCGAAGATTTTAAAACTCTTTTTTGGCCCAAGCGATACTTTGCTTGGCAAACGCTGCTGCTGCTGAGCCTGTTTTCGCTGGTGGTTGCCGCTCTGCTCGAATCTATTAACGATGGGACTATTTTTCCGGTTGATCTACTCACTAGCTTGAGCTGGATCTTTTTTACGCTGGCCGTGTGGTGGGCGCTGGCCGAAACAAAACCCATAAAAGTAGGAGACTTTTCTCTTAGCCCTTGGATTACCGGCATTGTGCTGTGCTTGTTTTTGTTTCGCCCCTGGACAGATACGCGCTTTCGCCTGGCATTTTCCTGCTGGCCCTTAATTTCTACTGGGATTAAGGCGCTGCCACACTTCATAAACTGGGAGCTTAAGTGGAGCTTGCCAAAGCCCGCTATTCAAAAGATGCTCATTTCTGTCACGTTAGTCAATTTGCTGTTGACTAGCTGGATCGTATTTTATTTTCGGGTACAGGACTGGGTGCGCAACTATCCCACGCTGCTGACACGTAGCCTAGACAATAGCGCTTTTGTATACGACTTTGGCCAAGATCGCGGACAGCGCTCGTCTCAGGGAGTCCCCTTGCTAGAGAATATGGCCGAGGCGATCGCACTCGAACTCGAAGGTCAGCCCTGGTACCAGGCGGAGCGCTGGCTCTACACCCGCCAAGAACGCCTAGAAAGGATTGCTCAGAAAGCCTTTGACGATCTCGATGCCTCTAAAGAACAACCCTTTTGGCGCGTCAATATCCAAGAGCCCAGAGCGTTTGGAGAAGGCTACCTACTAGATATGAAAGCTACTTGGGCCGGGCCAATACAGGCACAAACGGGCCTATACACCACTAAAACCTGCAAAATTGTTCCGACCAGTCAGCCTAGAGATGTTCCCACCAGGGAAAATGAGCCCCCGCCCACGACCCAAATCACCTCAGTAGACTGCGGTGAAAGGGCGACCGACCAGTGGGAAATTCCGGATATATAACCAGATATCTAACCGGGCCCCCTCAACGGTCACTGTCAGTTCAAATCACTGCTTATCGTTTGCCCCGGCGATAGACTCTCCTCTTGACCCTGCCCTTTTTCCATTCTTCAAACCTTCATCACGACACCTTTATCACGACTAAAACTCGTATTGTTATGACTATATCAACCTCATTCTCTTCTAGCTGGGGCAGAATTTTTACCATCGCCCGCAATGTGTTTTTAGAAGTTGTGCGCGATCGCATTCTCTACGTCATTGGTGTGTTTGGCATCATCATGGTCATGGCCATTACGCTATTACCTGATGTCGCTGCTGGCACCGAAGATAAACTCATCCTCGACACCGGCCTTGCTTCTATCAATATTCTCTCTCTCTTTGTAGTTGTCTTTATCGGCACTGGCCTCATCAACAAAGAAATTGAGAAAAAGACAGTGCTCGTGCTCATAGCCAAACCTGTCAGTCGCCTAGAGTTCATCCTGGGTAAACACTTCGGCCTAAGCATGGTGATGGCCGTTCTTATTGGCGCATTAACGGCTTTGATGCTTGGACTATTCGCCATTAGCGGTGTCCCCTTTAATCTGGGGCTCATCCTCCTAGCCGTGCTGTTTATGTTTTTAGAAATGGTGCTGCTCATCGCCGCCGCCATGATGTTTGGCGTCATCACCAGTACCGTTCTTGCCACCCTCATGACCCTCGCCATCTTCGCTGTCGGCCACGAGACGCGCAATATCCTCGCCCTCGACAAAATCGCTGAAAGCGAAAGCTTCCGCCGCATTGCAGAAGGCCTCTTTTTAGTACTACCCGACCTAGAGCGTCTAAATCTAAAAAATGAGATCGCTAATGGTTTTGTCGCTCCACCTAGTGGCGGTGGTCTGATTGAAAATGCGGCATATGGCCTCATTTATACGGCACTGCTGCTCACCGTCACCGTCACTGTGTTTGAGCGCCGTCAGTTTTAGGCTCGCATTCAATCAAAAAGAACTAGGTTGTACATTGTATAATTACACCACCGTGCTCAGGTTTTATTATGGACGTGCAGGTTAAACGCTGGGGAAACAGCATTGGATTTCGTATCCCCTCTCAAATAGCCAAGCAATTAGGCATTGATGAAAACTCAGTTGTTGAGCTAACCGCAACTGACGACAATACGCTAACGATCACACCTAAAAGTAAGCCTTGTACGCTCGATGATCTGCTTGACAGCATTCCTGATAACTTTCAGTACCCTGAAGACGTTGCTGAGTTTGCTCATAGCACAGCGTCTGGGCGGGAGTTGTTGTGACATCTGTGACCCCTCAACGAGGCGAAATCATTAGAATCAAGCTAAATCCTACCGAGGGTAGGGAATAGGCTGGCAGTGCACGTCCTTGCTTGGTTATCAGCAACACGAGATATAACGAAAAGCGAAAAGGAATGGCTATTGTGATGCCGATTACGAGCGTTCAGAAGCCAGGCATTAAAACGATGATTCCGATACCTGAAGATGCTAAAGTACGAGGCTCGGTGATTGCTGAGCAAGTGAGAACGGTTGATCTGAGTTACTCGGTGGTGGAGAACAACACAAGAGGTTTTAGAAAAGCGCTGGGTTGACGCAGTTGTTGATACGTTAAACATCATTATCCAATAGACATTATCGGAAATAGTAGTAAGTCAGAATCTGTTCATTCTTTACGCCCTAGTTTCTCTTCCATAGTTTGTCACTAGCGATAGCTCATGCGAAAGTTGTGCAGTCCACAAGCTGTTTCCATCACCTCATCCACAAAGTTGGCCGTTCGATTCCGAAACTTTTGCACCAAAATCTGACAGCGCTTGACGCCACCAATCTGGTGCTCTACTTCTACTTTCAAGCTTGATATCACACGATTGACTATCTTCTCGTCTGTCGTCAGGTTTTTGCCACGCGGCTTTTTCTTGGGTTGTATCACCGTTACGCCTTCTGGCTGATACCTTTGAAAGCCCGTGTCTTGCAGCAGCTTGCTACCGCTAGGAAAACGATAGCGCTCAGCGTCAGCGAGCTTTTTATCATGCTGTTTACCCTCACAAGTCCGACTCAGGTACATCACTTTGCCGCCACGCTCTGTAATCAGGTTGTTCTTGAGCGTATGGGCTTTTTTCTTGCCGCTGTATTAGTCCTTTTGCTTGTCTTTGTCTTTTGGACGATTAATCGGACGCGTTGTCCCATCGATCAAAAACTCTAAGCTCGGGCAGGCTGAGAGCACGGCTTCTAGGTTCGCCGCTCGCCGCTTGGGCAACTGCATTTCGTAGCCTAGCGCCTGATTGAGCACGCTGCTTAAGCGATGAATCCATTCGTTAGCCTGTGATTGACTCATGCCGAAAAAGAATCCTTGCGCTTCTTGCGTTGGATACTGACGACAGTAAAACAGAATAAAGAGGAGTTTGTCGACTATTGCAGCAAGATGGGGTATCCGACCTGCCCCGCGCCCACGTTGCCGAGTCGGTCGCTCAAACGTGGCTTGCTCAAAGTCAGTCCACGCTGCACTGAAGCTTATGAGTAGCGTCTCGAACTCGGTTGGATTCAAGCTGGTTAGACTACGAAGCGTGCGAGGCTTGCTTTTCAGCGTCATGTACTGCATTTGCATCGAACAACCTCAACTCATCACCTACTACAGCCTCATCAGTCTAGCGAATTTCTTAATTTCCGATTAAGTCTAATAAGAGCTATGTCAGTCTGCTCGGTTGTCTTGCCTTATAGATAAAGCCTGACGGCTAGAATTTCAGTAGACGCGTTAGAGTGAAGACTGAGGTTTTGCAACGCTTTCTACGCCCAACATGTCTAACAAACTGGCTCAGCTCCAAGCTATTTTTCGCGAGATGGATCGTGCTATCATCGCCTACTCGGGTGGAATCGATAGCACGCTGGTGGCAAAAGTCGCCTGGGATGTATTAGGCGATCGCGCACTTGCCGTTACGGCAAATTCCCCTTCTCTCATGCCCGAAGATTTTGAGGATGCCAAAACGCAAGCTGCGCAAATGGGCATTGCCCATAAGGTGGTAGAAACCCACGAAATGGACAATGCGCAATACACTAGCAATCCTGTAAATCGCTGCTACTTTTGCAAGAGTGAGCTGCACGATACTTTGCGTCCGCTGGCAAATGAGCTGGGCTATGAGTACGTGGTAGATGGGCTAAATGCGGATGATTTGCAAGACTATCGGCCTGGGATACAGGCTGCAAAAGAAAGAGGCGTGCGATCGCCCCTGGCAGAAGTGGGCATCACCAAACTAGAAGTCCGTGAACTTTCCAAGCAGCTGGGTCTCCCCTGGTGGGACAAACCCTCTCAGCCCTGTCTCAGCTCCCGCTTTCCCTATGGTGAACTCATTACCACCGAAAAGCTACACCGGGTAGGTCGTGCCGAGCGATATATGCGCGACCTTGGCTATCGCAATTTGAGGGTTCGTTCAGACGGCGAAACTGCACGCATCGAACTGATGCCCGATGCGATTTCTCAGTTTGTTAGCAGCGTTGATTTACCGGCGCTAGTACAAACCTTTCAGGAGTTGGGATTTACCTACGTGACCCTAGATTTAGAAGGGTATAAGAGCGGAAAGCTCAACCGAGTCTTAGATAAAATAACGGCTTGAGTGAAAGCAATATTTTAGCTTGCTTGCTCGATGTCATCGATGCGAGTGTTTGTCTGTGCAAGCTGTAGCAGTAGCGCTTGGGTTGCCTGCATTTGTGCTTCCGAACGTGCTCTCCATTCTTTGCGGTCTGCTCGAAGCTCTTGGATAAAAATGTTGAACCGCTGATCGCTCTCATCCAAGCGCTGTATGAGAAGCTGAAACTCCTGGCTTCTTTGGGCAAACTGCTGTCTAAGCTCAGCAAACTTGCTTTCATTGATAGCGTGCTGCTCAGAGTTTCTATTAATTTGCTCTGCGTTTCTATTAATTTGCTCTGCGTTTCTATTAATTTGCTCAGAGTTTCTACTAATTTGCTCAGAGTTTGTAGCGGCAAGAGCTTCTGCCCTAGTTAGTCTTTCGTCAGAGCGTCTGTGAGACTCCGCTAGTCTATCTATACGCAAATCTATATTGCTAGCCGCTTCGACGAGTGCATCAATGTCACGGGTCGTTTTCTCTTGGAGCCGTTCAATCCTGTCTAGCCGCTGCGTAGAACTTTCCTGACTCTGTACAAGGCTTGCCTGCCGCTGTGCAAGGCTTTCTTGCTGCTGCGCAAAACTTGCCTGGCCCTGTACGAGGCTTTCTTGCCGCTGCGCCAGATTTTCCTGTCTGATGGCTGTTTCTGCTTGTTGTTGAGCAACCTGTGCCAGGATATTTTCTATTTGGTCTAGCTTAGCTGTCATGAGTGGCTGCTTCTCTCACTATCAAACAGTATAAAAATACTATAGCAGCTCCGAGCCGGTTGGCGTCTGCCGGTTGGCGTCTACAGTTCACCCAAATACTTTGTACAGACTTGGCGAAAGTCGTCACCACGAACCTCAAAGTTGGCGTATTGATCGAAGCTGGCACAGGCGGGCGATAGCAGAACTGTTTTGATCGTTTTCTCTTTGCTGATGTCTGCACTTCTAGCAACAGCGCGGTCGATAGTTTGAACAATCTCGTAGTTTTCGTAATCAGAAGTCTTTAGGCGCTCGGCAAAGGGCTCGGCAGCGTCGCCGACTAACAGCACAACAGCAGCTTTTTCTTTGATCTGTTTTATCCAGGCAGTGTCATCGCCGTCTTTGGGTGCGCCGCCGGCAATCAGGGCGACGGGGCCAGTTACAGAGCGCAGGCCGACTTCAGCCGCATCGTAGTTTGTTGCTTTGCTGTCGTTGATAAAGTCCACGCCGCGCCAGGTGCAGATGTGTTCTAAACGATGGGAGACGCCGGGGAAGCTGGCGATGCCCTGTGCGATCGCATCCTTATCAATCCCAGCTAGTCTTGCTGCTGCCACCGCCAATAGTAGATTTTGTTGATTGTGCTCGCCCACCATTCGTAGCGCTTTTGTTTCTACAATCTGTTCATCTTTGTGGATAACCCAGTCGTCTTCGATGTAGGTATCAGGGGTTAGTGGTGCGATCGCTTCTTTCCCTTTTATGCTTGTCCAATGATGCCGATTAGAAGAATGTTCGTCGGCTTTTTGGCTTAATACTGGATCGTCACCGTTGATGATGATGGATTGCGATCGCGCCAGCAAAGAGGCCTTAATCTGATAGTAGTTTTCAACCGTTTTGTGACGGCTGAGATGATCGGGCGTAAATGTGGTCCAAATGCCAATCGTCGGTGCAAGAGACGCTGCTGCCTCGATCTGATAGCTACTGAGTTCAGCAATTACCCAGTCCGGTGCATCAGTCAGGGCTAGCTCGCAGGCGGCATAGCCAATGTTGCCGCAGGCAGGTGCGTTTAATCCAGCAGCCTTGAAAATCGCTGCCACCAACGCTGTCGTTGTCGTTTTGCCGTTGGTGCCGGTAATGCCCAGCCATGGGCGATCTTTGAGTGATCGCCAGGCTAGCTCCATTTCACCAATGGTTTCAATGTCTAGCTCACGGGCCGTGACTAGCGCAGGGGCATCCCAGGGCACGCCAGGGCTCACCACAAGCAAATCAAGCCCATCTTCCTTTGCAATTTTTGGGTCAAAGGCATAGTTGAGCTTGACGGTAATCCCTTCGTCTTTTAGGCGTTTGGCGTCGGATTGATGGCGCTGGGCCGCGCCGCGATCGCTCAAGGTCACGTTCCAGCCATCACGGGCCAGTACACGGGCAGCTGCAATACCAGAACGACCAAGACCAATGACGTGGGCTGTTTTCATGAGAGTAGTGCCAAGGCTCACAATGCTATAATGACCCGCGAGCTGAATATATTCAGCAATCGCTATAAGCCGAGATTGTATCAGCCAGTAGGAAAATTTGAGCGATGGATTTCATAGAAAAATAGACGCTATTTAGCTTTTTACAATCTCACCAAAGTCAGCCAACACTCGCGCATGATTACGAAGCAGGCCCAGTAGGTTCAATCGATTCTTACGAACAGCGGCGTCTTCGGCCATGACCATGACGCTGGTGTCACCGTCAAAGAAGTTGGCGACAGTGGGGGCGGCTTCTTCTAGTCCGGCGATGAGTTTGCCGTAGTCGCGTTCGGCTTGGGCCGACTGAGTTTTTGGCAGTAGGGTTTGCAGGCTGTCGTAAAAGGCTTGCTCGGAGGGCTGCTCAAAAAGTGCTGGATCGACTAGCCCCGAAGGATCGAGAACATCGGTGGCAAGGTCGCCTTTGATGGCGAGTTTGGCAGCGCGGTTGACGGTTTCGTAGATTTTGGCAAGGCGACCGTCGTCGCGGATAGATTGAAGAAAGGTGGCGCGATCGCGCACATCTAACAAATCTGTGAGTGCCCGTGACTGATAGTCCGCGTCTTGACCAAACACCGCATTCACTAGGTCATAGTCAATGCTCAATCCATCTTGCAACAGTGTCCGCACCCGCTGGGCAAAAAAGTCCGTCAGCTGGGTCGTTAGTTCTGTGACGTTTATCCCCTCATGGGCGGCGGCAAAGTCTTTAATCACTTGTGCCAGCACCGTCTGCAGCTTTAGCGGCAATCCGGCATCCCACACCACAGAGACAATCGCATTCGCGGCTCGGCGCAAAGCAAACGGATCGCTAGAGCCCTTGGGAAGCTTTCCAATGCTGAAAATGCTCACCAGCGTATCTAGCCGGTCGGCTATGCCCACCACCTGACCGATGAGAGTCTTTGGCAGCTCGCCGCCTGCCCCTTTGGGCAAATAGTGCTCATAAATTGCGTCAGCGACTGGCTGAGATTCGCCGCTGTTGACTGCATACTTTTGACCGATATAGCCCTGTAGTTCAGGAAATTCGCCTACCATTTGGGTAACAAGGTCGGCCTTGCACAGCAGCGCTGAGCGCTGAGCCTGTTTCTTTTGCTCAGCACTCAAAGACAGCTGATCAGATAGCAGCGCTGTAATTTTTTCAATGCGATTTACCTTTTCTCGCACAGATCCCAAAGAGGCCTCAAAGGTGACAGTCTCTAGCTTTTCTAGATAGGCCTCCAAGGGTTGTTTTTGATCGGCCTCAAAGAAGAATTTACCGTCTGCGAGGCGGGCGCGAATCACTCGCTCGTTGCCTTGGGTAATCAGCGCTGACTTGGCCGGATCGCCATTAGAAATTGTGATGAAGTAGGGCAACAGCTGGTCGGAGTCGGCAGATGGGCGCACCGGAAAATAGCGCTGATGGCTTTCCATCTCGGTAATGGTGACCTGAGAGGGCAGCTCTAAAAAAACGTCGTCAAACTTGCCCATGACGGCGGTGGGCCATTCGACCAAATCGACCACTTCAGCGAGTAGCCCCTCATCGACAACGGCATGACCTTTGACTGATTTTGCGACCTCAGCAACTTGAGTGAGAATCGTCTCTTTGCGCTCAGCAGGATCGACAGTTACATAGGCTTTTTTGAGTGCGCCAGTATAATCTGTGGCTTGGTCTAGAGTAATGGTATTGGGGTGCAGAACACGGTGACCCATTGTGGTGCGATCGCTCACACACACCTCGGATCCGTTCTCTAACGTAACCGGCAATAGCTGCCCATCTAGCAGGGTCACTAGCCAGCGAATCGGACGCGGAAAGCGCAAATCACCATCGCCCCACCGCATAAACCGATTGCCCTCTAGGCCCAGCACCCATGCTGGCACCATCTCCTTTAAAAGGTCTGCTGTGTAGCGGCCCGGAATTTTTTGCTGTACAAATACGAATTCGCCCTTGCCTGTATCGCGCACTTCTAAGTCTTCGACGCTGACGCCGCGCGAGGCGGCAAACCCGGCGGCGGCTTTTGTCGGTCTGCCCTCTTTAAAGGCTGCTTTTGCCGGTGGCCCTTTAGCCTCTTCTTCGCGGTCGGGCTGACGCTCTGGTAGGCCCTTGATGATTAAGGCCAATCGGCGTGGCGTGCCGTAGAAGTCAACGCCCTCATTTTTTAGAAATTGCGCGTCTAGCTCAGCCGGAATTTTGGCTTTCCACTGGGCAATTGCCTCGCTGACAAAACTAGCCGGAAGCTCTTCGGTGCCGACTTCTAAAAGAAAGGTTGCCATGGATATGCCTTCGGGCGCTGCAAAAACCTCTACATTATACAGACGCTGGGAGTGCCGAACGTGGCTCTCTAGAACTGTTTCCCTCTTTAGCGCTGTGGCGATATCCTGGGGCCCGTTTCCTCAGAATGCAGGTTATCTATAAACTGTGAGATGAGTGTTATGTGGCGAGTGTTATGCGGTGAACGTTTCCGCTAAGCTTTACTTTTCGCCCCCTTACTCACTTAGTTAGCCAAAGCATATGTCTGTTTACGTCGTTTTGTTTAATGCCCGCACCGAAAACGAGGGAATTCATTCACTGCAAATGGATGGCCGAGAGCTGGTGCTGATGTTTGAGCAAGAGGAGGATGCTCTGCGCTTTGCGGTCATGCTAGAGGCGCAAGATTTTCCACCTGCTAGCGTAGAGAGCTTTGAGTCAGAGGAGATTGAAGAATTTTGTGAAGGGGCTGGGTATGAAGCGGTGGTGGTAGAAGATGGCACGCTGCTCATGCCGCCCGAAAAAGTCGTCGAAGAAACCACGTGGGATCCGGATACTGACCCCGCAGAAGCGGCTAGGGCCAAATTAGAAGAAACTGCACGGGGTAGCTTTCAAGATGCCTCGACCAATGAGATGGATCGGATTCGGGCACAGTTGGAAAAGCTGCTTTAGATATATAGTTTCTGTCGAGTGAGTGAGGACATGAGTGATTGCTGAAAACGCTTAGGAACGAGGATTAAATAAGACGCACATTTCCTGCCGCCCTCACCCCAACCCTCTCCCTGGGGGAGAGGGAGCTTGAAGTCCTTCTCCCTCAGGGAGAAGGATTTAGGATGAGGGCCTGCAGCGAGGACTGAAATTGGGCAAGTTATTTAATTTTCAATCCTTAGTGTCAACAGCTAACTCGACTATCAAAGTAAGAATGCATCCTTACTTTGATATACAATCAAATCCGCCTAGAATCCTCACTTTAAAGCTTCTTCTTTTCCTATGAGCGATATGAAAGACCGTGGACATCTGCTGACTGAGCAAAACAATCCCAACAGCCAGAATTTAGATGAGCTTTCTACGCTGGAGATGGTGGATGTCTTTAATAAGGAGGATCGGCGGACGGTAGATGCGATCGCCCAAAACAGAACCGCCCTCGCCCAAGCGATAAACCTCGCTGCGGCTTCGATGAGAGAAGGGGGCCGACTCTTTTATATTGGCGCAGGCACCAGCGGTCGCCTAGGCGTACTTGACGCAGCGGAATGTCCACCGACCTTTTGCACGCCGCCCGAAATGGTGCAGGGCATTTTAGCTGGCGGCGCAGCGGCCCTATTGCGCAGCTCCGAAGCCTTAGAAGACGAGGCGGACTCTGGGGGCAAAGCCATCATTGACCACAAGGTCACCAAGCGCGATGTCGTTGTCGGCATCACGGCTGGAGGGACTACACCCTATGTGCATGGTGCGCTCAAGGCGGCAAAGCAGCGTGGCGCTAGCACTATTTTTATGGCCTGTGTTCCGGCAGAGCAGGTGCCCGTTGAGGCCGATGTTGATATTCGCTTGATCGTAGGGCCAGAAGTATTGGCAGGCTCGACGCGGCTAAAGGCGGGAACCGTCACAAAGCTCGCGCTGAATATTTTGTCTACGGGGGTGATGGTGAAGCTAGGGAAGGTCTATGGGAACCGAATGGTAGATGTGGCCGTGACCAACACTAAGCTGCGCGATCGCGCCATTCGCATTTTGTGTGACCTGAGCGAACTAGATAGAGAGGCGGCTGGTGAACTGTTGGATAAAAGCGATTTGCAGGTAAAAGTGGCCCTGGTGATGCATTTGGCAGGGTTGGATAAAGCAGGTGCGATCGCTGCATTAGAAGACGCCAATGGGAATCTACGCTCAGCCTTGACGAGTGCCAATAGTGAGAAAGCATAGAGTGTCGTGTGATATCAATTTCATGCTTCAGAAAAGATATCGGGCAGCGGTTACCCACGCGCTAACATTGGTAAGTATGAAAGCAAAAAACTTTTGTTATGAAGCTCGATAGAATTACGAGTAATCCATTGAAGATGAATGGTCAGCCATGTATCCGAGACCTTCGGTTGACTGTTCGTCGAGTGATTGAGCTACTGGCCACTTATCCAGTGAGAGAAGAGCTGTATCAAGAGTTTCCAGAGCTAGAAAGTGAAGACATCCAACAGGCCTTAATTATTGCCTCTTCTAGTCGCCAATAATTGAAGTCCCTATTAAGAGAATCCACGTAGATGGTATTGAGCGCTAAGCTATTAGCGCAGATTTGAGGATGTATAAAAATGCACAGCTCTTTTGTCCGCCATCCTTGGATTAATACAGCTGCTCCGGTCGTAAGTGCATTAATCGTTTCCGTCAGTGCCGCTAGCTGCAATCAGGTCAGCACCGCCGCCAAACCGACGGATACCTTTCAGGCGACAGCGACCACTACGTACACCTGGCAAGTGGAGTACGTACCTAGAGGCGTCAGCCAAGATAGACCCAATGACCGTCGCCTAGAGCAGTTTGAATCGACGACTGTGGTCAACAGAAATGGGGTGCGCCCAGATGCAGCGGGTTCTGGGCCAGACAATAAGGGACTTTGGTGGCCTGTTTTGCCCGCTGAGCCTACCGTTGATGACATCGAAGATCGCCGTCTCAATGGAGAAACCGCCCGCAATCCAGAGATCATTAAATCTAGCGACTACGCGATTACTTTTAATCAGGCTGGAGAGGAAAAAACGCTGCCTGCCAATTATGAGGTGTATCGCCAGGCCGTGAAAGCAGCCGAAAAAGAGCGATCGCTCTTACTGACCCTCGGCCCGCAGGATGAGTCCGTGATTCAGGCAGAAGTGCAGTAAAATCAGGGTCGGACACACCTAGCCCCTCACTTAGACTTTCCCATGGCGCAGCCCCGCATTCTCTCTGGCATCCAAACGACCGGAAACCTTCACCTGGGCAATTATTTAGGGGCGATCAAAAACTGGGTGGATCTGCAAAAAGAGTATGACTGCTTTCTCTTTATGGCTGATCTGCACGCCGTTACGGTGCCTCACGATCCAAAAGTACTGGCCGAAAACACCATCAAGGTTGCAGCTACTTATATCGCCTGCGGCATTGACCCCGAGCAGTCCACCATTTTTGTACAGTCGCAGCTCTCTGAGCATAGTGAGCTGGCGTGGTTGTTTAACTGTATTACGCCGCTGGGCTGGCTAGAGCGGATGATTCAGTTCAAAGAAAAAGCCAAAAAACAGGGCGAAAATGTCAGCATTGGTCTAATGGACTACCCGGTTTTGCAGGCCGCAGATATATTACTGTATGAGCCTGATATTGTGCCGGTAGGTGAAGATCAAAAGCAGCATTTGGAGCTGACTAGAGACATTGCCGGACGGCTGAACTTTCAGTTTGGCAGTGAAGATAAGCCAATATTAAAGGTGCCTGAGCCGCTTATTCGCAGTGCGGGGGCTCGCATTATGAGCTTGACTGACGGCACGAGCAAAATGTCTAAGTCAGATCCATCTGAGCAAAGTCGCATTGACCTGACCGATGAGCCTGCGGCCATTACGAAAAAGATCAAGCGGGCTAAAACTGACCCTGAGCGCGGCCTTGAGTTTGACAATCCTGAGCGGCCTGAGTGCAATAACTTGCTGGGGCTCTATCAGCTGCTTTCAAATCAGAGCAAAGAAGCAGTTGCCGCAGAGTGCAAGGAGATGGGCTGGGGACAGTTCAAGCCTTTGCTGGCAGAGACGGCCGTCGAAGCGCTGCGGCCCATCCAAGAAAAATATGCTGCGCTCATGGATGATCGGGCTTATCTACAGCAGGTGCTGGATGACGGTAGAGATAAGGCCCGCGCCGTCGCTGCGCCAACACTGGCCAAAGTCAAAGCAGCCATGGGCTTCGTTGCTTAGTAAGCTTAAGTAAGCGACCTGGTCAATTTTCGTATGATTGATTTCAATCAAGCATCATCACCGCGACTTATAAAGAAACTCTGTAATATTAGCCATAGGCTAGTAAATCCGTAGGCTTTGCTAGCCCGACAGATTTTTATTTATTGCTTTAATGATGCCTGTAGTTGCTAGTGGACGGTGTGGCCTTCCTGTTTCTAACTTTATGAACACCGAAAGCTTAAAACTAGAAAGTCGCCTGCAGACTGCTATTAAAGAAAATAAATTTGTGGTGACCGCAGAGGTCATGCCGCCCAAAGGAGGCGATCCTAGCCACATGCTAGAAATGGCCGCGCAGCTGAAGCCGTGGGTACATGCGGTGAATGTGACTGACGGTAGCCGTGCGGTGCTGAGGATGTCTTCGCTGGCTTGTTCTGTGCTGCTAAAGCAGGCGGGGATTGAGCCAATTTGTCAGATGACGGGGCGCGATCGCAATGCCATTGCCCTTCAGTCCGACCTCATGGGAGCCCACGCCCTCGGCATTCGCAATGTCCTGACGCTCACGGGCGATCCGATTAAGGCAGGCGATCATCCCAAGTCAAAGGCCGTCCACGAGCTAGAGTCTATTCGTTTGCTGCGCCTGATTCGTCAGCTAAACAATGGCACAGACTATAATGAAAAAGAAATGAAAGATGGCCGCTTAGCCATTTTCCCTGGGGCTGCTGTTGACCCGCAGGCTCGCAGCTGGTCGGGGATGCAAAGCCGCTTTGAGAAAAAGCTAGAGGCCGGGGCTCAGTTTTTTCAAAGTCAGCTGATTTCTGATTTTGACAAGTTAGAGACGTTTATGGATCAGGTGGCTGTTGGATGCGATCGCCCCATCCTCGCCGGAATTTTCTTACTAAAATCTGCCAAAAATGCCGCCTTTATCAATCGCTGCGTTCCTGGTGTAGATATACCAGACCACATCATTAGTCGATTGGACAAAGCAGACGATCCGCTACGGGAGGGGATGAAGATTGCTGCTGAGCAAGTACGAGCAGCGAGAAACCTTTGCCAAGGTGTGCATATGATGGCTGTGAGAAGAGAAGATCTGATTCCTCAAATTTTAGAAATGGCTGGTGTCGAGCCACAAAGTTTAAAATCATCGCGGGTCGAAGAGCTAAGTGCTGTTGGATAATCTGTTCTTTCTTTGATTGCGTTATCTCTTTTTGCTGATATTATCTGTGAGAAATTGAACAGATGCAGAGGGCGGGCAGGGTACAACAATGTAGCCGTTTGTGCGATCGCCCATTACCCAATTGCGCTGCTCTCCCCAATACCACCAATGCGCCGCTACATAGGCGCAAATAATGCTGTCTAGCTTGTCTTCCAGGGCCTTTAAGGCCTTTCCACTAGTTGGTATCTCAGGCAGTGTATCAATCACTAGCGGCGGTTCGTGCTGGGACAGCTGTGTCAAAATAAGCGTTCTTAATTGAGCCAAGGCCTCGGCTCGCTCAGCCAAGCGACCTTTCTTATACTTTAGAATTCTCGATAAATTAAACAGCTGAATCGTAGCAGGGTGTGGAAAAATTTCTGCCTGATAGCGGCCTGTTGTTTGCGCTTGTATCGTTGGGGCATGGGCAAACCCTCGCGCTTCTAAATCTAGGCCAAACTGGATGAGCCTTGCAGCAAAAGGACGGCCTTTGTTTGCGGGGTAGCAGCCAGCGTGATATTTACCAAAATGTTTGTGGGCGAGTCTGTCGGGCGATCGCATCCCAGCTTCATTTGGAATAATTGTCGGTGCATCCACACCCACAATGGCAGGCATGTTTTGAGGCGCAACTTTATCCACCCATGCCAACACGCTATCTAAAGAAGATTCACGTGTCAGCTGCTGCAAAAGCAGGCCACTCTGAGAAAGCGCTAAACAACAAAGGCCGCTTGGGCCAGATTGCCACCCTAAATCTATCCCTATAAACCGCATCGCGATTAACCTCCCTTGGGGCTAAATTGTAACGGCTCGCCAGCTACGAAAGCGCTATATCCAGATATTCAAAGATGCCTGCCCTGCCAGTTCATTTGCAGGGCAGGCATCTTTTTATTGTTGTTATTTATTGTTTGTTATTTTTTGGCAGCCGACTGTGCAACTATTCCATCGATTCACTCCACAGGTCAGTTGACTGGCGGATACTCGAAAAGTCTCCGTTTCCTAAAATTAAATGATCCAGTAGCGGAATGCCCAAGAGCTGAGCCCCTTTCAGTAGCTGCCGGGTCAAGGCAATATCTTCTACGCTAGGCTCTAGATTTCCAGAGGGATGATTATGCGCGACGATGACTCTTGTGGCCCCTCGCTTAATCACCTCACGAAAAATATCTCTGGGGTGCGCTAGGGTTTCTGTTGCGGTACCGATACTGATCACTTTACTGCCCAAGATCCGATGCTTTACGTCTAGTAGCAGCACCGCAAATCGCTCCTTGGTCTGCCACATCAGCTCATGCCCAAGAAACGCAGCGGCGATAGAGGGATCTTCTACCACTGTCATGGCTGGTGGCTGACTGTTGAGCACGCGCTTACCCAGTTCAATCGCCGCTAAAATTGTGGCTGCTTTGGCTGGGCCGACGCCTGATGTTTTCATCAGCTCTTCTGCCGTCACATCTCTGAGTACAGGCAGCCCATCACCACTGGGCTGCCCTTGACCTAGCTCTTGCAGCAGGAAATGTCCTAACCCGACTGCCGAAAGCTTTCCTGGCCCTTGACCTGTCCCGAGCAAAATAGCTACCAGCTCTGCCGATGAAAGCCGCTTGGCCCCATGGGCGATTAACCGCTCACGGGGCCTCTCGGCGGAGGGCATATCGGCGACGCGCAGGCTGTAGGTCATGGAAAAAAGTGCAGAGACTGCTTTCAGTGAGCCCGGATTGATTCTTAAACCATCGAGGCACCGAAACGTTTTAAGCTGGGAAAAGCCGTTTATAGCCAGCTGCTTAGTGCAGATTGCTATGTGCGATCGCCCAGGCGACTTCTTTTTTTGCGCTTCCTTATTTATGTCTTCTGATCTGTCTCCAGCTGAAATTAACTCAACGCTGCAAACCATTCGCAAGCAGCTGATTGAAGTTAGCTTGACCCATACCCCTGCTGAGCTTTCGGATGAGCAAAGACAAACTGTCAAAGCGTCTTTGCTCTGGCTAAATGAACACAGCGAATATCAGACCCTGGGCATTTGTGCCGATAGCCTAAGTGAGGCCGAAGCAGCACTTAAAGGATACGTTGGCGCACTCAGCCAGCCAATTCAGGTTGATATTCCAGCACGAGATGGTGCGGTCTTTCTCAAATTCAATACGCTCAAAAACGCTTGGTATCTAGACGGTTACAGTGGGGATTCGCGCGGCGTTTTAGTGACTTATCACACGTCAGAAGCTGAACTCGATGACGTCAACGGAACTTATGGCCCGTTTCCTGCAGATTTGTTCTAGCAGCTCTGTTCTAGACGCTGCTAGAAGCTAGATCAGGTTGTGACTAAGCCATTTTCTAAGGCGTAGCGAACGAGTTCGGTGCGGCTGTTTGTGCCGGTCTTACCGAATAGGCGGCTGACGTATTTTTCGACGTTGCGTACGGTGGTGCCTAGGCGGCTGGCGATTTCTTTATTCATTAGGCCTTCGGCAACGAGGTTTAGCACGTCTTGCTCGCGCGGGGTGAAGTCGATGCGGATGCCGCTATTGTTTTGCTTGATCATGCTGCCGCGCTGGGTGAGGAGCGCTTTGATCTCTTCGATTTGGCGGGCCATGGTGGCGATATCTGGGGTGGCAGATGGATCTGGCACTTGGGCGGCGCGGCGCTCTATGAGGCTATTGATGATGGCGACAAGCTCTTCGGGGTCGAAGGGCTTGGCAAGGTAGGCGTCAGCACCGGCTTTGTAGCCTTGAATGCGATCGCTGGTCATTCCCCTAGCGGTCAAAAACACCACCGGCAGCGCCTGAAAGCGCACATCTTCGCGTACCTGCTTTAAAAACTGATAGCCGTCTACCTGCGGCATCATAATGTCTGAAATCAGTACATTAGGTGTTTCTTGCTGAAGTAAGTCCCAGCCTTCTGTGGCATTGCTGGCCACGCGCACTTCAAATTTGCTGTCTTCTAGGTAGGCCTGTACGGACTCACGTAGGCCTGGCTCATCATCAACGAGCAAAATTTTGCTGACGGGTGCGGTTTTGGCGGGCGCTTTTTTGGTTGCAGTATCTGCCATGGGGCCTTGTGGTCAAAATCGAATATATCTAGATAATACCGCTACGCCGCCGCCGTGAACGCTATGAGTGCCCATAAGCCAAATAATGAAGACAAGCCCACCAAAATTCAGCCGTGGAAAACGCTCAAATCTGAGCTGGTGTTTGACCATCAATGGTATCGGCTCCGACAAGATACGGTGGCGCTGCCCAATGGGCTGGTGGTGGATGATTACTTTGTGAGCCTGCGCTCAGATATTGCGATGGTGCTGCCCATCACGGCCGATGGTGAGATTGTGTTTGTACGGCAGTACCGGCACGGGGCGGGCAAGATTTTGCTGGAGCTACCGGCGGGAAACTTTGATGCGGGGGAGGCGGCTTTGGCGGTGGCCAAGCGGGAGCTGACGGAGGAAACGGGGTATGTGAGTGAAAAATGGAGTGCGATCGCAACTTTCTACAACAACCCTGTCAAGCAAGACAACCAAATTCATCTTTTCAAGGCAACTGCAGCTGTTCAGCGCCATCAGCAAACGCTAGATGCTACCGAAGATATTGAAGTCGTCCTCAAGCCCAAAAGCGCTATTTCAGATCTAATTGCCTCGGGCGAAATCTGTGTGGCTGGCACCATTACGGCACTTTTACTCGGACTCCATTACTTAGATTGATAGCGGCGAGCGCCGATTAAGGTCGACTAATGCCGCTCATATGCGCACAAAGCCAGCCTTTGAGGGGGTTCACAGTTACATCCTATGGGCGCTATTATTACAATCTACTAAAATCCGACCGGGAAACCGGGGATTGTGGCAAAATCTACGGATAATGAACGACTGAAAAGTTTCTTGTTGACCGCAAGTTTAGGCAGAGGTTTGTCAGTAAGCTGAATAGGCAGAAACTGCACGCCATGCCCACAGCCCAAGCCGGTCGGTCGGCAACAAACATCTCCGAAAGCGACTCGCTGGAGACCGTACACCACATAAGGTTAATCGATAGGTAACTGAACACATGACACTTCAACTAGGCGACATCGCTCCTGATTTTTCTCAGAAGTCCTCCATGGGCGATATCAATTTTCATGAATGGGCTGGCGATAGCTGGGTCGTTCTGTTTTCTCACCCTGCTGACTACACACCCGTTTGCACCACCGAACTAGGCTTGGTTGGCAGCCTGCAAGACGAATTCAAAAAGCGCAATGTTAAGACGATTGCGCTCAGCGTCGATGGCGTTGAGTCTCACCAGGGCTGGATTAAGGACATTGACGAAACTCAAAATACATCTGTGAACTATCCGATTTTGGCTGACGATGACAAAAAGGTCGCTACGCTCTACGGCATGCTCCATCCCGAATCGAGCACGGGCAATACGCTCACCGTTCGCTCTGTATTTGTCATCGATCCCAACAAAAAAGTCCGCCTGACGATTACATACCCGGCCAGCACAGGCCGCAACTTTGACGAGATCTTGCGCGTGATTGACTCCCTGCAGCTCACTGACTACCACAAAGTTGCAACCCCTGGTAACTGGACAGATGGCGGCGATTGCGTTGTGGTGCCATCCATCTCTACAGAAGATGCGAAAAAGCAGTTTCCTAAAGGCGTTACAGAAGTGAAGCCCTATCTGCGCATGACGCCTCAGCCCAATAAGTAATTTTCACTGTATGGGCGACTAGCCCTGCTTTGATTAAATTCTTGACGCGCTTCAGGCTTTGTCTAGTAGCGCGTCATTTTTTATTGGGGACGTTTTATGGCTGTTTGATTTTTTGGGCCTGATTTTTGGCGCTGTATCTTGATCCCAATTTTTTACTCTGTCTCTTGACCTATCTCTTTGACTATGAACTTACTGAAGCCTGTCATTGGTTTTGCTCTAGTTGTGGCAACTATTTTGGTTGGATTTGTCGGTGGTGCTCAATGGCTGGTGCTTTTATTGGGTGCACTGTTTACCCTGGCCTATATCAATGGAAAGTGGGGCGTGTGGAGGGCGCTCTTTCAAAAGCGCGATCTTGGGTTTTATCAGTCGCTGGGTGCGACCTACGTTGTCGAAACCATCATTGTTTTTTCACTGTACTGGCTAGGTAGAGGGACTGCCGGATTACTGTAAGAAATCAATGGTCAGAAATGACAACTATCCACCTCGATCCCTGAGGTGCAGTGTCAAACGTTACAATACATTTTGACTTTACCGGCATTTTCTTTCTGCCTCACTGGTTATGGCTATCGACATTGCTTTTTCGATTAATCGCACCCTCCAGGTCCCGCTACTGGTGGTCATAAACTCTATTTTGAGTAATTCAAAGTCGCAGACCAATGAGGAGCCGCTTCGATTTAACGTGGTGGTCCCTATGGGTGAGCAGGCATTTTTCGAAGATGCGATACGTCAAGCGTTTGGTGAAAAGGTGGGGCCAGAGACGGCGCTATTTCGAGTTAAGGAATTTTCGCCGCCAGACTATATGAAGCAGTATTTAGATACCAAGTTTCAAGAAAAAGAGCCCCAGCGCAAGATTTCTCGCTACATGCAGTATGCGCGGCTGTTTTTTAAGGAGATTTTTCCAGATGTGGGACGAATCTTGTATTTTGATGCCGATATTATTGTGCTCGATGATGTGCGATCGCTCTATGCCCAAGGCGAGCAGCTAAGCGCAGCAAACTATCTGGCAGCTGTGCCGCAGTTTTTTCCGGCCATGTTTTATTTCAGCAATCCGTTCAAAGTATGGTCAGATTTGCGAAAGTTTAAAAGCTCTTTTAATAGCGGCGTGTTATTGACAGATCTCTCTTTTTGGACGGAGCAAACCTATGACTTGCTCAAACACTATCTAGACTTAGACGCTCGCAACGATCATCGTCTGTATCACCTAGGGGATGAAACCGTTTTTAACATCATGTTTAAAGATACCTATATTCCACTTTCTAAAAAGTGGAACTGTTGCGGGTATGGGCAACCTCACTGGATTACAAACATCATCAAAAGGGACCCTACCCAGATGAAAGCAATTCACTGGAGCGGCGGTCATCACAAACCCTGGCAAAGCGAGAAAGTGATTTACTCAGATCTATGGCGAAGCTACTTGCCCGCCTCGTGAATACAAAGCGCTAAAGTTGTTTCATAATAAGCTCCATCGCTTCACAAAACGGCAACGAACCTACATAATCTCTACGTTCGTTGCCTTATTGGTTCATTTGTTGCATGGCTTTTCGCGCGTTGTCATAAATATAGCAATTCTGCATTAAGCTTACGCCACCCAGTAGCGTTATACCCCTTGCTCTATAGAGCTTAGTTATGGCAAAGCGCTGAATGCATTCGGCGCTTTGCCATAACTGTAATAAGCGAAAGCTGGTTAAAATCACTTGGCTGAAACAAAATTTTCCGCCATCCCAATGACCTCTGCCAGCTCTTCTCTGCTGTGCACTTTAACTTTCAGCTTTCTAGAATTTGATTCGACTTCCAGCTCAATAGTGCGTTGTCCTGTGAGCCGCTCTCCTAAAAACATAAACAAATTTCCGATATAGTTGGCGTCGATTTCTGCAGTTAGGAAGCCCAATGAAAAATTTCCTAGCGATTTTGCTCCACTGGGTAGGACTTCGTCAGCTTTAAGATTGGCCCGGTTAACGCCGTCAAACTGCTTTACTTGTGACAGAACGTTTTCTGTTAAGGACTGTAGCCGGTCATCAGACAAGTTAGGATCTGAAAGCTGCACTGAGACTAACACATTAGACATATTAGATATTTGATTGAGGGGCTCTATTTGACACTGCTCTATTTGACACTGATAGAATACTGGCCTTGTGCATTAGCATCGTAGCCATTTGCCCAGACTGTATACATTCCATCACTGGGTAAAATCGTCGTAATTTGAGAGTTTGTATTTGAGGCCGAAATATCGTCGCTAGAGGCAATTGTCGTATTGTCTGGCCCGCGCAAAATCAGATAGGTGTCAAATTCATTACTTGCCATATCTATTGTGATAGATTGGCCATTGCGACCCTCAAAAAAGTAGGTGTTGTAGGCACTGCCATCGGTTAAGGTCAGTTCATTTACATCGAGTGTGCCTGAAGTTTGTAGTATAAATCCATTGCCAGAGTGTGCATTAACCGATAGTTCGTAATTGCCAGCACCACTCTCATCGTAAGCATTGGCAACCACTGCATAGGTGCCGCTACTCGGAAGGGTCGCTGATATGTAGGAGTTAGTGATGTTTTCGGAGATATCATCATTAAACCCAATCTGTTCTCCATCGGGCCCTATGAGAGAAAGATAGGTGTCAAAATCAGGGCTGACCATGGCGATCATCATCTGTTGGTTGGCTCTTCCTTCAAAGGTATGGATCTGATAGAGACTGTTGTCGTCCAAAGTTGGTCCACCAGCTACTAGCTCACCAAAATCTTCAATTAAAGGAGGAATGACTGTAGTTTGCCATTCCTCCGCATCAATAGCATTTTGAATAGTTGCTGCTGCTAAGGCATTTCCCTGACGCTGGCTAAGCTGCAGGGCTTGCTGACGAGCTGTGTCAGCAGCTGTTGTGTTGCCCAGTACCGAATTTGCCATGGAAAGCTGACTATAGGCAGCAATATCATTCGGATTGAGTTGAATAATTTCATTAATTAGGGTGATAGCCTGTTCAATATCAGACTCACCTCCTGGCTCGCCGAGACTTATTTTAATGGCACCACGATACAGATAAGCGTCAATAAAGTTGGGACTGGACTGAAGTGCCCTATCAAAATCTGCTAAGGCTCCTCTTTGGTTTCTGTTCTCAGCATGGGAGCGACCTCGAAGGTAATAGGCCAATGCGTAGTTGGGCTCTAGGGATAGTGCTTTGCTAAAGTCTGCCAGGGCAGTCACAGGTCTAGAAGTACTCAGTAAAACATTCCCACGTGATGAGTAAAGAAAGGGGTTATTGGGATACTGGTCAATTGCTCTATTTAGCTGAGTCATGGCATCGTCGTACAGCTCAGTGGCCGTATCTCGATTTTCAGGCGTCGCGCTACTAGATGAAACAATGGCATCTGCATATTCTCTAGCAGCATTAGCGACTAAGAATGGAATAGACCAATCGTCGGGTTTGATAGCGTTGGCTTCTTCATAGCCAAACCGAAACCCTTCTACATCTAGCTGTGCGCTGCGGATAACGGCTCTTGACACGTAGGGGCGAATATACTGATCGTCAAGTGCTATGGCAGTGTCGTAGTCAGCGTTTGCGGCTTGAAGATTATTGAGGGCCATGTAGGCTTGACCTCGATTCCAATGGGCCTCCGGGCTATTGTTGGGGTCTAGCTGCACTGCTGCTAGATAGTCAGGAATTGCTGTGACTCTATCACCCAAATAGCCTTCGATCGTGAGACCACGCTGCACATAGGCCTCTAAGTAATCGGGCCTTAACGCTAGTGCCTCAGTAAAGTCGTCGATAGCTTCAATGGCTTGGTTGCTCTCTGAACGCAAAAAGCCTCTAAGAAAGTATATGAGTGATTTGAGCTCACGATTGTTGGTAGAGGCCGTATTCAGCGCAGCGGTCAAATCTCCAATGCCATTGGAGATTTCTCGTATCGTAGAGTACGACAGCGCTCTGTCATATAGCGCTCGAGCTTTGTTGTCTCCAGCTGGCAACAGTCGAATGGCTTCGGTTGCATCTTGTATCGCAGCCGATGTATTGCCAAGCTTTTCTTGGGCACGACTGCGAACAATATAGGCCTCGCCGCTTTGACTATCTATCTGAAGTGCCTGGTTCGCGCTCTGAATAGCTGCCTGATAGTTGCCCTGACTCAGCTGTTCAAAGCCTTGTGCAATTAGGCTTGCAATATCTGCCTGGGCGATTATGGTTTCACTTGAAATCTCGTCTAGAGGGTGGCGTTCTTGCGCTTTTATCCCAACAGCAGGTAGTGATACTAGGCAAAACGTCAACGCGACTAATCTTCCCAATTTCATATGGATTTTTTCCTCTTTTTAAGTAACCAGTTTTAGATAACCAAACAAGACATCGACGATATGCACGAAAAGAATTAGGTGCTTAACTGTTTTATAAACGCTACGCTCTAGAGAGCAGCGGCCATAGACACGCTTATCGAGCGGAGCCCTATTAGCGCAAAGTTGTTTATTGTAAAACTGTTTAATGCAAAACTGTTTACCACGAAACTATTTAGCGTAAACACGTTGTGAGCTAGCAAGAGCCGCCGCCACAGCCAATCCCGCCATCGTTGTTAGGCACTGGGATAGAAGGTGACGGTGGTGCTGGACGTGCAGGCTCTTGATACACGGGTGCAGGTGCTCGATACACGGGCGTAGGCTCTCGATACACAGGCGCAGGCTCTCGATACACGGGCGCAGGGGATGAGGCTGGCGTAACGCTAGAGGCACGAGCAGGTGTAGCGCGTGCTGCTTCTGCGTTTATATTATTTTGAGCCTCGCTAATAATAGGGTTTGCCAGATCTTTCCAGTGTTTTGATTCTGAAAGTAATGTATTAGCTTTGGTTTTGGCGGTTTGCCAGTTTCCTTCTTCGATAGCATCTTCGGCTTCTGCCAAAACTTTTTCGTTGGCTTTCCACTGTTCATTCCATTCCTTTGCTTTGTCCTTTGCCTCTTGGTTTAAGCTGCTGCTGACTGGGATGACAGCAGCAGCGTCCAAGGCTGCCTGCAAATTTCCTTTTTTATATTGATTCTCGGCATAGGTTAAAATGTTGCCTGCCCACGTATCTATTAGTGCTTTTGTTTCTTTATAAAGTACGTGTTCTTCTGAGAGCTGAGAGGCTGCTGCGATCGCACCGCTATAATTTTCTGCGGCGGCTAAATCGCGTGCATGAGCAACCTGACATTCCCCCAATAACTGCTGACTGGGCTTGAGTGAAAAATCATCTGCCGAAACAGTTTGAGCATTTTCAATACACTCTTGATGTTTACCCTCATCAAACAGCGCTTGGATCTGCAGGACTCTCTCTTTGGAGGCTTGTCGAATGGCTTTGTCTCTATTGGCAACATTCACTTGCTGTGCAGCTAGGGCGACGACTGCTAGCGCTGAGACTGCGCCCGCTGCTAAAACAACTTTCTTTCGATTTTTGGGTCGATTAGCAACCGTGACATCTGGATGCTCCGAAATAGACACTGTTTGGCTGTGGGGCTGGGCACTGTGGGACTGGACTTTATTGTGCAGCCGGGCCGTCGAAGTATTCTGTGCTGCTTTGGCTTCAATCCTAGCGATAACTTCTGTTTCGATGGCAGTCACGGCAGTACTAGATTGAATGCCTAAAGACTGCCGCAGGCGGTTTAATCGCAGTTTACTCAATCTCGAAATGGGTCGCTTCCTCTGAGCGACCTGTTCAAACTCTCTCCTGTAGCGGTCTAAAGCCTTGTTATAGGCTTCCTTTTTCTCTGATATTAAACGAGACTCCAGCGAGTCTACATCAGCAGAGCGCAAGCCTAACTTTTGACAGCGTATTTCTAACGCTTGTTGGCTGGAGGGATCGACTTTCCCGGTATTGTCCAATGCCTTGAGAAAGGCCTGCTCGTATTCGGTAAGGGCTAGCTGATAGTTTTGTTGATGCTCGGATGTAATTTTTGCCTCTAATTGCTGAACATCGACGAGCTGTAGCTCTAGGTCACGCCATTGCTCGGTTAGGCGTTCACGTTCTGATGCGTTTGGGAGCTGATAGTAACTGCCTAAAGCGGCTCTAAACGCCTCCTCGTAGCGGTTCAACGCTTTTTCATAGGTCTGTTTGCTCTCGGCTATTACGACCGATTCTAGCTGTTCTATATCGCCGCTACGCAGCTTTAGCTTTCGCCATTTTGCGGTTAACCGCGCTCTTGCAGAGCTCTCTAGCTGATAGTAGCTACCCAAAGCACCGCGAAATTCTTGTTCATACTGACTCAACGACGCTTGATAAGATTGCTGGTTTTGATTAATCAAAACGGATTCAAGTCTATCGATATCTGTTGGCTGTAGCTGGAGATCTTGTCCTCTGGCGCTCAGGCGTTCTCTATCAGATGAGTTCAGCTGATAGTAACCGTCCAGCGCTACTTTAAACTCCTGTTCGTACTGGCTGAGCGCTGTCTGATAGTCATGCTGAGAATTGGCTATAATGCGAGACTCTAACTGTTCTACGTCTGCTATTTGTAGGCCTAGCTCGTGCCATCTGGTAGACAGATGCTGACGAGCCGATGGCTCTAGCTGGTAGTATTCTCCCAATGCATTCTTAAATTCTTGCTCGTACTGACTGAGCGATTTCTGATAGGTCTGTATTCTACGGGCGGTGAGTTCTGTTTCAATTTTTTCGACATCTGCAGACTGTAGCCCCAGCGCCTGCCACCGAGCATCAAGTCGAGCCCTGACAGGTGACTCTAATGGGTAGCACGTTTCTAGTGCCAAACAAAAGGCTTCTTTGTAACGGCGCAGAGATTCCTGGTAGGTTTGTTGATTGCCTTCTAGAATACTGGTCTCTAACTTTTCAACATCGGTAAGCCTCAAGCCCAATTCACGCCATTTGGCAGTTAACTGCTGACGAGCTGATGGCTCTAGCTGATAGTAATTACCCAGCGCAGATTTAAACGCTTGCTCGTACTGACTCAGTGCTCGGTGGTAGTTTTGAGAAACTTCGCCTGTAATGTTGATCTCTAAGGTCTCAACATCATTCGCTAGTAATTTAAGGGTCTGCCACTTTGCCGTGAGCTGCTGACGGGCCTCTGGTGCCAATTGATGATAGTTTCCTAGCGCTGCCTTAAATTCTTTTGCGTACTGATTTAAGGCGGTTTCATACCGTTGTCGGTTTTCTTCAATGATCCTGTTTTCTAGCATTTCTACATCTTCGGCCTGCAGAGCTAGCTCGCGATACCTTGCCGTGAGCTGTTGGCGAACTGATGGCACTAGCTGATAGTGATTGTTCAGCGCGGCCGTAAACTCTTGTGCATATTGATTTAGCGTTTCTCCATAAGCTTTTCTAATTTTTTCTGTTATTGCGCTCTCCAGCTTTTCAACATCTGCTGACTGTAGGCCAAGCTTTTGCCATTGGGCGGTCAATCGTTTGCGGGCTGAGGGGTCTAGCTGATAGTAGCCGCCTAATGCAGTCTCAAATTCTTGCTGATAGCGACCTAACACTTCTTCGTAGCTTTGTTGGCATTCGCTGATTAATGAAGCCTCTAGGCGCTCTACATCTGTTGACTGCAGGCCGAGCTTTCGCCATCTGGCGGTCAGTCGTTCGCGGGCTGAGGGATCTAGCTGATAGTAGCCACCCAGTGCTTTTCTAAAGGCTTGCTCATACTGGCTTAAAGCGTCTTGATAGGCTCGCTTTTCTTGGGCAATGAGCGTTGTTTCAACTTTTGCGACGTCTTCTTCTTGAAGGTTCATTAGGCCCTTCAAGTGCGAAAAATGCTCTCTTACAGAGTTTGGCAGTGGAAACTCTATTTGAATAGCTTGCTGAAATTCTTGCCTGTAGTGATCTAGATCAGAGTCATATTTCTCTTGTCTTT
>JBCBKQ010000022.1:0-33125 GCA_038521595.1 Cyanobacteria bacterium J06627_28 | reverse complement strand
GTCAGTTTTTATACGTAGAAAAGAGGAGTTCATCCTCTTTTGAGAAAATCTTTTCTGCATATATACGGAGATTTAGTGCCACAGAGATGACTTTTATTGATGCTTCCTAGTACTGATTTTTGGGGATTTTATATAGAGGCTCACTTTGTTTCTGTTTGAGTGAAATTCAAGTAGATACCCTTAGAAAGAACAGATGGGCTTTGATTGAATAAATCAGTAGCAAGTCTCATGCATGATTTAGTCATGATCAATCCTTATGAATCTGCCTAACAGTAAAGAAACAAATAGTCGCAAGCGCAATATTCAATGCCATAACAACAAATGGTTTGCGATCGCAGCAGGTGTCACCGTAACTTCGCTTAGCGTACTCTCATCGACAGCAGCCCAAGCTGCAACCTATACCCTCGACTTTAATTCAGGTGCTAATGGTGGTGCTGTTTCGTACAATTCAGACGGTACTCTAAACACAACCCAGTGGTCTAGCTGGGGTCTCACAAACATTAGCGGTGTAAACAACCGTAATGGAGGCACTACTGCAAAACTAAATACCTACAACACAAACGCCTCTGACGGCCCAGACCCAGACTTACAAACAGGCAGTGAGTGGGGCACGAGCCAACAGGGCAATGCACTCATCATTCAAGAAGAAAATCAACACAACATAGACTATTTCAACAACAACGGCACCTGGCGTGCCGATGATGAGTGGGCCGGTGGCAACATCAATTTTGACTTTGCTCATGCCGTGGCCTTTAATAGTTTCTCCTTACTAGATATTGATGACAATGGCAGCGGTATCATGGTGCATGGCCAAAAAACTGACGGAAGTGCATTGAGCATCGATATTGATGCGCTCATGGCAGAGCACCTCGCGACAAACGGAACGGATGCTGCTGCGTCCCAAGGTGAATCTGTTTCACTAAACGGCGTAACCATGACCCAAGTCGGATCGCAGCGCGGTGACAACTCTCTATTCAAATTCGATATCTCTGATGTTCATCTCACGCAGGTTCGCTTTAGCTATCCTGGAAGTGGTGCTATTTCTGACATAGAGTGGGACTATAGGCAGCCGATTCCTGAGCCCTCTAGCATGATTGGTCTTGCGATGTTTGGTCTGTTAGGTGCAGCCACCAAGCGTAAATGTAAAGCATTAACGTAAAGAGTAAACGTAATCTTGCAGGCGAGCTGATACTAACGGCTAGACCCTTCTTACTTTTGTTAATTCTGTTATCAACCCTTCTGTCAAGCCCCACTATAAGTCCCCTTCTAGTTCTGTTCTAGAAGGGGACTTACGTTTTAGTACTCGCTGGTTTGGATTCGCTGACGCGAGTGAGCGCTTAGCGAAAGCTATCAGGATTTAGCTGACGGCCATTAGAAATCGGCCGATCTAACGCCACGCCTGTTCCACCATCAGCTGGGGCTAAAAATGGTTTGAGATTGATACCACTACTCGCAGGCGCAGCTGTTGTATTACCAGGCAGAGGGAAATTATTAACGATTTCGCTGATATCGCCCAGTAGCGCGTTGTTGTCGCTAGCAGTAAAGGTATTGACGATGGTGGTGTCAGTGCCACTATCCGCTAAGGTTAAGTTCTCAAATACGCGATCGCGCGTGACAACAGGGTCTTGCCCGGGCGGCACCGTAAAGACAATTTTACACAGGCCAGGAAACTGCTCTGTGGTGGCGCAGACTGTATCGTAGCCGTTTTCCAATCCGACCTGCAGCTCTGCTAATCCTTCGGGTCGATAAGACTCTAGCCGCTCACTAATCGTGAAGCAGCGTCTTTCCGCAGTCCAGCCACCGCCGAGCTCTCCAGGCGTTGCCCAGGCATAGGCTGCCTGAGGCTGACTTTCTGGCAGATACATAACGGTGTATTCGCCGTTAAATAGCTGACATTCGAATCGGGTATCTTCCGGCACTGGATTCTCTCCGGCGCTAGGTTCTACTTCTGGCAGTGGGTCGCTGGTCTGCGCCTGTACTGGATTTGCAGTTGCCAAGAGGCCAGTTAGTAGTGCAGCGCCTACTAATGTATAGCTTGATAGGTGGCAAAATCGCGCAGTCTTCGCAGTCTTCGCAGCCTCTGCAGTTTTCGCACTGACAGGTCTGTTTAATCTCTGATAGTTTTGCGGATTAAGGCGGAGTGCAGCCATAGCTAGTCAGGTCCTTACGTTCGGATACAAGTCTCTAGGGAGTCGGTCAAACTGGTAGATACGGGCAACCTGCACAAGCCAATCATAAAATGGCGACAAATGCCCCTAATTTAGTGTTTAGCCTATCTTAAGCCTCTTAAATTTGGGCCGTGGGAGTGGACAGTCCGTATCAACTTTAGTAATTGGATTGTACTGGTGGCCTCATCCGGCGGTAAGCTCTGAACGGCTGCCATCCATAGCTGGCTTTTTTCTCGGTTTTGTCCTTGCTGTAAGTTGTACGGCTAAGCCTTTAGCCAGATTGTGTCTGTGCGTCCGTTTTAATAGAATTCACTAGTAGAAAAATATATATCAAAATTCGGTCTGAGCCATCTGTACTAGGTGACTGTCGACGCTGCTATTTCCCTTTACCTTTACGCGCTGCACTATGGTTGATTCAACTTCCTACGGCTCTTGGAAGTCTCCGATTACGTCTGAGCTCATCGTATCTACGGGTATCCGATTAGGCTCCATTCGACTTGATGGCCCAGATATCTATTGGGGAGAGCTGCGTCCTACGGAGGGTGGGCGGCAGCTCGTCGTACGATACGGGCCAGAAGATCCACTAGGTACGGTTACCGATATTACGCCTGCTCCTTTAAATGTGCGCACGCGAGTGCATGAGTACGGTGGTGGCGCTTATCTAGTCCAAAAGGGCGTCGTGTACTTTTCTAACTTTGCCGACCAGCGGCTATATCGTCAGACGGCTGGTGCACCGCCCGAGGCGCTAACACCTGAGGTGACTCCAGCAGCAGGATTGCGCTATGCAGATGCTGTAATCGATGACCAACGGCAGCGGCTGATCTGCGTTGTCGAAGATCATCGGCAGCCTGGAGAGGCGATTAATGCGATCGCAACCATTCCCCTAGAAGGCGGCACTCCAAAAGTACTCGTCAGCGGCAACGACTTTTACTCATCGCCCCGGCTCAGCCCGGATGGCACAGAGCTCGCCTGGATCACCTGGAATCATCCACAAATGCCATGGGATGGCACAGAGCTATGGCTTGCTAAGGTCACAGAAGACGGCAGCCTAAGTCGTCCGCACCGTCTCGTTGGTAACGTAAAAGAGTCCGTCTGCCAGCCATGTTGGTCGCCATCGGGCACGCTGCACTTCATTAGTGACGCCACAGGTTGGTGGAACCTCTATAGATGGGAAGGCGAACGCGGTGAGCCGTTGTTTTCTATGGAGGCAGAGTTTGCGGGGCCACAGTGGGGTTTTGCTCAGAGTAGCTACGGCTTTGAAGACAATACAACCATTTTGTGTACCTATGTTCATGAGGGCAAAACGAGACTCGCACGGCTAGATACATTGGCCCGCTCCATGGACGAAATATCTGTTCCCTACTGTGGAATTGGCAGTTTGCAGGTGGGCAGAGGGTTCGCTGTATTTGTTGCGGCAAGTACTACTGAGCCCAGCGCTATCGTCAAGCTAGACTTAAACACCTTAGAAACTAGGACGCTGCGCAAATCGAGCACCCTAGAAATTGATCCCGGCTATATTTCCGAGCCTGAAGTAATTTCTTTTCCCACGACAGGTGGCTTTAATGCCTATGGCATTTATTACCGCCCGCAAAACAAGGATTACGATCTTCAAGTTACCCAAAGCCCCCCCCTACTGGTAAAGACTCACGGCGGTCCGACGGCTTCGGCCTCCAGTGGGTTGAATGCCTCTATTCAGTATTGGACAAGTCGCGGGTTTGCCGTGTTAGATGTTAACTATGGCGGCAGCACTGGATATGGACGCGCCTATCGCAATCGTTTGCAAAAGCAATGGGGCATTGTAGACGTGGATGATGCGGTCAATGGAGCGCTATATCTAGTCGAAAAAGGACGCGCCGATAAAGATCGATTAGCAATTGATGGTGGCAGTGCAGGCGGCTACACAACCCTTGCTGCATTGGCATTTCGAGATGTCTTTAAGGCAGGTGCTAGCTACTATGGCGTAAGCGATATGACAAGTTTGGCAGCCGAGACTCACAAGTTTGAGTCTCGCTACCTAGACAGTTTGGTCGGCCCCTATCCCGAAAAGAAAGCGGTATACGAAGCGCGATCGCCCATTAACGCCGTCGATCAGCTCTCTTGCCCCATTATTTTTTTGCAGGGCTCAGAAGACAAAATCGTACCGCCTAACCAAGCCGAAGAAATGGTGAGCGCGCTCAAGAAAAAAGGTATTCCTGTCGCCTACTTACTTTTCGAAGGCGAGCAGCACGGTTTTCGCAAGGCCGAAAATATTAAGCGATCGCTCGATGCAGAACTATCTTTTTATGCTCAAATTTTTGGGTTCGAGCCAGCAGACGACATCGAACCCGTAGAAATTTTTGGAGAGATAACAAAATGAGTCCTTTGTCCGAGGCGTCAGCTATCAACGATGGCGTAAATTCATCTACCAACTCTCAGTCTATGCCTGACTCAATGCCTGATTCAATGCCTGACTCAATGTGGGCGCTTAAACCCTGGTGGTGCCAGCCATGGTCAATTATCTTGACAGGAATTTTGATACCGTCAGTTTCTTGGGTACTGTTGCATCGGCTATGGATTAGTTTGCCGGTGGCCGCTGTCATGGTGGTGTGGTGGATATTGTTCTTGGTAGTTGTACCCACTCAGTATGCGGCCGCTGTAAAAGAGCAACGAGATATAGATACATAAGAGGACACCATTATCCAAATGAACGATCAACTGAAGACTGGGTTAGAAAACGTACTTGGAACACCATTGCAGTCTTGTTGCATTGACCCTATGACCGGATTTTATCGGGACGGCATTTGCCAAACAGGGCCCCAAGACCGAGGCGTCCATGTGGTCTGTGCTGAAATGACGTCGGCATTTTTGAGCTACACCAAGGCTCAAGGAAATGATCTTAGTACGCCTCAGCCTGCGTACAATTTCCCAGGGCTCAAGCCTGGCGACAAGTGGTGTCTATGTGCGTCCAGATGGAAAGAAGCGATGGAAGACGGTGTTGCTCCCCCTGTAGATCTTGCTGCGACGCATAAGGCAGCACTCCAGCACGTCACTCTAGACGATCTACAGCGTCACACCATCAAGTCGCAATAACCTATGGCAGACCTAGGGCACAAAGAACCCAAAACGAGAGTATGACACTCGGGCAGACTGGACAGCGCTAAGACAGCGAGTATATCGAGTACATATAGACGTGCAGCGCTCTGCAGATCAAGAGCAACACCCTGGTTTACGTCCCAACTTTCTAACTGGTCCTTGACTGTAGCGACTAGCCATAGTGATGGGATATTCTGCTAGGCAACTCAGTGAAGTCCCCCACATCAGGATCTTGTCATGTTTGCTCAACACAATTATTTCTCTCGTGCGATCGCACTTTCTAGTTCTGTTGCATTAAGCGCGGCTATCACTATGCCTGCTGCTGCGCAGTCCCGCTTTATCGATGTCAATAGCAGCTACTGGGCTAGTCAGTATGTCCAGGCCCTAACCGACGCAAGCATCATTAGCGGCTTCCCAGACAGTACCTTCCGCCCTGACGAGCAAATGACCAGGGCGCAGTTTGCCTCTATCGTTAGTGGAGCCTTCCCAATGCCAACCATACGAGAGCCAGTTGTCTTTACTGATGTACCCGCAGATCATTGGGCCGCCGGTGCCATTTCCGCTGCCTATGCAAAGGGCTTTTTAAGCGGCTACCCCGATGGTACCTTTGGATTAGATCAGCCCATCACTCGCCTAGAAGTATTGTTATCACTGACTAGCGGGCTTGGTATTGAGACTTCTGGAGCCAATGGCGATGCCCTGAATGCCTTTGCTGATCGCGGTGAGATTCCCGATTGGGCCGTCGCTGCGATCGCCACCGCCACAGATAATCAGCTCGTCGTCAACTATCCCGATGTGCAGCAGCTCAATCCCCAGCGCAACGCAACCCGCGCAGAAATTGCCGCCATTGCCTATCAAGCTCTGGTAAATAGCGGTCAGGCAGCTGCGATCTCATCTGAATACGTACCCAATACGGTTGCAGCCCAGCCTGTGCCAGGCACATCTATTACAGAAACACCTACTGACGATTTCTCAGAGCTCGTCGCCTCTCTAGGTAATTCAGATGCGGATGTTCGTAAAGCTGCTGCTGACACGCTCGCTCAAAGTGGCGTGGCAGCAGTCCCTGACCTTGCCAAAGCCCTAGAGTCAGACAGCGCACCCGTTAGAGCCGCTGCTGCCTACGCCCTCAATGAAATTGGCCCCGAAGCCGAAGCTGCCACACCCACGCTTTTGGAAGTGCTTAAAGACGATGATGAGTTAGTACGTGCTCTTGCCACCAGTACCCTCACTCAAGTAGGCCTTGATCAAGACTATCTAGTGAGCTTGCTCGTTGCTGCTGTTACGAATGAATCCGGCCTAGTTCAAGACATTGCCGCAGATGCCCTAGTCGAAATCGGCGCTGATGCCATTCCAGAGCTGGGCAATCTGCTAGAAAATGAAGCGACCAATGCTCTGGCAAAAAAGACAGCCGCCACGCTTATTGGTGACATCAGCAAAGTCGATCAGCTCGATGATTTGGCCTTAGAGTCGGCTATCCCCATTTTGGCCGAAACCCTAGGCGATGGAGACAGCGAAGTGCGAAAAGCGGCCGCCTCTGCCCTAGGTGATTTTGGTCCGCTGGCAGATGTGGCAATCCCTGCGCTATCACGGGCACTGCTGGGCGAAGACTCTGGCGTAAACCAAACCATTGCCACTAGCCTGACTAAAATTGGTCAGCAGTCCGTTCCTGGACTAACCGAAGCACTCAACAGCGACGATGCCTTAACGCGTCTTTACGCTGCAGATGCCATTTGGACGCTCACAGAAGACAGCAGCTTGATTTTGCCTACCTTAGTTTCGTCACTGTCTGACGGCAGCGTCGAAACCCAGGAACTAGCAGCCCTTGGCCTCACCTATCTGGGTAGACAGGCCTTGCCTGCCCTGCCTGACTTGCGTGGTTTGTTAGGGAGTGACAATGACCGCCTGGTAGATATCGTTCAGCTAACGCTTCTAATTTTGGGTAACCGGAATGAGCCTCAGCCTGATCTGGGTTTCTTAAAGACAGATGCTGAAGTCGCTGATTCGGTACCCGCCATTGCAGAAGTCATCAGTCAGCTATGGCGGTGATATTAATGCGCCTCTGCAGATAAACGCGATGCATGTCTTTAAACTTGTACTCTCTTGCCTTTGCGAGACGCAGAGGTAGACGGTATGGTGCCAAGGTATAGCCAGCTGCTGAATACGTTTAACAGCTGGCTAGCAACTACGAACACTGTTGACGCTTACTCGTACTGTTTATGTCTGCTGGCTCTTCAAAATCTTCGATCTACGCTGCTATGGCTGCTAATGTCGCCATCGGCATTGCCAAATTTGTAGGCGCTTATGTTAGCGGTAGTTCAGCTATGCTATCCGAAGGCATCCACTCTGTTGTAGATTCTGTCAATGAAGTGCTACTACTGTATGGCCTCAAGCAAAGTGAAGCTGGTTCTGACGAACAGTATCCCCTCGGTCGCAGTCAGGAGCTGTATTTTTGGTCGCTGATGGTAGCGGTTTTGATTTTTGCGTTGGGGGGTGGGGTCTCTGTTTTTCAGGGTGTGCGCAGTCTACAGTCGCCAGAAGTGGCCAGTAATCCACTGGTGAGTTATTGTGTTTTGATTGCAGCCGCCGTTTTTGAGGGCGCAGCACTTATTTTCTCGATCAAAGAATTTAAAAAAAATCAGACCGATCCTGACCTTGGCCTTTGGAAGGCCATTCGCCAAAGCAAAGATCCCAGCGCTTTTATTGTCATCGTCGAAGATTCGGCAGCGTTAGTTGGTCTGGTGATTGCTTTTATAGGAGTATGGCTGAGCGAGTTTACTAGCAATCCACTTTATGATGCGATCGCATCCATCTCTATTGGCTTTCTACTCACTGTCGTCGCCATTGCCCTAGTCGCCAAAACTAAGGGTCTGTTAGTGGGCGAAAGCGCCTCTCCGGAAACCCGTGCCAGCATCAAAAATATCGTGCGCTCAGACGATGCTGTCTCCGCCTCCGAAGCGCCTATTACGCTTCACTTAGGCCCTACAGACGTTATGCTAGCGCTCAATATCGAGTTCAAAGACGAACTGTCTGCCGACGAAATTGAGGGAGCCGTCAGACGAATCGAAAAGAAAATCCGCGAAACACACACCGATGTTAAACGAATTTTTATTGAGGCGGCCTCGATTAAATAGTGTCCTTCTCTGCAAATGTCCTTCTCTGCAAATCTCCTTCTTTGTCATAAGTCCCTACCTACGGCTGAAGCAAAAACCAAGTTTTTACTTCGCTGACATCTTCAGAATCAGTTCCCAGCAATAGATCAAAAGAGCTATTCTGCTGAAATTTCTGCTTACTGGGGCCAAGCAGCGTAGCATCGAACGTCCCTTGCACTCGGTAAGCCTCGTCTATGCTTTCCCGGCCTAATATCCTACTATCAGTTACCTTGTCTCGACGTTGAATATAGACTTTGTCTACCTTAAAGTTAGGCTCAAAGCGATTAGCAGGTCTAGACTTTTGAGTCAGTCCCAAATCTTTTGAAAGACCTTGCTGCATATGTGTCAGCTGCTGAGCGATCGCAAGGCGAATAGCCGATTCAGGAGGCGTTTGAGCAAAAACACCGCAGCCCGAAAGCAACAGCAGCAGGCCTATGCATAATAGTTTGATGACTCTCATGAACTCTCTTGCGAGGCGAACGGCTCGTTACTAGTCTAAGCTTTTCCTTTAGGCTTTCTCTAATTTTTTGCCACGAACCATTCCACCCATCTCACTTTAATGAATTCTGACACATCCGACGGCCTCAATCAGCAAGGAAACGCAGATATAAAAGACCACCCCTCAGAAGCCTCCTCTTCCGCCTTGCTGACAGGTGCTGCGCTCATCACAGCAGGATTTTTTGCAAATACGGTACAGGGTGCTCTAGGAAAGCAAATTTTAGATGCGATCGCGCCAGGCCAGTTTTTGTGGCTGTTGATTACGTTAGCGCTACTTATTCTTTTGCCATTGACGATATGGCGCAGCCCTGAAGATATTCAGGCCGCTTGGAACAGACAAACGATGACTTTTTATCTATTACGCGCTGTTTTCGGTTTGCTAGGATTCTATTTATTCGTCTGGGCCGCAGGGCTAGGAAGTTTAGTGAGTGCTACCGTGCTACTCAATACGACACCCGTTTTTATTCCCATTATTGGCGCGTTGTTTTTGGACAAGCAAATTTCTAAAAAGCTATGGGGCGCGATCGCCCTCGGGTTCATCGGTTTGTTGCTCGTCGTTCAACCCAGCCACGAGCTATTACAAGATCCCGCAAACCTGCTTGGCCTGGGTGCAGGTCTTTCTGCCGCCATAGAATTCCTAACAGTTCGCCAGCTAAGCCGCACCCAAACGCCCCTAGTCCAAACACTTTATTATCTATTAGTTGGCTTTGTCCTAATGGCACCTATCGCCATATGGCAGTGGCAACCCCTAACCAGCTCAACAACAGCAGCCACTATCTGTGCAACCGTTTCTTTTCTATTATTTCAACTGCTGTTAGTCAAAGCCTATCAGTATGCCGAACCCCACCAGATTGGTGTCTTCCAATACAGTAGCGTCATCTTCGCAGCTGGTATCGGCTGGTTGTTTTTCAAAGAAATCCCTAACATGCTGATGCTTATAGGAATTCTCTTAATCACCTGTGGTGGTGCACTATCCATTTATCTAGAGAATCTATCAAAGCTTGAAAATACTGACTCATCTAATAAAAGTAAAGACTTATTGGTATGAGCTGGTAGCTCTTTTTTATCCTCTGAGCTATTCTCTTCCGGGCTTGACGCAGGCTCTTTTGCTGATGAGTTTTTTGAGTCAGGCTTTGCCTCTACAGTTGTATCTATTTTCTCTGTTTGAACAACAGGACGCACCGTCTCATTATTCAATGTCCGTGTGACTTCAGCGATCTCAACCCAAGACTTCTCTGGCTCATGTGCTCTCGCAAATCTTGGCTGATGATCAGCCTCTGGGACAGAGCGTGTGTTTCCTGTAGACTCTGTTTCCTGGGCAAACGTTTCTGCGGGCTTTCTCAAGGTGGAAATTACGCTCTCAGCAGCATCGTCAGCCTTAGATAAATCAATCGCTTTTGCAACTATCGGTGAATGTCTGATGTCAGCCGGAGTCGATGATTCAATCGTAGGCATCTTTTCTTTCGGCCTGGATTCAAACTTTTCTATGCCCGAAGCTCCTACACTCTCTATGCCTGCTCCTGGCATCGACGTTTCCAACGCTTCTTGCGATAGGTTTGTAGCATCAAAAATATCTATGTCCACCTCATTCGACGAGTGATTTAGCGTTGAGCTATCAATATCACTTTCTGCCTCTAGCTCTATCAAAGATTCTTGCATTTCCTCATCAGTGATATAGCCTTCCGATTCTACGACTTCCTGAAAAGTGGGAATTGTGATCGTAAACTGGGTGCCTCTAGGTTCCAACCTTTTACAAGTTAGTGTGCCGTTGTGCTTTTCAGAGATAATTTCGTGGCTTATAGACATCCCTAAGCCTGTACCCTTTCCAACGGCTTTGGTCGTAAAGAAGGGATCAAATATTTTCTCTAATAGATCTTCTGGTACACCAGGCCCATTGTCAGCAATGTGAATGCTTACTTTATCGTTGCCTACAAGCTCTGTGCGAATACAGATTTCTGGCTGCCAGCTGCCATCGTTGGTCTCTTCTGCTTCTTCCTCCAACGCATCAATAGCATTGCTTAAAATGTTCATGCAGACCTGATTTAACTGGCCTGGATAGCACTTTACTTTAGGCAATTCACTGTATGACTTAACAACAGAGATAGGAAAGGGTGGCACATCCCCTTTAATTCGACTGTTCAAAATTAATAATGTACTGTCAATTCCTTCATGGATATTGACATCCTTAACCTCGGCTTCATCTAGCCGAGAAAAAATACGCAGGCTCAAGACTATATCGCGAATACGATCTGTGCCCACTTGCATAGAGCTAAGCAGCTTCGGAAGATCTTCTGTTAAAAAATCGACATCAATTTCCTCCATTTTACTTTTTATATCGTCTGTTGGATTTGGATAGTTCTGCGCATACAGGCCAAACAGAGACAGTAAATCTTGAGCATAGCTGCTAGCGTGGTCAAGATTGCCATGGATAAAATTGACGGGATTGTTGATTTCATGGGCAATGCCTGCCACCAGCTGCCCTAATGCAGACAGCTTTTCTTGCTGGATTAATTGCACTTGAGTTTGTCGAACGGTTTGTAGCGCTTCTGTTAGCTTCTGAGTACGCTCTTCTACTCGCTGTTCCAAATCATGATTGAGATTTTCAAGCGCACTGTTCGCATCAACTAGCTGTGCCTCAACCTGTTGGCGATTTTCGATCTCATCCTTAAGCTGACTATTTTGGTTACTAAGTGTCCTTGTCAGGGTTTGTACCTGAAGATGCACTCTTACCCTTGCCAAAACTTCCTCTTGCTGAAAAGGCTTCGTGATATAGTCTATTGCACCGAGAGACAGTCCTTTGACTTTGTTATGAGAGTCAGACAGTGCAGTCATAAAAATGACTGGAATGTTATGTGTCTCAGTGTTTTCTTTAAGGCGCTGACAGGTTTCGAAGCCATCTATCCCAGGCATCATTACATCTAGCAAAATTAGTTCTGGTGGGTGATAGCTAATTTGCTCTAATGCACTTTCCCCATCAATAGCCACAGCTACTTGAAACCCCTCTTGAATCAAAGATTCAGATAGCACTTCTAAGTTGGTAGGATTGTCGTCAACAATCAAGATGCCTTGAGGCTCTTTATTGGGGAGCATGTTTTCACCTTAATATAAGATGCTGTGTGGAAATTTGAGCGGACTTTATTTACGGGCTAAGACTCTTTATTATCGGTTAGAGCAATTAAAGAATTGCGCTTTTAAGGGGGGTTCCCCGGTGAATAATAAATCGATAGACTAAGATGCTTCGGGCACTTGAGATGGCAACCTCTGTTTGAAATCCTTTTCATGGCTGTGCTGTAGAAAAGCCTAAGCTACTTTTTGACTATTCATTTCTGCGGGGGTATCTTGCCCTTCTGTTTGTCCTTCAATACGAAGGCCATCTCTGAAGGCAGCACCTTCAATCACATCCCCCAAAAATACAGCGCCTGGTAACCTAGGCCATTTTCTTTGGGCACCTTCAACTAATTTGAAAACGTAGGTCAAAGCGACTTTCTCAGACAACTCACCTTCACTAATAGGCGCTACGTCTTGTGTGTTTTTTACGCGCATAGTTGAAAACGTCGATGACAGCAAGCTGACTGACCGTATGTGTTGCCAATGTTCTGCGGGAAAGTCATAGAAAGACAGGAGTCTTTCTTTCGAACTTATGAGGCTGTCAATGGCTTCAGGGTATTTGACCTGATAGTCTTTTATGAATTGAGCATAAACCTGATGCCCATCAGATTTCGTCTCCGCACGATAGATTTCCCACAGGTGATTAGCGGCCTTATCATGAAGCTGAGAAGGTAGTTTTTTGAGCACAGCCGCTGTTTTGTAGTCCCAGCACCCTTGCAGCTGAGTCGTTGGAAATACTTGTGGCAAGACATTCCATAGAGCCAGACAATCCTTCCCGATGGCTAACTGTGGCGCTTGTCTCAGCCCTTTTTCTTGAAGCTGTAACAGCATCTGGCCCCAAGCTTTCTCTTCATCTAGTCCAGCGATGGTTATTGAGAGCAACTCCTTGTAGCCATCGGAGCTTACTCCAGCCATAATTAAAATTCGCTGTTGCTTTCCTTGGATTACGAGATCGATACTATCAGCCCACAGATAGACATATCGTTTACGTGAAAGTGATCGAGCATCCCAAGCCTGATAGTCTTCCTCCCATTGAGCTTCAATTTGAGAAAGGACAGAGGGCGTAACAGCGTCAGTGGCTTTACCAAACCTCTCAACAAAAATCTGACTTGTCTGCTCTGCCGTATTTCCACTCAAATATAGCCAAGGCATAAGGGCTGCTACGCTATCCTCTTTTTCTAGATAATCTGGTAGTGCATTTTGCTCATGCGGCTGTTTGGGTGCAACTATGGCTTCAATCTTTTCAGATTGAGAGGTAGGTTGAGACGCTATCGATGATGACGCGGTGCTCTTTTCTTTTGTCTGCAGTAGATTGTATTGCGATGCGTACGCATCAGGAGCTTGGAAGAGCTGATCGCTTGATAGAGTAGCACTTTTGCTCGCGTCTGCCTCTTGCAGTGTTCCAACATGCTGAGAAGCTATATCTTGACCAAGCACCTCATTGATTTCGTCAGTGACTGCACGGGTAATAATTTGACGTGCAGCTTGCCTAACCATGTCATTTAGGGCGTCACCAAAGTGTTCGTTAGATCCTGGTGTCTTAAAGGTGACGACTTTCTCTGTTAATTCGCCATAGTTACTGTTGCTTTTAGCTACAGACTCGCTACCTGATTTTTTGACTGCTTGATTATTCTGATAAGAGCTCTGCAATTTTTCTCTAGGCTGTGCACGCTTGCTCGATAGCTTCCCGCGAATGACCAAAAACATAATCGAGGTGGGCAATAGAAAGAGCTCTAGAGGATAGGCTAGAGCACCATATGTGATGTTCCCAGAGAGTAAAACAACACAGACGTTAAGCGTATTAGCAACCCAGAAAATGCTCCAAGAGAGAGGATCTTCACTATCTGGCTTGAAGTAAGTTTTTCTGAGGGTGGGTGCGATCGCAATTAAGTCGATCATAATATTGATAGTAAGAGCTATCTCTGGAGAGTCTGTCAGCCACCACAGCAACAGACTAAATCCCGCGCCCGCTAGGCAGTACCACTCAAACTTACTAAATTCATTGCGCCCATATCGAACAGACAGAATTGCTGTAACCGTAGGCCCAATAAAGTAACTAATGGGTACCCAAATGGCATCTTGGTTACCAGCCGCGTAGTAGCTGGCTAGTAAGATCGCGCCCATGATGCTCCAAATCCACCAAGTAGCCGGATTTGGGAGCGTCTTTCTTCTAACAATAGATAGCAGATATGGAATATATCCCAAAAAAGCCAAGACGCCTGCTATTTTACCGAGTTCGGTTACGAAATCTGTCACGTGTTCAAATCCTGTGTAACTTTTTAAGGGAGCTGTGCTGCTGATAGGCTCAATTCAAAACAGATGTCAAGACCTCTAGGAAACCGCACTCGGCGTAGTACTTTAGGTAAGTCTTTAGCAGTTTTGCATCACCTCTAGGACAGTCAATATAGGCCGCCTTCAATCCTTTTTGGGTGTTTTCATTGTCAAATCGATCATTCCCACCTAGCCAGAGTTCTAAACAAGTTTTATCGCCGTCTTTATCTTCATTTGAGAGGGAGGCAGCTAGGGGACTCATGGCATTTGGTAAGCGCTTGAGCGTTTGCTTCCACTGAGGATAATCTACTCGTTCTACTGGGCAGCCAAAGCTATCTAGAGTGCTGACAATATCACTGAAAGGCATAGGTTGTGGATTAACTACGTGGAATGTTTTTCCAATAGATGCTGGCTGTAGTGATAGTGAAGTGATGGCCTGGCTAACATAGTCAACCGGCGTCATGTCAATTAGCAAGTCTAGTATGGGTGCCTGCTTTACTTCTGCTAGGCTCTTGACCAAGCGACAAAAAATATCGCTGGTGTTGGAGTAACCACTCTGGCTATGCCCCGTTACCATACCTGGTCGATAAATAGATATAGGAAGACCACGCCTGCCTGCTTCAGCCACCATCTTTTCCGCAATCCACTTACTTTGAGCATAACCACCAGAAATGCCTTTCCCCAGCGCAATATTCGCATCCTCAAAGAATTCGTGAATACCTGTGTTGGCGAGAGACTCGAAAACGTCTAGCGTGGAGAGATAGTAGACAGCCTTAGGGTGATGGGTACTGGCCAGTGCTAAAACTTCATGGGTGCCTCTGACATTCGTTCCATACAGAGCCTTGTATGGGTAAAGCAGGTTGACGTTGGCACCGCAGTGATAAATGGTATCAATTGTTTGAGTCAACTGCTTAAACTGTACCGATGACATGCCCAGCTTTGACTGACCCAAATCACCCAGAACAGGAATGACTCGGTCGTACAGAGCTTCGTTTTTGCCAATGGCGGGAGCCAGTGCTGTGCGCAACTTTTGCCATGCCTGCGGTAAATCTTCTGCGCGAACAAGACAGTAAACATCTGCCTGGGTCTGTTTGAGGACCTCAGTGAGCAAGAACGCACCCAAAAATCCAGTTGCACCTGTAAAGAAGATAGCCTTTGGGTTAGAAATCTTCTCTTCAGTTAGTTTGTTAGCCTGCGCTACAGTGAGATTAGCAGGTTGAATCGCCTCATCTAAAACAATTTCAGCACTGAGTTTTTTAATGCTCATATGCTCAGTAGATTTTTCTTTGTTACTTTTGACGCGCTGAATTGCACCAGCTAGTCCAGCAATAGTAGGAATACTGAAAAAGTCCAACAGCTGGATAACAACTGTATAGTCTTTTTCTATCTGAGAAATTAGCTGAGTTGTCTGTAGAGAATCACCGCCTAATTCGAAGAAGTTGTCGTTGACACCAACTTCTGAGATGCTAAGAACCGCAGACCACATGTTAGCCAGTTTTTTCTCAACGGAGGTGAGCGGTGCAACGAAGGCTTCATCTAGGGCCGGACGTTCAGCACTGGGCGTTGGCAGGGCTCGTCTGTCAATCTTGCCATTGGGCGTCATTGGCAGGCTATTTAGCAGCACAAAGGCTGCTGGCACCATGTAACTAGGCAGCTTACCTTGCAGATAGGAGCGCAGCTTAGGCACTAGCTGATAGCTAGGATCTTGCAAATCTGCACCGTTGTTGACATGGTGCTGTGGAATCACGTAGGCAACTAGGCGCTTGTTTCCAGGGCTTGCTTCCCAGGCTAGTACAATAGCTTGTTGGACGGCTGGGTGACTATCAAGAACGGTTTCGATTTCACTAAGTTCTATGCGGAATCCGCGAATCTTTTCCTGTCGGTCAATGCGGTCCAAAAACTCTAGCTGACCATCTTCTCGATAGCGAACCCAGTCTCCTGTTTTGTATAAACGAATGCGGCCTGCTTCTGGATGTTCAATAAAGATAAATCTTTCAGCCGTTAGTTCAGGTCTGTTGAGATACTCTCTAGCAAGCCCTCTACCTCCAATATAAAGCTCTCCAGCTACGCCAAAGGGCGCAGGCTGAAGCTCTTCGTTGAGAACATAAGTTTGAACATTATCAATAGGTTTACCGATAGGTAAGACCCTGTTGCCAGTTGTATTGACTGCGTTGGGTCCTGCAAGGTCACAAAGGGTGGATCCTACAGTAGCTTCTGTGGGCCCGTAGGCATTGACTAGACGAATATCAGAAGAAACATGCTGTTTCCAAGCTACTAGCCAGTGGGGAACGGCTCTTTCACTTCCGATCACAAGGAGTCTAACGCAGTTTGGAATTTTAACGTTGGGGAGTTCAGCGCAGATTTTGTGCCAGAATGCGGTAGGTAGATTTAGAAGCGAAATGTTCCAAATTTCGCAGACGTGGAGAAACGCTGGAATGGAGCGTAGCATTTCTTGCGAGCGAAGGATGAGGGTAGCACCTTTTACCAAAGTGACGAATATCTCTTCTACGGCGACATCAAAGCTAATAGACGCAAACTGTAATGCTCTATCTTTGGCAGTGACTTCATATTTTTGAGTAAGAGATTGAACAAAATTGAACAGCGATCGGTTTTCGATGAGAACGCCCTTTGGTCTGCCAGTAGAGCCAGATGTGTAGATAACGTAGGCAAGATTCTTGCTCTCAACAGGAATGTCTAGATTTTCTGGGCTGTGACTAGCAATGTCTTCTTGCTGCGTGTCTAGACACACCAGGCGTAAGCTGTCGGTTGGAATTGTATCAGCAAGCTTTTGCTGCGTAAGTAGCACAGGAACTTGGGAATCTTCGAGCATAAGTTCGATGCGCTCCCGGGGGTATGTCGGATCGAGTGGGAGATAACCGCCTCCAGACTTGAGCACTGCCAGCATGGCGATGATCATGCCTGGAGATCGATCCATGCAAATGCCAACGAGCGTATCTGCCTGTACGCCTAGTGTCCGAAGGTGTCTTGCTAGCTGATTGGCTTGTCCGTTTAGCTGTCGATAGCTGAGCTGTTGTGCACCATAGACAACTGCGATTGCATTTGGTGTTTCTTCAACCTGGCATTCGAACCACTTATGAACGCACTGATGATGAACGAGACTGTCCTGGAAATCCATATGCTGTAATAGTCAAACCTAAAAGGTCACTTAAAAGAGAGAAGAAAGAGAAACAGAGGTATTGCGAAATCAGATAGTGGGTGTGAAACGACTTAAGTAAACAACATAGGAAAGCTAGTTAGTTTCTTCATGTAAAGCCTGCGAATTAACGTATTAGCCGCTTCAAACAAGACAATGTCATTAAAACAATTAAATGAGAGAATTTACTTGACTCTTGCTGCATTTCGTTGAGCATTTATCAATAACTAAAATCAGCTGTTGTTTACTTGACGTTTAGTTGGCACTGTCATGTCAGGTGCCAAAAAGTACCTAGCTAGTAGAGGAAATGCTCTTACAAGTAAAGATATGTACTACTTTCATGACGCCTTCTAATCGCCCTATGTAATCCGTTCCTTACTTTAGGTAATAAGTCAATTCAATGGCTTGCGTAATATCCTTGAATTACATTTACTATGGGGTTTTCCCCCTTGAACAGGTTTAAATAGCTTTTTTAATAGGATTTAGGTCTATTTTTTTTAATCAAGCTAAAGAAAAGTCCTCCTGAGAAACACTGAAAAAATTGAACTTTCATCATTATTTTTGCAACGAAAGCCCCTAGAGTCAGGGATTTCTTTCTTTCCGGAAACTTTTTCTGAAAAAGCTTCTTCGTGGAAGTATTTTTTTGACTTTTGCAGTCAGTTTAACTACTGATTTTTTATCAGAAATTAAACACTCGTATTTTCCCTGGTGTATCAGGCGTAAAGTTTCCTTTTCGTTACGGGTATTATTGACGCGAGGAAACTAGATCAGGTGCTGGTCGACCCAAAGGGCTTAAATCGTCTTCAGAAAACTCTAACCGTTGATTTCTCTGATGTCTTTCGTTATGAGATGTTCAGATTTTGCGTACAGGATTAGGAATGTAGTTTTGTTCTGCTCTTGATTAGGCTGCGTTTCCAACACTTATTTTTTGATAGAAAAGCGAGATATCAGTAATTTTATTGAATCTAGCGCTTTTTTGAAGGCTTCAATAATCTTTAACGAAAGTGATAGTTGATTTATGAAAATGCTGATAAGCAATCGAGACCGTATGAGTGAACCTAAAAAGCGAAATATTTCGCTGAGGTTGATGGTAGTACTACCTTTTGTACTACAAGTATGCGCTGCCGTAGGATTGACTGGATATCTATCGCTACGTAATGGGCAGAGGGCCGTTAACGATCTTGCTGAGCAGCTTAGAGCCGAAGCAAGCAACCGCATCGATCAGCATTTAGATGACTATTTGGTTACTGCCCGTCAGGTCACGAAAACAAACGGGGTAGCTTTTGATTTAGGGCTTTTGGACCCTTCAGAGATTGAGCAGCTAGGGGAGTACTTTTGGCATCAGATGCAGTGGTTTCCGATAGGCTATCTACTATATGGTTCTACAGAAGGAGAAATGGCCTCTGCCGGATACTATTTTGAAGATGGCAGTATTTCGGTACATGAAGTCTCTCCTAGGCTAAAGGGCGATTCAAGTCTATACACTTACCACACAGATGACGAAGGTAAGCGTACAGAACTAGCTGAGGTGTTGGAAGGTCATTCTGTTTTTGTTGAAGAGGGCTGGTATGCGGAAGCAGTCGATAAAGGTAAGTTGGTCTGGACACCAATTTATCAATGGGAGACAGCCCCATATACGCTATCTGTTGCGATTGCCCGTCCTGTATATGACGAAGATGGCAATATTGCGGGAAGTATTGCAACAGAGCAGCCGCTGTCTCAGATTGATGATTTTTTGAGCGCTTTGGAGGTCAGCCCTTCTGGTAAGACATTCATTATGGAGCGGGACGGCTCTTTGGTCGCAAGCTCCAGTGAAGAAGCTTCCTATATTTTGGTAAACGGTAAGCCACAGCGATTAAATGCAACAGAAAGTGGCGATGAGTCTATTAGTGCAACTGCTCAATTTCTCGTGCAGGAAGTTGGTGATCTTAATAAGATTGAGACGTCACGTCATTTTGACTTTTGGCTGGAGGGGAAGGAACATCAGTTTATTCAGGTGACGCCGTGGAAAGATGAGGCGGGATTAGACTGGCTGATGGTCGTCGTCGTGCCAGAATCTGACTTTATGGGTCGGATCGCCGCAAACACTAGGATGACCATAGCACTTTGCTTTTTAGCTTTGGTTGTTGCGATCGCACTAGGTCTATACACCTCTCGTTGGATTACACAGCCTATTCTTCAGCTGAGTGACGCCTCTGAATCCATGGCTGCTGGAAAGCTGAATCAAAATGTGAGTGGTTCTAGGGTCAATGAGTTAAATACGCTATCTCAGTCATTTAATCAGATGGCTCAGCAGTTACAAGAATCTTTTATGGCCCTTGCTTCGAGCAATGAAGAATTAGAAAGACGCGTTGAGCAACGAACGACTGAATTAAAGGCAGCTAAAGACTCTGCTGAAGTTGCGAATAGTGCCAAGAGTGAGTTCTTGGCAAACATGAGTCATGAGTTAAGAACCCCACTGAATGGGATTTTAGGATATGCACAGATTTTACTGCGTTCTAAGAGCCTGTCTGAAAAAGACCAAAAAGGAGCTGGCATTATTAATCAATGTGGTTCTCATCTACTGACCCTGATTAACGACATTTTAGACCTTTCTAAAATTGAAGCGCAGAAAATGGAGCTGAATCCAGCTGAATTTCATTTTCCATCTTTCTTACAGGGCGTTGCTGAAATCTGTCGGATCAAAGCCGAGCAAAAGCGGATTGAATTTATTTATGATGCGGAACCTGATCTGCCCGTGGGTATTGAAGCTGATGAGAAGCGGCTGCGCCAAGTTCTGATTAATTTGTTGGGTAATGCCATTAAGTTTACAGATGCTGGCTACGTCAAGTTCGTTGTAAAAGCTCAGCGTCCTCAGAAAGAATCTGAAGATGTCTATCGCCTGCGCTTTCAGGTACAAGACACGGGTGTCGGCATGACGGAAGAACAGTTAGAGAAAATATTTTTGCCTTTTGAACAAGTAGGCAGCAGCCACAAGCAGTCGGAAGGGACTGGCTTAGGTCTAGCCATTACCCACAAAATTGTCGATATGATGGGCACAACGCTAGAAGTGCAAAGTACTTTAAATGAGGGAACCTTATTTTGGTTTGATATAGAAGTACCAGAGGCTCGCGACTGGGTTGCGTCTTCTATTACATCTCAAAAAGGGAAAATTATTGGCTTTGAGGGGCCCAGGCGTACAATTGTTGTCGCAGATGATCGCTGGGAAAACCGATCTGTATTGATGAACCTACTAGCGCCCATCGGATTCGAGATTGTAGAGGCTGAAAATGGCCAAGATGGGTTAGCTAAGGCCATTGAACTACAGCCAGATTTGGTGATCACCGATATCTCAATGTCAGGAATTGATGGCTATGAGCTGATGATGCAGCTAAGGTCCTCTTCTATAAAAGCATTGAAAGCAGTGCCTATCATTGTCTCCTCTGCAAGCGTGTTTGAGTCTGATCGATACAAGAGCTTTGAGGCAGGGGCAAATGAGTTTGTGCCTAAGCCTGTTCAGGCAGAAGCGCTACTATTAGCCCTGAAGAATCAGCTTCAGCTAGAGTGGATTTATGAAGATGTTACTGACATAGCTGATAGCGAAAATATTGAGCCGGAGAAACAGCTTAAAGTCGTGGCACCGCCGCAAGGTGAGCTTGTGAAACTATACGATTTGAGTCGCAGAGGTCTACTAACAGACTTGGTTAAAGAATGTGATTCGATTTATGACTCATATCCTGAATGCGCAGGGTTCATTCATCAGCTCAAAAAGATGGCAAAAGGATTCCAGCTGAAGCAAATTAGAGACTTCCTAGAGGAGTTTACCAAAAAGTAAATTCGCTGCTGATACAGGGTTAAAACAGAACATCTCAAAGCTAAAGAAGTTAGCTTTGAGATGTTCTGTTTTAACCCGTTTCTCAAGCATTGTGAATCGCTCAGAAGAACCCATAGGTTAGCTAAGGATAACTGCGGTGCCTTCAAACATTAAAAGGCACCGCAAAGACTACTCGTCGTGATATTGTTCCAACTAAGTTGGAACGATTCCTGATTCTTTTCTATAGGAATCAACAAGCAGAAGGGGAAAGGTAGGACACGCTAAAGGCTGATTGCTATGCACATAGGGCCTTATTGCATCATAGGTATAGCCGCTAAAAATGGCTATACCTATGATGCAATAAGCTACCGAACTGACTAAACCGATAAAAATTCAGCAGTAGCTAGAGAGCTACTGCTAGAGAGCTACTATTCAACTGACTTAAACAATTTGTAAGTTGTTCAAGTTACCCGTGAATCCAGTGATTTCGATAATGGCATCGTTATTCGTCTGGAATCCGGCTGTGTCGTCGTTTAGAGCTATGAAGGTTTGTTGGCTTTGGCCGCTGCCAACGGTAAAGACCGCTGCGCTATCAGCTGTGAAACTGTTAGAATCAAGTGCTGTTTCGAGTGCGATGGGTCCAAGACTGTTGATATTGCCGATTTGGGTAATGCTACCAGGTGCGATCGCACTAACGCTATCAATGCGGTCTTGATTGGCGTTGAGATCAGCAATCGTATCGTAGCCCGCCAATGTCGATTCGCTAAGAGCCGCTAGCTCAAAGATGTCTGCACCGCCGCCGCCTAGGAGCGTATCGGCCCCGTTTCCACCTCTCAATCGATCTACCCCGCCCAAACCAGAGAGCATGTCATCGCCGTCGTTCCCTCGCAAGATATTGCCATCATTAGCGCCGACAAGTGTATCGTCAAACTGGGAACCAAAAACACGCTCAAAGTTGCTAATGGTATCGCCCTGTGCATCTCCGCCACTGGCTGAGTCAGTTGACAAATCAATAACAACGCCTGCTGCTGATTGTCTGTATTCAAGCGTATCTTTGCCAACGCCGCCATCTAAGACATCAAAGCCTGCACCGCCTTGAATGATATCGTTACCTGAGCCACCAGAGAGCGTATCAGCACCGTCGTAGCCATACAAAATATTATTGTTCGCATCACCGACTATCACATCATCAAAGTGAGATGCAAATATTCTTTCTACATTTAGAACAGTGTCTCCATTGGCATCTCCACCCGAAAAATTGTTGAGGAATAAATCGATGGATATGCTTGATGCTGAGCTGCGATAGTCTACGGCATCGTTACCAGCTCCACCGTCTAACGTATCTGCGCCCAGTCCACCTCTTAGGATGTCGTTGCCACCCAGCCCTGATAGGCTGTCGGCACCATCGTTGCCGACGAGAATATTGTTACTATTGTCGCCAGTTAGACTATCGTCAAAGGCCGATCCAAAGACTTTTTCGATGCTCGAGAAGCTATCGCCGTCCGCTTCACCGCCAGTTGCCACACCTGCTAGCAAGTTGACAGATACTGCAGCAGTAGAAGTTTGGTAGTCGGCAACATCGTTACCGCTACCGCCATTGAGCACATCTGCACCTTCGCCGCCACGGAGAAGATCGTTGCCACCGCCGCCATTTAGGACATCTGCACCAGCCCGACCCCAGATAAAGTTGTTGCCACCATCGCCTGAAAGTTGATCGCCATGGTCAGAGCCATAAATACGCTCAAAGTTGTCGAGAGTGTCACCTTCTCCATCGCCACCACTGGCAGTGCCAGCAAATAAGTCTACTGTCACACCTGATGCTGAACCGATGTAATCAACGGTATCGATATCGTTGCCACCATCGAGCGTATCTGCCCCTTCTCCGCCGCGAATAATATCTTTGTTGTTGCCACCTGAGAGAACATCAGCGCCATTTTTACCAATGAGGCGATCCGCACCATCTCCGCCAAGGATCGTATCAATTTTGTTGCCACCGTCAACAATGATGTCTTGGCTCAGGCCTGAAGCATCAACAGTATGTCTACCGGTCAGTAGATCAAACGTGATAGTCCCTGTTATCGCTGAGCGCGAGATTTCTACCGTGTTAGGATCTATTTGAGTTGTTCCTGCGCCTGCTGCGATAGCGACGGTAGGATCTGTGACTGTAATGGCTGCTGCGGTTTCAGTAATGGTTATGTTGTTGCGTGTGAGAACGCCGGTGCTATCGGTGATAGTTAGGTTGCCATTTTCCAGCGTTACTGTCGTTGGGATCTCAGGTGATTCTGTCACATCAATTGTGAGAGTGTCTGTTGTGGAGGGTGAAAGGCCTGAGCTATCGGTGGACGTAACGGTTAGTGTATCAGCACCGAAAAAGTCGGTGTTTCCTTGATAGGTAAGGGTTGTAAGTGCAGCATTGATTTGTGCTTCGCTGCCGCTAAGGGCGAGCGCAGCAGAGCCATTGCTACCTGCAGAAATGGTTGCCCCCCCAGAGATATCTACGTTAAGCACGCCATTGATAACGCTGAGTTGAGTTGTATCCAGATTTCCTTCTGCATCGCTAACGGTGATGCCACTAAGGCTAAGTGAGGTGGACTCTTCAACAGTTGGGTTAAGAGAGCCTTCTGGAGAATCAATGTCGATTGCGTGAGTGGGTGCATCTTCAACGGCTGTTACCTGGATATCTAAGGTATCGCTCGTGGAAAGGGGAATGCCTGTAGTGTCGGTAGAAGTAATGGTTAATGTATCGTTGCCAAAAAAGTTGGTGGAACCCTGATAGATGAGGGTATCGAGGGCTGCATTGATCTCAGCTTCGCTACCGCTGAGGGTAATTGTGTTGGAATCATTCTCTCCAGCTGAGATACTTGCACCACCTGCTAAGTCTACCGTTAGGATGCCGTTTGAGACGCTGAGCTGAGTTGTTGCTAAATTGCCATCTGCATCAGTAACAGTAATGCCGCTAAGATCTAAGACAGTATCTTCATCTACGGTAGCCGTTGTAGACTCTAGGCCGTAGATTCTAACATGGCCCTTGTTATCGCCATTGCCGTCGTTGCGATCAGCGCCGATGGCAACGGTACGACCATTCGCTGATAACGAGACCGATTTGCCAGATTCATCTCCGGCGGCTTCACCATCAATATCACTATCGATTTGTTGCCAAGCGCCAGCTGTCCACTGGAAAAGGCGAACATGGCCACTGTTACCGCCATTACCGTCGTTATCTGCTGCACCAACGGCAACCGTACTCCCATCTGCTGAGAGTGAGACTGATGTACCAAACTCATCACCTAATGCCTCACCATCAAGATCGTTACCTAACTGTTGCCAAGTGCCGTTGTTGAGTTGGAATAGCCGGACGTGCCCACTGTTGCCGTCATTCTTTGTTGCACCTACAGCAACAGTGCTACCGTCTGCTGAAAGCGCGACTGAAATACCAGAGTCGTCACCTGAAGCCTCGCCATCAATATCGTTGCCGAGCTGTTGCCAGCTGCCGTTGACAAGTTCATAGAGTCTGACGTGGCCACTGTTGCTGCCGTTAGCATCGTTACCATTGGCACCGATGGCTACAATAGAACCATCGGCTGAGAGGGAAACCGCTCTACCTGAAAAGTCATTGGCAGCTTCGCCATCAATATCAGCACCCAACTGCTGCCAATTACCGTTGTTCAGCTGAAAAAGTCGAACATGTCCACTACTGTTACCGTTGCCGTCGTTACCTGTCGCGCCAATTGCTACTGTGCTACCGTCGGCTGCTAGTGAAACGGAAATACCTGAAGTGTCCCCACTAAATTCGCCATCAATGTCGCTGCCGACCTGCTGCCAATCTCCATTGCTGAATTGAAAAAGCCGAACGTGACCGCTGTTACCTCCGTTGCCATCGTTTAGGTGAGCACCGATGGCGACGGTACTGCCGTCGGCAGAAAGCGAAACCGAGCGCCCAGAAACATCAATGGCAGCTTCGCCATTGATATCACTGCCAAGCTGTTGCCAGTTGCCATTGACAAGTTCATAGAGTCTGACGTGGCCGCTACTCTCACCGTTGGTATCGTTACCAAAAGCACCGACAGCTACTATATTGCCACCGGCTGAGAGGGAAACTGAAAAACCGGCAAAGTCGTCTGTGCCAGCACCATCGATATCGCTACCGATCTGTACGATCTCTTGTGGGCCAACGGCGATAGTATGAGACGGTGCTGATAGCACTGCTGGATAGCTTTGCAGTGCAGCTTCGTCAAATGCTAAATCTGACTGCACAGTTGGGTTTGCGCCAATTTCCCAGGAGCCACCTAGGCTAGAATGACCAACTAGCGATTTAGATGCGAAGACGCTTGTCCCTAAAAATTCTTGCAATAGTGCTACAAAACGTTTGCCCTGTTTGCCATCAGCGACTTGACAACCGTATATAAAGACATTAGCGCTGGTCGCTAGTGCTTTTGCCCAGCTGATGACGCTGTATGGTTCGCTGGCTAGTTTGTCTGCTGTAAGCCACGTATTCCCTAACTGTATTGCACCAGGCTGGCCATGAGAGACAAGGTGGAGTGATTGGAGATTTTGATATTTTTTGAGAATCTCGGAAATTTGTGCGATACCGTCTTCTGCTTGGGATAGAAATTCCACCTCATACCCTGACTTTAGTTCTTTCAGAAACCAGGATATTTCGTCAACTTCTGCATCGATAATTACGAGGTTGCGAGACTCTTCTTTGACGGTAGCATACCTTTTTTCTAAAGTAGCGTAGTGTCTATGGGCAAAGGCTCTTAAGGGACTAGAGAAGTGAAGAGTAGTCATAAATACGATGTAGATTAGGTAGAAGTGACTGAGAGCAGGTGAATGAAAAGAGTCGCTATAGCCAAGCTAAGAAATCCTTTACGCAGTGGCTTAATTTTGGCCCAGCTTTTGGTCAAAGATTAGAGAGTGCTCCGTTACAAAAATAAGCGAGAAAATTGCTTTCAGAACTTGTAAATGTACTGAAGCCAACGTTTCTAATATCAATTAGGAAATGCTGGCGTATGTAGAAACCCCATGGACCTGCGAAAGCCTCCCATCTGGTCTCATGAGATAGGAGGCTCTTGTGTAAGCGAAAATTTATTGCTGATATGCGATTAGTTTGGTTCTTTGAACTTTCTGTCTGAAAGCAGCTTTTCAATTTTTTGGCGATGGAGATATTCCCAGTCTGCAAGAGACTGAGCGGCATCTTTATCTGTTCTATTTTTAGCAATTTGCCAAACGCTATCTAGCTGGCTATGAGGAATCACAGCGATGCCTTCTTCGTCGGCGATGACCATATCACCCGGTGAAACGCTGACACCTCCGCAGGAGATAGAAACCTGTAGCTCACCGAGGGTTTCTTTGACACCGGGTTTGGCGATGCAGCCTCTGGCGAAAACAGGAAAGCGAGCTTCTCGAACTTCGGCAATATCGCGGATAGCGCCGTCAATGATGAAACCGGCAATGCCTCTTTTTTGTGCGATCGCACAGACATTTCCCCCACTCATAGCATAGTCACTGTTACCTGCCTCTACAACAATTACGTCGCCTGCCTGTGCTCTATAGATGGCTGCGTGCAACATCAAATTGTCTCCGGGTACGCAGCGTACAGTGTAGGCTGGGCCAGCGATACGAGGAACTTGGGGCCACAGTTCATGAATGCCGATGTCCATAAATTGCTCTCTACCGAGTCCGTCAGCGTATGCGGTGGGAGACAAATCACGATAGCGTGCGTAGTTGGTGGCGTGGGACATATGCCGACTATTTTGTACTTTTTCGGATGAATGCAGGCATTATAGAGGCAATGTGAGCATAAATTCAGAGCCTTTGTTTTCTGTAGAGCGAAAAGAAATATGCCCGCGATGGTCTTGAGTGACAATACTGTAGGAGATGGTGAGTCCGAGGCCTGTTCCTTTTCCGACCTCTTTTGTAGTAAAAAACTGATCGAATATTTTACCTTTATTCTCTTTTAAGATACCTATACCATTGTCAGCAACACGGATTAGGATCTGTTCATTATTGAAAGCTGTAGAAATTTTGAGAGTAGGTTTCTCTTTGGGCAGCACCTCAGGAGACAATGCCATGAATTTTTCGTCAAGTGCATCAATGGCATTGACAATAAGATGCATGAATACTTGGTTGAGTTTAGCTGGGTAGCAGGTGAGGCACGGCAGCTGCCCATAGTCTTTGACAAGCTCGAGTTTGGGGCGATGCCTTGTTTGCTTTCCCTTTATTTGCGTTTGTGCTTCTAGGCGGCTTTGCAAAATGAGAATAACACTATCTATTCCTGCATGCAGGTCAGCTTTTTTCTGTGCTGATTCATCTAGTCGAGAGAAGGTTCGTAGTGACTGGACAATATTTTTAATTCGTGTTGTTCCCATCTGCATGGATTGAAGCATGGGAACAAAGTCTTTTTTGATAAAGTCCAAGTCGATATCTTCTGCATATTCCTGCACAATAGATGATGGTGCTGTGTGTTCTTCGTATTGCTCTACTAGGCCTAACAAAGCATTAGCGTAGTTTTGTGCTGGGTTTAGGTTGCCGTGAATAAAGTTGACTGGATTATTGATTTCGTGAGCAATCCCTGCAACCATTTGGCCTAAGGCTGCCATTTTTTCTCTTTGCATGAGCTTGGTTTGGGCTCTGCGCAAGGCGAGGTGGGCTCTGATGCGGGCCAGTGCTTCTTCGTGCTGGACGGGTTTGGTAATGTAATCTACCGCGCCTAGGCTGAGTCCTTTGACCTGGTTGACGGTATCGGATAGGGCCGTCATGAATAAGACTGGAATATTCTGACTTTTAATGTTTTCTTTGAGCCGCCGACAGGTTTCAAAGCCACTTATTCCTGGCATCATCACATCTAGCAGAATAATGTCTGGCAGTGAGAGGCTAACGGTTTCGAGCGCATGTTCTCCGCTTTGGGCAATGATGACCTGATATCCACACTCATTTAGCAGATCACTCATGACCTGCAAATTATTGCTATTGTCATCTACAATGAGAACTTTATCTTTCTCAGAAAAGTCATCCCAATGTGATGATGTGATGGTGTTTGAATTGACTTGCAATAGCTTAGACATAGATCGGATGTAGATAGCGTCAAAACGGTCGTGAGGGAATATCAATAAATTTAGGTTTCCCAGTTTTTCCGATGTGATACGAATTTTTAGTGGGCCCCGACAGCTATAGATTAGCAATGTGCTCAAGTAATGCAGGTCTGTGGGCAATCATGTAACATTGCGTGGCAACGCGAGAGCCGCACTTTGGTCAAAAAAAGCCCACTGCGCTTACACAGTGGGCTTGGGGTCTTGAGAGGAAATCGAAATGGTAGTCAACGTCAGAATTGCGTCTGAGCGGTGAACCTGCTCGTGTTTAGCTTATGAAGCAGCGGCTTTTGCCTCAGTTGTTTTTTGAGCAGCAGGTTCTCTTTTGGAGCCTGCTTTTGCTGTTGGGGTTGTTGGTGGTGTGTAGGTTGCATCTAGGGCGTTGGTTACTCTTGTGAAGTCAAAGCCCATGGCACGTAGGGCGTGCCAGAGATGCCCCTGCAGCATAAAGAATGCTAGGAAAAAGTGGGCATTGGCTAGCCAGCAGCGGGCTGTATGAATGCCTGGCGGCAGCCCTACTGTGTCGGCAAAGTAGGGTGTGATGCCAAGTTTAATCGCTAAGGGCGCACCGTAAAACTCGGTGGGATACGCCAGCGTATTGACTGCGCAAAAATAGGCTGCAACAAATCCAGCAAGGGCAATGCCACCTAGAGAATAAGAGAGAATAGCTTCGCCGGAAAAGATGAGAATATTTTTTGCCCACTTTAGTGGGGGCACTAAAATATGCCAAATACCGCCACCAATAAGCAAAGCACCAACATAAACATGTCCACCGACTAAGTCTTCTAAGCTATTTACGCTGGCAAAGTGAGTTTGATAGCTAAAGATGACTGTAGGGTCGAGGGTGATATTAGTAACCGTTCTAACTTCGCCAATTGTGGAGTCATATAGGCCGCCCCACTGAGTGGCTTTGGCGACTAGGGCCAGCGCACCTACGCCTAGAAACAAGAGATGATGACCTAAAATCAAGCCAATTTTTGCAGGGTCGTCCCAGTCAAAGTAGAAGTTTTTGGCTGGGCCATCTGCGTCTGCCAGACTGTTGCTGTTGCCCCTGACGGTATGGAAGAGTGCGCCTGCGCCTAGCACAGCTGATGAAATGAGATGAACAGCACCGATAACAAAGTATGGGTAGGTATCAATCACTTCACCACCGCTACCGACACCAATGCCTAGGGTGGCCAAGTGAGGCAGTAGAATCAATCCTTGCTCGCCCATGGCGATACTAGGATCAAATTGAGAGAGTTCAAACAAGGTGAACGCACCAGCCCAGAAGGTGATCAGGGCGGCCTGAGCGACGTGGGCAGCAATAAACAGCCCAGGGTCGTTGGCAAAACGGGCATTGCCCGCCCACCAATCGTATTTTACGGCTGGTTTTCCATATGCCTGCATAGTTGCAAAGCCTCATATGTTTTATGAACAGTTTTCACACCATGCAAAAATCTATATTGCCATCAAGGTTTGTTCTAATGATTTGCACCGACACTTACTGCTGTAGACCTGTTTTGCAGAAAGTAGACAGCGTAAAACAGGAGGAAACTTTATGAGTTCTTTGGTGGCTTAAAGACTAGACCGACAGCCTTCAATTGGGTAAATACCTTTTTTCAAGGCTGTCTTTGCATGAGTGCAGGACACTTGCCTGCGCTTCAACAAGCTTATTCTATGTTGACGTTAATGACAATAGGTCTTGATAAATTCGTGATGAAATTACTGGTTACTTAGATCCTTTTGAATGTAACTGCTTTCTGCAGCCGCTGTTTTTCTGCATTGAATGCAGGATTGTTAGGAGTTAGCCGTAATCCAAGGAGGTCAGCGCCTTCAAGTCTCTCTTCTGTAACAAAAGTTAATCCTCTATTCTTGAGAATAACTCTAATCTAGGACTCAGAAACTATTGATTTTGATTCTCGATAGATGAAAGCAATCTGGGCGGTGCGGTCTTTGCCTCTCTTTTGCTGGATAGCTTTAGCCGCACGGGCTAGGTGACTATGGCTTGCTGCTATTAGGTCAGCTAAAAGTTTGATTGATCCGTTGGCTTTGCTGCTTTATGGCGTGCGTGCTGAGTTCAGCCATCTGTAAAGCAGCTGCTAATAGATTCCTCTCAACCCACATCTGTAGTCAATTTTATGAAGGGCTATATACCAATCGTTTCTTTTAGAAATGGCTACAGATGTGTTTTCTCTTCCTTTCTTTTTCTGTTTGGCTTCTTTGTTATTTAATTTTTGATCTGGAGATTTGATATGGTATCGACCTCAGCTATTTCAGAGGCTTCGCCGCAGGGAGCTACCTCACCTTTTGACTATCAAAATCTGTTGGAGGGCAATGCACGGCTAATCAATCTTTCGGGGCAGCTGCTGGGGGCGCATATCGCCCACGCTGGTTTGATTATGTTTTGGGCGGGCTCTATTACGATCTCTCAAACGCTGAGTTACGATCCGACGATGCCTTTAAGTGAGCAAGGGCTGGCGCTGGTTAGCGACTTGGCTCGGCTCGGCTGGGGACTGGGTGACGAAGGGCAAATTGTGACTCTGTATCCCTATTTTGTCATTGGGATGCTGCATTTAGTCGCTTCGGCAGTGCTGGGGGCAGGTGGACTCTTTCACGTTTTTGGTGGGCCCAAAAGGCTCAAAGAGGCAGAAGGCTGGGCCAAAAAGTTTCACTACGAATGGGATGATGCTAACCAGCTAACGCTAATTTTGGGACATCATCTTTTGTTTTTGGGTGTGGCTGCGCTCGCCTTTGTCGCTAAGGCGACTCGCTATGGCGGCATTTATGATCCGGCGGTGGGCAGCGTACGCTTGATAGAGCCAACCCTAAATCCGGCTGCTATTTTTGGCTACTTGGGCGGGCTGACGCCAGATGGGTGGAGCGCCTGGGGAATGGCAAGCGTAAACAATTTAGAAGATGTTGTTGGCGGTCATATTTGGATCGGGGCGTTGCTCATTGGCGGCGGTATTTTTCACATTTTGGTCAACGCACCTGTCTTTGTCCCTATTAGACTCAATGCAGATGCCATTCTTTCCTACAGTTTAGGGGCGCTTGCCTTTATGGCGTTTGTATCTTGGGCATTTGTTAGCCACAACACAACTGTGTTCCCTACTGAGCTATATGGCACGGCTCAAACTCAGGGTAGAGCGGCTGTTCAGCTATTGCTTGGCCTGTTGTTTTTGGGTGGACATCTGTGGCACGCCTTTCGTGGCATCGCCATTGACAATGGCCAAGAACCTATCCGCGTCGCCTAAATAGAAGACGGCGATCAAGTTTGTTGGCTGTGAAATCTCTCCTCTCGGCTGACGAGTTCATCTCTACCTGAATAGTGGAGATGAACTTTTCTCTTTTTTTTCTCTTTTTTTGCCTTCTAGGATGCTTATTTTGGATACTTACGAGTTCGATGTTGTAATTGTTGGCGGTGGCCCGGCAGGCTGTACCTGTGCGCTTTACACATCAAGAGCTGATTTAAGGACGGTGATTGTTGATAAAAATTCAGCGGTAGGGGCACTGGCGATTACCCACAAAATTGCTAACTATCCAGGCGTCTCTGGGGCAGTCAGTGGTGGTGAGCTATTGGATGTCATGCGGCAGCAGGCCGTCGATTTTGGCGCTGCGTATCGGCAGGCTCAGGTCTTTAACATTGATGTGAGTGGCCCTGAAAAAAAGGTATATACCTCGGAGGGCACGTTTGTTGGGCGATCGCTCGTATTAGCGACTGACGCTATGGGACGTAAGGCCTCTTTTGAGGGGGAAGCGGATTTTTTGGGTCGTGGGGTGAGCTATTGCGCTACCTGCGACGGGGCCTTTTATCGAGATAGTGAGGTCGCGGTGGTGGGTGATAATCCAGAGGCCATAGAAGAGGCCCAGGTGCTGACCAAATTTGCAAAAATGGTGCACTGGATTACCAATAAAACCCCTAAAGCAGACGACGCTCATGCACAGGCGCTGCTGGCTGAGTCTGCGATCAAGCACTGGGGCCGTACTCGCCTCATGGAGATTGAAGGGGGTGAGGCTGGAGTTCGCGGTATTCAAATCAAAGAAAAGGGAACAACAGATATTCAAATACTTCCGGTGGAGGGTGTATTTGTCTATAAAAGTGGCTCTAAGGCGATTACCGATTTTATTGGCGATCAGGTGGTTTTTAATTCAGACGGTGGTGTCCGGGTTGATGAACTCATGGCAACAAGCGCAGATGGCGTTTGGGCAGTGGGAGACATTCGCAATACGCCGTTTAAGCAGGCGGTGGTGGCTGCGGGGGATGGCTGCGTTGCAGCGATGGCCATTGATCGCTATCTCAATAGCCGCAAAGTTGTGAAGCCTGATTGGGATCATTCATAGGCATAGGCGATCAGCTAAAAAGCTGTACTTTAGCCGAGTAACAAAAGCCAAATGACAAAAGCCAAATGACAAAAGCGATAGAAGAGCGAGGTAGAAGAGTTTTGATGACAGCAGCAGATATTGTTTCAGCCGGATTGCTTCTTTTTGGTGTGTTGCTCGGGCCGGTTATCTTTGTGGCGTATGTGGTTGCCTATGGTGCGAAGAGGGCTGTATCGATGTGGAAGGTCTATCAGGAGAGGCGCTATGTGCGATCGCATCCTTGTGGAAATTGCAGATACTTTACCAATGGTGACTTTCTCAAGTGCGCGGTCAATCCAATCGCAGTACTCACAGAGGATGCACGCAGCTGTCATGATTTTGCGGCGATCGCACCTTGCGACGATCCTAATGACGATAGCTATTATTTAGGACTGTCTAAGTACCGATATTCTAGTGATAGAGCAGCTAAGTAATGTCGAAAAAATGTTCCGTGGTTATACGGAAAATAGCCGAGCGAATCCT
>JBCBKQ010000021.1:0-33888 GCA_038521595.1 Cyanobacteria bacterium J06627_28 | reverse complement strand
CTTGTTGAATATCCGGTGTTATTTCTTCGCTTAACCGCTCTTGACACTCCTCTAAAAACGCTTTTCTAATCGTCTCTCTCAGTGCTATGTACGACGCCTTAGACAATTCATCATCAGTTAGTCACAGCAGAAGCAGTTCATCTGTAGATCAGTCTTCTGGTGGGCAGGCTTCGTCTGAGCGCGTGTTCAAGGCGTTAAAAGAGGCGCGATCGCGTTTAGAAGCCATCGAACAGTCCCGCAATGAACGCATTGCCATCATTGGCATGGATGGTCGATTCCCAGGTGCAGATAGCGTAGCCGACTTCTGGCAAATGATCGCCAAGGGAGAATCGGGCATTCGCACCCTGTCAGAAACCGACCTGCTAGAAGCTGGCATTTCAGAGGATACGTTCAATCAACCCAACTACGTTCCTGCCTACGCCAGCTTTTCTAATCCGACAGAATTCGATGCTTCATTCTTTGGGTATTCTCCCCGCGATGCCGAACTCATGGATCCTCAGCATCGCGTGTTTCTAGAATGTGCGTGGCGTGCACTAGAAGATGCGGGCTACGACAGCCATCAATACGACGGCAAAATTGGTGTCTATGGTGGTGCTGCGCTCAACCGCTACATCAACAATCTCCAGTCGAATCCGGCTATTCGAGACACGGTAGATCCCGTACAGGCAGTGGTCAGTAATGTGATGGGTCTCATGCCCACCCGAGTCTCTTATCAATTGGATCTCAAAGGGCCGAGCTGTGGCATTCAAACCGGTTGCTCCACCGCACTTGTTGCCATTCATACCGCTTGCCAGAGTTTGTTGAATCACGAATGCGATATGGCCCTTGCAGGGGGCGTTACCATTAGCCAGGCAACACCTCAGGGATATCTCCATCAGCCGGGTAGCATTGCCTCACCTGATGGGGTCTGCCGGGCCTTTGATGCCGATGGCCAGGGAACGCTCTTTGGCAACGGGGTCGGGATTGTTGTACTCAAGCGACTGCAGGCCGCGCTAGTGGATGGCGACCACATTTACGCAGTGATTAAAGGATCGGCTATCAACAATGATGGTGCAGATAAGGTGAATCTCATTGCGCCTAGCGTTTCAGGGCAGGCGGCAGTGATTCGGACAGCGATAGAACAGGCTAGCATTCACCCTAGCACCATTGGCTATGTAGAAGGGCACGGTACTGGCACGCCCCTGGGTGATCCGATTGAAGTCGCCGCACTCAACCGAGTATTTTCAGAACCGCATCAGACCACTGGCAATAATCACACGATAAAACTAGGCTCTGTAAAAACAAATGTCGGTCACTTGGACGCCGCTGCAGGGGCAGCAGGACTCATCAAAGCAACTCTGGCACTCCATCACAAAACGTTGCCAGCTAGCCTTAATTACCAACAGCCCAATCCGCAAATTGACTTTCAAAATGGCCCCTTCGAGGTGTGTCAAACTACCCAGCTATGGCCAGCAATAACGGATGCTGAGGCCAATGAGCTGCCGAGGCGGGCAGGGGTTAGCTCTTTTGGCATGGGTGGCACCAATGCCCACGTGATTTTAGAAGAGGCTCCCAGTCTTCATACAGCCGATGAGGGACGCCCCTGGCAGCTGATTCCACTGTCTGCTAAAACACCGACTGCCCTAGCAGCAGTAACTCAAAATCTCACCGATTATTTGGAACAGCAGCCAAATGTATCCATTGCAGATGTGGCCTACACCCTACAGGTGGGCAGGCGGGCAATGCCCTACCGTCAATATTGTCTGTGTCAGAGTGCCAAAGATGCGATGGCCCTGCCACTCTTTCAGAGTATCGCTCAGCTCAAAAAACACAGCTCATCGACTCAGCCTATTCAAAATAGCGCCAGATCTGTTGTATTTATGTTTCCTGGCCAGGGCACACAGCATGTCGATATGGCCAAGGGACTTTACGACAGCGAACCTGTATTCACCCGCGTGCTGAACGAATGCGCCGAGCTACTGGCCTACCACAGCATCGATCTGATTGGCCTCCTCTATCCCAATAGAGTAACTAACCAGAACAGCACCGGCCGTGAAGGCAATGCCTCATTACTGACGCAAACAGCCTATGCTCAGCCAGCACTCTTCGCCGTAGAGTACGCCCTAGCTCAGCTCTGGCTATCGTGGGGAGTTCGGCCCCAAGCCCTGATTGGCCATAGCGTTGGTGAATATGTTGCCGCCTGCATCGCCGGTATTTTTTCGCTAAAAGATGCTTTAACGCTAATGGTTAAAAGAGGGCAGCTGATGCAGCGCTGCAAGCCGGGTTCCATGCTATCGGTGTTGAGCGATGCGGAACAGGTTCAGGCACTTTTACCAGAACCCTTAGAAATTGCCACACTCAACAGCCCACAAAACTGCGTTGTTTCTGGCCCTACAGATACTATTCATCTCTTTCAACAAAAGCTAGAAGCTCAAGACATTCCCTGTCGTCTGCTGACAACGTCTCACGCTTTCCATTCAGCCATGATGGAGCCTGCCGTTGCAGACTTTCTCTTAGTTCTAGAAGCAATTTCGCTTTCGCCGCCCAAAACTGACCTGCTCTCAAACGTGACAGGCACTTGGCTAACTGATCATGAGGCCACCGATCCACAGTATTGGGCGCGGCAGCTTCGAGAGCCAGTGCGCTTCAGCCAAGGAATCATCGAGGCTCTAAATTTAGATAATCCAGTATTGTTAGAAATTGGGCCAGGCCACACATTAGCCAAGCTAACCCAGCAGCATCTGTCTACGGTCAACAAGTCCGAGGCTGTAGTGTTGCAGTCCCTGCCCCACCCAAGAGAAAACAAAGCCGATACGACCATGCTGATGACTGCCGTGGGCGAGCTTTGGCTTAGCGGGTTAGATATTGACTGGACAAAACTATACCAAGGGCAGCGCCGCCATCGACTCTCACTGCCAACCTATCCGTTTGAAAGAGAGTCTTACTGGGTACCTTTGCAGACAGCCGACGAGAAATCTACTGCTCGGTCAAGTTCGCTGGTGAAAAAAGAAAATATTTCAGATTGGTTTTATCTACCTAGCTGGAAGAGATTGCCGCTCACGGTCAAAGCTAAGGAGAAAAGGCGCGATCGCTGGCTGATTTTCGCCGATGCAAACCTTCAGCAGCAACTCCAAGAACACATTTCAAACCTGGCAGTCTCGCCTCAAGTCACTTGGGTTCAACCAGGGGATGATATTTCCCCGATAGACGCTATTCCCACTCAGATCATCTACGGCTGGGGAATAAGGTCTGAATCCGACGAAGAAACAAACCGCTTACAATCGCTCGTTTCTATCATCCAAGCTTACGGATCAGCAGAAACGCCTATTAATTTCACCGTACTCTCACAAAATGCCCAGGCGGTTATTGGCACAGAGTCACTAAATCCAGTAGGTGCTCAGCTATGGGGACTTTGCCAAACGATTGCTCAGGAGACGCCTGGCCACACCTGTCGGCTCATAGATTTTTCGAATGATTCAACAGGTAACTTGTCCAACCGAGCAATTCAACAGCTCATACAAGAATGCTTGCAACCTTACGATCTACAGCAAAGACAAATTGCCTACCGCCATGGTCAACGCTGGGTGAGAACTTATGAGGTGTTGCCTTTACCTGAAGTGCCTTCTATCTCAGTTCTGAAGCCTAATGGAACATATTTGATTGCTGGCGATCTGGTTGAAGGATTAGGGATGGTGTATGCCCAAGTCCTCGTGAAACAGTTAGGTGCAAAGCCGATACTGCTTGGCAGACCAGGATTGCCGGCTGCGGCTGAGTGGGAAAAGTGGTTGCTAACCCACGGGCCACGGCACAGTGTTAGTCGGCTTATTCGCAAGCTACAGTCGCTAGGAGAAGTCGGCAAACAGTATCTGTGGTTTAGCGGCAACCTGGCTAATGAGTCCTGGGTCAGTGATTGTATTCAGCAGGGGATCGCCCAGTTTGGAGAGATTACTGGCGTATTCCATGCTGGAGTAATGGGCGATCGCGCCAGCTGCTTGCTATCTCAACTGACGGTAGAAGAGAGCGAACGCGTCTCACACACCAAAGTCAACGGCATCCAATCTATTCAAAAAGCACTCGCCAACCATACGGTAGACTTTTATGTACTTCAATCTTCTCTATCCACCATTGTTGGCGGTAGCGGTTTCGCCGCCTATGCCGCAGCCAATAGCTATTTAGACACCCTCGCCCACCAGCAAAATAGTGAGACAACCCAGTGGCTCAGCCTTAACTGGGATGCTTGTCAGCTAGAAGACGCTGTCGCTGAAAAAGAATCTTCAGGGCTGATGGCTCTAGCCCTCACCCCTGAAGAAGTTTGGGAAACAACGCAAAGAGCCCTCTCACAGCCTCAGCTTTGTCAGACAATTGTTTCACCTAGAGATTTACAATCTCGTATATCCGAAGCCTTTGCGCCTCAGGAGAAAGTTCCTAGACCTGTCGAAAATGGTGTTGCTGATGAAATTCAGCTTAATGCCCACAGCCGTCCGGCGCTTACGACAGACTACATCGCACCGCGCACGCCAATTGAGAAAAAAGTTGCACAGGCCATGGGCGAACTATTAGGGATAGACACTGTCGGCGTAGAGGATAACTTCTTTGAGCTGGGCGGCCATTCACTGCTCGCCATTCAAGCAGTGACCCGATTACGGCAGGAATATCAAGTTGATTTACCCATGCGTGCATTTCTCTTTGAGGCACCGACTGTTGCGGGGATCGCCAAAATTATCGAAGAACAAATAGGAGAAATACCTGCAGACACTCAAGCAACACTAGAAAGTTTACTGGACGATGTTGAAGCCATGCTCCCAGAGGAGGTGAAAAGTGAAGTTTAGTTTATTTTATTTTGACGGTGATGGTTTAAACACTCAAGGCGATCCTTATCGGCTGCTGCTAGAGAGTGCAAAGTTTGCCGATCAGCATGGGTTTAGTGCGTTATGGACTCCGGAGCGACACTTTCATGCATTTGGTGGGCTATATCCAAACCCAGCGCTCACCAGTGCAGCGCTGGCCATGGTAACTGAAAATATTCAGCTGCGGGCAGGGAGTGTAGTGCTGCCGCTGCACCATCCGGTACGGGTTGCTGAAGACTGGGCAGTAATCGACAATCTCTCCGGTGGGCGGGCGGCCATTGCCTTTGCCTCTGGCTGGACGATGGATGAATTTATTCTCTCGCGAGAACCCCATGGCAGCCGTAAATCGGTGATGTGGCGAGGCATTCAGGCCGTGCAAAAGCTGTGGCAAGGGGAAGCGGTGGAATTTGAAGATGCAAACGATCGCACGGTTCAAGCAAAAACCCTACCCAGACCGAAACAGGCTCAGTTGCCGATATGGGTGACCTGTCAATCCATGGAGACCTTCATCGAAGCCGGTCGATTAGGATTTAATGTTTTAACCTCCCTGCTGGGTGAAACCCTTGATCAGGTGAAACCTAAAATCACTCGCTATCGAGAAACCTTGGGAAAGCATGGTCACGATCCCCAAGCGCATACAGTCTCTATGATGATGCACACCTTTCTAGGAGAGGATGTTGAACAGGTGAAAGAAGACATTCGTCAACCCTTTTGTGACTATTTGAAAACTCACTATGGCCTGTTAGAGAATTTAGCAAAGGGGATGGGATTGAACGTCAATTTGTCAGATTTCTCTGATGATGACCTGGATAGTTTGCTATTATTTGGTGTAGAAGGGTTTATGAAAGGGCGCGCACTTATTGGTACGCCAGATAGCTGCCAGCCCTTTGTTAAAGAACTCACCCATGCAGGTGTTAATGAGGTTGCCTGCCTTATAGACTTTGTTCAAGATTTTGATGCCGTGATGGCTGCGCTACCTTATTTAGCACAGCTAAAACAGCATTGTGATAGGGCGGAGGTGCCTGCGATCGCAGGTGCAAGATAGTGTGCATTTGTTTTTGACAGACGACATGCGTCCTCAGCGTGCCAGTAAACAGTCAGTTCTAAGGTCGAAGAACTGACATTGTAAAAGTTATCAGGAGATGGCTCCGTCAGTAAGAAATCAGTATGGTCAGCAATTCTCCCAGCAACAGCAATACATCTTCTTCTGTGGACTTGCGTCAGCGCATTTTATCGCTCACGCCTGCGCAGCAAGTTCGCTTTCGTCAGCAGCTAGAAGAAAAAGGAATTCCCTGGGAGCAGGCGATAGGAATCGGTGTAGAAGATCTCCAGGTAAAAAGTCGCCAAAAATCACCAGCTCAGAGAGCTGCTAATACACCATCTTCCTCTCCACGCCCCAATAAGATTCCGCTATCGGCTTCACAGCAACATCTCTGGGTGATTCACAAGCTCTATCCAGAGACGTCTGCCTATCACATTGCCATGGTGCTTCGTATGGAGGGCAAGCTCCATATTGCTGCTCTAAAGCATAGTTTGCAAAAGGTGGTAAATCGCCATGAGGCGCTGAGGACTGTTTTCTTAGAAGATAACAATCAACCCTATCTGAAGGTGCAATCCACCGTCGAGATAGCCCTGCCGGTTACGGAGCTTGTCACGGAAGAGAATCAGTCCTCCGCGCTTGAAAAATGGCAAAAGCAGCTAGTAAATGCGCCGTTTAATCTCGCCACGGGTCCGCTTCTTCGCGCTCATCTTTTTCAGTTAGCTGATAATGAATATGAGCTGGTTTTAGCATTACACCATTTGATTGCTGATGGTTGGTCACGCGGCATTTTACTGCGAGAGCTGGCAGCCTTTTATCGGTGTTCGGTTACTTCTGATTCGGCTGACTCCAGTCTCGATGAAGTCCAGCAATTCGCTGCATCATCTCCGCAGCTACCAGCGCTCAAAATCCAATATCCAGACTATGTGCTAGATCAGCAGCAGTGGCTAACAACAGACAGCTATAAAAAGCAGCTATCCTACTGGCAACAGCAGCTTTCAGGATTACAAGAGCTAGATCTTCAAACGAAGCAGCCGAAAAATTCTGATTCTAGCCCTAGCTATACCAGCCAAACCTGTATTCGGCATTTTTCATTCGCGCAGAGCCAGGTAATCAAGCGCAATGCGCAGCAGTCTGGCACTACCGTTTTTGTTCTGTTGCTAGCTGCATTTAAGCTACTGCTGCATCGCTACAGTCGTCAGTCAGATATTTCTGTAGGTATCCCGGTAGCAGGACGCTCTACAGCTGCCTCAGAATCTTTAATTGGATTTTTCGTAAACACTCTTGTTTTACGTACTCAGGTAGAGTCAGAAAACACTTTTTCTGACTGGCTACGGCAGGTGCAGGCCACGCTTGCAGATGCTTTGCAATATCAAGATGTCCCGTTTGCTAGGGTCGTTGATGCGCTGGACGTGCAACGAACGCCCGGACAAAATCCGCTGTTTTGCGTGATGTTTCAGGTGCAAAGCAGCGGATACGAATTGCAAAATGCTGAACAGTTAGATTTGCAGCTGCCTGATTTATCTCTATCTCAGCAATGGATCGCGCCAGGTGAAACTAAGTTTGACATGAGCTGGCACGTGATTGAGCGTGACGGGCAGCTGATGGTGGCCGTGGAATATAGGCAGGCTTTGTTTGAGCGCGATCGCATCGAGCAGATGCTCACTCACTTCCAAACGCTTGTAAATGCAGTCATCACAGACACCAGTTGTAAGCTTAAAGATATCTCATTAATAACCCCTCAAGAAAAGCAGAAAATTCTATCTGATTGGAGCCAAGGAAAAGCGCTCAACAATTTGGGAGAGAGTTTTCCTGCTAGGTTCGAACAACAGGTTAAGGAAACTCCCCACGAAACTGCTGTTGTAGACCATGCTAAGGGCGTATCGCTGACTTATCAACAGCTCAACCAGCGCGCTAATAAGTTAGCGCACTGGCTACACAGCCAGGGAGTTGGCATAGATAATCACAAACGGTTAGTAGGCATCTATTTGCCGTCGGGCATAGATTTGCTGACGGCGATGATAGCAACGCTTAAATCAGGTAGTGCCTACGTTCCTCTAGAGGTTGCCCTGCCAAAAGCAAGAGTAAGACAGATGGTGCAAGATGCACAGCCGTCTGTTTTGATCACTCATGGCAGCATTGAAACGCTTGATGTAGCGGCGTCAAACCAAGCTGTACAAGCCACAGAAAATTTCTCCTATCCAACGATTTTTTACATAGACAAGGAAGAGAGTCAGCTCATTGCCCAGCCCGGTCATAACATTAGCGCGTCCCCTTCATTGGAGCAGCTTGCTTACATCATCTACACCTCAGGTTCGACTGGCAAACCCAAAGGGACTCAGCTGACGCATAGAGGGCTGATTAATTATTTAAACTGGTGTCTCTCTGCCTATCCACTGGCAGAGGGCTGCGGAGCACCTGTCCAGTCTTCTGTTGGCTTTGATGCAACAATTACCAGCTTGTTTTCCCCGCTTCTAGCTGGCAAGCAAGTCGTCTTTAATCTAGCTGACAACGAAATCGAGGCCATCCAAATAGCGCTATCGCGTGGATTTAGCTTTATAAAGCTGACGCCCGCGCACCTAAGCGCATTGCAGCCCCTCATAAAAAATCAGTCGCTCAATCGCGCCTTGCTGCCTAAAGCGTTAATTATTGGCGGTGAAGCACTGCATTCTCACCACATTGAAGTATGGCAGAAGGCATATCCTGAAGTCTCTTTATTTAACGAGTATGGGCCTACAGAAGCTACCGTTGGATGCTGCGTTCACAGGGTTACGCCGCAAGATAGTGGCAACATTCCTATCGGCAAACCGATTGATGGCGCGCAGCTGTATGTGCTGGATGAATCTGGCCAAATCGTTCCACCTGGGATAGCCGGAGAGCTGTATATCGGCGGAGCAGGTGTTGCCGTTGGGTATCTCAATCGACCTTCACTGACTGAAGATAAGTTTGTTCAAGCTCCTTTTCTTAACTCAGGTGAGCTTGCAAGTGATGGCAGGCTGTATAAAACGGGCGACCTCGTGCGATACCGTGCCGATAGCTATTTGGACTATTTGGGTCGTATAGACAGTCAGGTTAAACTGAGAGGATTTCGAATTGAACCTGGGGAAATAGAGGCTCTGCTGTGTCAGCATCCCTTAGTAGAGCAAGCTGCGGTGATCTTAACGCGGCATAGTGCTGCTCCTCAGCTAGCGGCCTACGTTGTTGCCCATGAGTCTTTGCCTCAAGAGAACCGTACACAGTCGGATTCACAGTCGGATGTACTTTCCAGTGAGCTACGACAACAGCTGAGTAAAAGGCTACCTAGCTACATGGTTCCCACCTATGTGACCGTGCTAGAGGCGCTGCCGTTAACGCCGAATGGCAAGCTTGATAGGAGTGCACTACCAAGACCAACAGTGGCGATCGCAACGCCGATAGAGTCAGAACAACCTCGAAATGAAAAAGAACAAACTCTAGCACTCATATGGCAACAGATACTGGGTCAGGATTCGCTCAGCATCCACGATAACTTTTTTAGCCTGGGTGGCGATTCAATATCTGCTATGCAGATTGTCTCAAAAGCCAACGAGCAAGGCTTAAAGCTGACGCCCAGACAGCTATTTGAACATCAGACAATTGCTGAGCAGGCATTAGTAGCACAGGCACTTACTGCGCACCATTCAGCAGATGCCCCTGTAGTCGGAGAGGCTGTGCTTCTTGCACCCAGCCAGCAATACTTTTTAAACTACCAAAAGCGACCTGCGCCACATCATTACAATCAGGCGCTATTGCTAACTGCCAAAGAGACTATTCAAACAGAAACGCTAAAGGCTGCGCTTGAGATAGTTGCTCAGCATCACGACGCCTTTCGACTTCGCTACAGGCAAGTCTCTCCCAGTCAGCCAGATTGGCAACAAAGCTATGGGGAAACAGCTGCATTTGCCTTTGGAGAAGCGGACTTAAAAGATTCAGAGATACCATTGAGCACTGTAATAGAGGAGGCTCAGAGCAGCCTAAATCTGTCTGAGGGGCCGCTATTTAAGGCAGTGCTGATAGATCTAACGGCTGGAAAGCGTCTGCTGTTGGTTGCACATCATTTGATTGTAGATGGGGTTTCCTGGCGAGTCTTACTCGCTGACTTGCTATCTGCCTATCACCAGTTGGCAAAAGGGCAACTAACAGAGGGTCAGCTAATAGATGAACAGACGGCTACGTTGCCTGCTCGAACAACTGCATTTGGCACATGGACGCAACACCTAAAGGCCCAAACAAATCAGGCCAACATTCAGTCTGAAAAAGACTATTGGACTGAGGTTTGTGCGCAGGCATCTCCATTACCTATCGAGCAGCCCACTGGCCAAAATAAAGTGTCGGATACTGCGGAAGTACTGATTGAAACTGGGTTAGAGCAGACTCGCATTGTGAAATCGTTGGCCCGTGTGGATGCGGTGTTGCTAGCAGCCCTAGGTCAGACCCTTAGGCAGTGGGGCCAGCAAGATAAAGTGATTGTTGATCTTGAGGGTCATGGTCGTCAGGTCTGGGATGAGTCTTTGGATCTGTCTAGAACGGTTGGTTGGTTTACGGCTTGCTATCCGTTTGAGTTGAGTCTCCCGTCTGGTTTAGACAATCATATTGGACATATCGTGCAACAGCTGCAGCAGGTGCCAAATCGTGGCATTGGCTACGGTATGTTGCGAACCTATGGGAATAGTGATGGCCAGCTTACAGGGCAGCTAGCATCACCAGCACAGGTGAGTTTTAACTATCTGGGTCAGCTGATGATTGAGCCTAATGAGGCGATCGCAGGTTTAGCCCCAGAGCCAGTGATCGCACTGCAAGATTCGACAGCGGAACGCTCTTATCTTTTCGAGATTGTCTCTCTTATCCAGTCAGATCAGCTCCAGATTCGGTGGCGCTACAGTCAGCAGCAATATCGCCGGGAAACTATTGAACAGCTCTGTCAACAGTTTTCGGTCAATCTTCGGTCTCTGTTAGATAGCCGTCAGTCTGTCGAATCGAACTCTGCCGAATCCGCCAGGTTCTCTTCTTCGCCTGTAAAAGCTCGACAGCTCAACCAGCTTTTAGGGAAACTCAAGGCCAGGGAGGGACAGTCATTATGATAAGTTCTGTCTCTCAAGTTCGAGATCTGTATGAGCTATCTCCGATGCAGCAGGGGATGCTGTTCCACTCGATATATGCACCAGAAACTGGCATTTACTTTGAGCAGCGTCACTGTTTGTTGGAAGGAACGCTAAATGTTCAAGCGTTCAAGCAGGCTTGGCAGCAAGTAGTTGACCGTTATGATGTGCTGCGCAGCGAGTTTCATTGGGAAGAAACCGATCAGCCTGTGCAGGTGGTGTATCAAACCGCGCAGCTCCCTTGGCACGAGGCAGACTGGCGACCGTTGAGCGAGCAGCAGCAGTCTCAGCAGCTAGAAACGTTTTTGGTTTCTGAGCGGGGGCAAGGGTTTCAGCTGGATCGGGCTCCTCTAATGCGATGCGCATTATTTCAGCTGAGCGATCGCACCTATTGCTTTGTCTGGAGCTACCACCATCTGCTAATGGATGGCTGGTGTAACGGCATCTTAATTAAAGAAGTATTGGCGCTGTACCGATCGAGCTGTGCAGGTCAGCCGCTAGCCCTACCGCCGGTTGGCCCCTATCGAAACTATATAGAATGGCTACAGCGGCAAGATAAAGAGCAGGCAGAGCAGTACTGGACACGAGCGCTCAAAGGGTTGAGTGAGCCAACGTCTCTTGGCCTTGAGATTACAGAACGGGGTTTAGTTGAGTCGGGAGATAGCAGCCTTCAGTCGGAGGAAAATCAAGCGCTCTCGCCATCGCTTTCAGCTGCACTTAGAGACTTATCTAAACAGTCGCGCCTCACCCTCAACACGCTTTTCCAGGGTGCTTGGTCTGTTTTACTCAGCCGCTACAGCGGTCAGGCAGACGTACTATTTGGCGCCACCGTATCGGGTAGACCGCCAGAACTGGCTGGCGTAGAGTCGATGGTAGGGCTATTTATTAATACTGTGCCGGTGCGATCGCAGCTTTCACCCCAGGCGACACTACACAGCTGGCTAGAAAATTTGCAGCAGTCTCAGCGCGATCGCGAAGCCTACAGCTACACTTCTCTCACTGATATTCAATCTTGGAGCAGTTTGCCGAGCGGTAGCCAACTCTTTGAAAGCCTGCTGGTGTTTGAAAACTATCCGCTCTCTATAGAAGCGGTCACTCAAGATATGGGTGTCGGCTTTACGCTTAAAGACGCCCAAGGGTACGAAAAGACCAACTATCCGCTAACCCTGGTCATCATTCCCGGAGAGACGATTCAGCTTAGCCTCCGCTACGATGCTCTACGGATTCGTCCAGCTGCGATCGCACGGATGATAGGCCACCTAGAAGCGATCCTCGAAAGCTTTACGCAGGGTCTTGAACAAAAGATAGAAAAGATATCTCTACTGACTCAATCGGAAAAGCAACAGCTAGTCACGCAAGGAAAAGGAAAGTCTGTTGATATTCCTGAGCTATGCGTTCATCAACAGATTGAACAGCAGACACAGCAAAGACCTGATGCGAGAGCTATCCTCTTTTCTGCTGGCAATACGTCAGCAGACGATAAAAGGCAAACAACTACCCTAACTTTCCAACAGCTCAACCATCGCGCTAATCAGATTGCCCACTATCTCATTGAGCAAGGCATCCAAACGGGCAGCCGAGTGGGCCTTTTTCTGCCTCGTTCGCTAGATATGGTAATAGCGCTGCTGGCTATTCTCAAAGCGGGCGGTACCTACGTTCCGTTAGACCCGAGCCATCCTGCTGAACGTACCCGGCATATTGTTGCCGATGCACAGCTGACAGCGATTATCTCTCATCGTGCTCTTGTGAGAACGCTTTCTCTGCCAGCAAGCGTAGCTGCCCTATACCTTGATGAACCAGATTTACAAATTCAGACACAGCCTACTGATAATCCAGTTTGCGCAGTCAGTCGTGAAGATATTGCTTACATCCTCTACACCAGCGGCAGCACTGGTAAACCAAAAGGGGTAATAATTCGTCACCGCAGCCTGAACAACTTTTTAGCTGCGATGACAGAGGTAACGTGCATTAATTGCAAAGATACTTGGCTAGCAGTGACCACACTAGGCTTCGACATCGCCGCTCTGGAAATTTTCTTGCCTCTGTTGACTGGTGCCTGCCTGGTCATCACGCCTACCGAAGTGACTATTGACGGTCAGCAGCTGATAGACCAGATTAATGCCCATCAGATTACTCTCATGCAGGCAACGCCTTCGACTTGGCGGCTGCTAATTGATGCTGGTTGGCGCGGCAAGCCAGCCCTGCGAGCGTTCTGTGGGGGTGAGGCGCTAGCTCTTTCTCTAGCGCAACAGCTGCTTTCCCAAGTCAATGAGCTGTGGAATCTCTATGGCCCGACAGAAACCACTATTTGGTCTGGAGCATTGCAGCTAACGCCTGCTTACCTCACCCACCTCAATTCTCGCAGCGGCAGCGCCCCCATTGGTGGCCCCATTCACAATACTCAGTTTTATGTATTGGATACGCAAAAAAGACAAGTACCGTTTGGCGTTGCAGGCGAGCTGTATATCAGCGGTGAAGGCGTAGGCGTAGGTTATTGGCAGCGGCCTGAGCTAAGCGCTAAACGCTTTGTGCGGGTGCCTGAGCTGACGGATGAACGATTGTATCGAACGGGTGATCGCGTGCGATACAACGAAGATGGTACGCTCACCTATCTGGGCCGACTCGACTATCAAATCAAGCTACGCGGCTATCGGATAGAGCTAGGAGAAATTGAAGCCCGACTCAATCAACATCCTGAGGTTGCTCAGGCTATTGTCACGCTGACAGAGAGCAACAACCCACAGCTCATTGCCTACCTCAAACTATCGTCAGATTATGTAAAAGAAACAGACGTTGACGGAATAGATTCTAACAAGACAGCTCGCTTCAAGGCTGACATACGACAGTGGCTCGCTCAACGGCTGCCCGCCTATATGCTCCCAAGCGGATATGCTGTGCTAGGTGCATTTCCGCTAACGCCCAATGGAAAAATCGACAGGCGATCGCTCCCTGCCTTTACGCCTGAGGTCGCTGTTGATAAACCCGCTGAAATGCCCCATCAACAGCTAATTGCAGGCATTTGGGCTGAGGTGCTAGGACTCGATACTGTCAGCCTCAATGATGATTTCTTTGCGCTAGGTGGTCATTCTCTCCTGGCAACCCGGGCCGTTGCTCAGGTGCGGCAGGTTTTGGGCGTGGATATTCCACTGCGCACTTTGTTTGAGCATTCTACGCTAGAAGACTTTTGCGCGCAGGCACAGCAGCAGCGGCAACAGCCTTTACCACCTATTGCCCCCACCAATGGGCTGACGCTCTCTTCTGCCCAGCGCAGGCAGTGGCTAATGGCTCAACTTGCGCCAGAGAGCACAGCTTACAGTGTTCCAATTGCTATTCAGCTTACAGGTAAGCTATCTGTTGTGGCACTAAAACAGAGCATCGCTCAGGTTATTGCAAGGCATGAGACTCTGCGAACCGTTTATCCAGCAGTAGATGGTCAGCCAATACCGATGCCCTTGACTGCAGGGCTTGACGCAGAGGTTTTGCCAGTAAGAGACCTAGCTGATTTAGATAAAAAGGCCCAGTCAGCTGCTGTGAAGCAACAGATTCGCCAGCAGGCAAGGGCACGTTTTGACTTATCGCAGGGACCGCTATGGACTGCTTTGCTACTGCGCTTGAGCGATCGCAAGCACATCCTCATTTTCACCTTCCATCACATCACCATTGATGGCTGGTCTATTGGAGTTCTGCTCAAGGAATTAACGGCGCTATATCAGGCAGCTCAGGCAAGTCAAAACCTATCTCAAATACTGCCACCGCTGCCAGTAACCTATTCAGACTATGTCACCTGGCAACAGTCTCTCAACTTAGACTCTCAACGAACCTACTGGCAACAACAGCTCAGCGGTCTAGCGCCCTTGCTAGAGATTCCGACCGACTACGCTCGTAGTGCAACCGCTACAGGTAAAGGCAGCAGCTACGAGTTTCGCCTATCCCGCTCAGAGATGGCGGCCTTACAGCGCTTTAGCCAGCAGAACAGAGTAACCCTGTTTATGACGCTGATGGCAGCTTTTAAAGCGCTGCTCTATCGCTACAGCGGCTGCATAGATTTAGCCATTGGCACGCCCATTGCCAATCGGCAAAGACCTGAACTAGAGGGATTAATTGGCCTCTTTGTGAATACGCTGGTCATCCGCACTCAGATTCAAAATGATCCGGTCTTTCTCGACTTTTTAGAGCAGGTTCGCAGCGTTACCCTCGATGCCTACAGCTATCAAGATTTGCCCTTTGAGCAGCTTGTCGATCAGCTCGATATTCCACGTACCCAAAGCCATATGCCGCTGGTGCAGGTGCTGTTTTCCTTACAGAATGCGCCCTTGAGCAGCACAGAAATTTCGGGTTCAGACTGGTCTCCTATGGCCATTGAAACAACGACTGCTAAGTTTGATCTCTCTTTGGATATGCGAGAAACCGATAGAGGTCTAGTGGGCCGGTGGGAGTATCGCACTGATCTGTTCAGCGCTGATACGATTCATCGCATGGCTGGGCACTTTCGGACGCTGTTAAGGCAGTTACCGGCTGCCGCTGAATCCAGGCTCTCGGCATTGCCAATGCTTTCTGCAAGTGAGATAAAACAGCTGAAATCTTGGCAGCAGGGTATTCGAAAAGAACAGCTGACTAGCGATACCATTCATCAATATTTCGAAGCCCAGGCTCAAGCAACCCCAACGGCGATTGCCATTGCATGTGGCGATCAACAGATTACTTATCAGTCCTTAAACCAGGCAGCTAACCAGCTGGCGCATTATCTACGGGATAGGGGGATTCAATGCGAGTCGCCAGTGGGCATTTGGGCAGAGCGATCGCACCACACTATTGTCTCTATCTTGGCCATTCTCAAGGCAGGAGGAACTTACATACCATTAGCTCCTCGCTATCCGCTGGCACGGCTAGACTGGATGGTGAAAGACACGTGCATGACGCTGCTACTGACTCATCAGCCATACGTGCCTGTGCCAGCAGAGATTCAAGCACAAGTGCCAACGCTTGATGTAGACACATTAACAACAGAAATAGAAGAATTATCTACTGAGAATCTTCTAGATGTGGTTGATTCTCCCATAGCGAAAGACACGCTTGCCTATATTCTTTATACTTCTGGGTCTACTGGCCAGCCCAAAGGCGTTTGCGTGCCTCATCGGGGTGTGACGCGTCTGGTTCGCTCTCCTAACTACGTTTCGCTAACGTCTGAGGATGTTTTGCTGCAGGCGGCTCCATTGACCTTTGATGCGTCTACGTTTGAAGTGTGGGGTGCTTTGCTCAATGGCGGCAAGTTGGTGATGTTACCGACTGAGTTGCCTTCGTTAGAGGATTTGGCACATGTGATCGCAGCTCACAATGTCACAACCCTCTGGCTCACCTCTGGCCTGTTTAACCTGATGGTTGATGAGCAGCTAGATGCCCTAAAGCCGGTCAAGCAACTGCTGGCTGGTGGTGATGTTCTTTCTGTTCCTCATCTGCGCAAAGCTCTAAATCACCTGAAAGAGACACGTATTATAAACGGCTACGGCCCCACAGAAGGAACAACCTTCACCTGCTGTCATACGATTACTGAGGCTGACCTAGAAACCTCTGTGCCCATTGGACGACCGATTCAGCACACACAGGTTTACGTGTTAGATCAAGATTTTCAGAAAGTACCGGTGGGAATCCCTGGGGAGCTGTACGTTGGCGGCGCGGGCATAGCCCGAGGGTATTTAAATCAGCCAGCTTTAACGGCGGAGCGCTTTATTCCCAATCCGTTTGGTTCTGTTTTCTCAATAACAGAACGCTCTGAATACATATCTAGATACTTGTATAAAACGGGTGACCAGGTTCGCTATCATCCAGACGGTGCGATTGAATATTTGGGTCGGATAGATCAGCAGGTTAAGATCCGAGGCTTTCGGATTGAGCTAGGCGAAATTTCAGCGGCGCTAGAGACTCATTCTAGTATCGACCAAGCTGTTATCACCGTGAGTGGTGATAGCGTCAGGCAAAAGAGACTTATCGCTTACTTGAAATTCTCTTTAGATAAGCAGCCATCTACATTAGAACTAAGAGAGCATTTGTTGGCGCTTATTCCTGATTATATGGTGCCTGCCAAGTTCGTTTGGCTGAGGGATCTGCCGCTGACACCCAACGGCAAAATTGATAAACGCGCCCTTCCCGAGCCCGACTGGCAACTTGAAGCTGATCAAGATCAACAGCAACCGAATACCGATGTAGAACAAACGCTTGTAGACATTTGGACAGCACTGCTCCCAGCAGAGACTATAGGCGTTCATGACAACTTTTTTGAGCTGGGCGGTGATTCAATTCTGGCGATGCAAATTGTTAGTCGTGCACAGCAGGCAGGCATTTCCCTCTCGCCTCAGCGGCTGTTTCAGTATCAAACCATTGCTGAGCTAGCAAGCGTCGCCGAAACTAGCAGCGAACCGGCCATTGCTCAATCTCCTGCTAAGGGTGCGGTTCATTTAACCCCTATTCAGCACTGGTTCTTTGAGCAGCAGCTCGCCCAACCTTCTCACTTCAATCAATCTGTTTTTCTAGCGCTGCCCGATGCGGTTGATAGGGCGGCTTTACAGCAGGCGATCGCACATCTCTACCACCATCATGATGCGCTTCGTCTGCGCTTTTCCCAAACGGAGGCTGGCTGGCAGCAACACTACGCTTCTGCATCTTGCTCGCCAAATATTAACTGGTTTGATTTTGCAGGGTTGATCTTATCTGAGCAAGATGCGGCCATTTGGAAACAAGCAGAACATCTTCATAGCAGTCTTGATTTACAGCGAGGGCCACTGGTCGCTATTGCCGGATTTGACCTGGGTGAGTTTCGGAATAGTCAGCTGCTAATCGTCATTCATCACCTGGTTGTAGATGGGCTGTCGTGGCGGATTTTACTGGCTGATCTACATACCGTTTATCGGCAGATAACGGCGGGTGAGCAGCCTCAGCTAGCACCCAAAACTCACACATATCAACAGTGGGCTCGTGAGCTAGCCCAGAAAGCTGAGCAGGTCACTGAAGATCATAGCTACTGGCTAAGGTTGACTCAGATGCAACAGCCTGATGGCCTTCAGACTGTTGGCAAACAACAAAATACGGTAGGCAGTAGCAAACTTCACACAGCGCAGCTTCCAACCAGTGCAACCCAAACGTTACTGACCCAGGTTTCTGCGGCGTACAACACGCAAATCACGGAGACACTGCTAGTTGCCTTGAGTCAAACGCTGACTGACTGGCTACAGACAAAAACGGTGATTATTGCGCTAGAGAGCTACGGGCGATTTTCTGAAAAGTTAGATGTGTCTCGCACAGCCGGCTGGTTTACGGCCCTATATCCTGCTCTGATTACGTTCGATAGTAGTCTCGCTCTAGGTGACAATATTCAAGCCATTAAAGCTCAGCTAAGAGAAACACCCTCTCAGGGACTGAGCTATGGTTTGCTGCGCTACGTAGATCAACGCTCAGAACTGGTGCTTGATTTGCCTATTAGCTTTAACTATTTAGGTCAGCTAGACGGTGCAGAAGAGGATATTTTTCGCCGGGTGCCTGGTTCAAGTCAAAATCAGGCAAATGAATTAAATCAGGCGGATGAAAATGTGCGATCGCACCTGATAGACCTCAACTGTTGGATAGAAAATAATCACCTACAGCTGCACTGGACTTACAGCCCACATCACCATTCACAAGAACAAATCGCACTTATCGCTCAGCAGTTTATCAACAATCTGGAAGCGCTTATTCAGCACTGCTGCGAACACGAAGCCAGCTACGCCTCAACTGACTTTGACCTGGTGCAGCTCGACCAAAGTGCGCTGGAGTCTGTGTTAGGGCAGGTGAGCTTCGCCAGTGACCTAACACAACAGAACGTTACAGAACAGAACGAAGCACAGGAGGTGAGACCATGAACCAGGCTATTCGAAATCAGGCGGCTCAAAAGCGAGCTGTACAAGACATTTATCCACTCTCACCCACCCAGCGAGGACTGCTATTCCATAGTCTTTATGAGGAAGATGGCGCGGGCAACTACATCGTGCAGGTCTCTTATACACTCCAGGGCTATCTGGATCGCCACGCCTTTGCAGCGGCCTGGCAGCAGTTGGTAAATCGCCACAGCATTTTACGAACCGCCTTTGTATGGGAGCGAATAGAAGCGCCTGTACAGGTAGTAGGGCAGCAGGCTTTATTACCTGTTAACTGGCAGAATTGGGCGCATCTTTCTAAGGAAGAACAGCACGATAAGTTTGAAGATTTGCTTAACAGTGATCGCACCCGAGGGTTTCACCTTTCTAAAGCGCCACTGATGCGAGTCATCGCCATTCAGCTCAGTAAAAAACAATATCGAATTTTGTGGACGCACCACCACATTCTGCTAGATGGTTGGTCGCTGCCCATTTTGTTCAAAGAATGGCTCAGCCTGTACAAAGCTGCTTGCTTGCAAGAAAGTGCCTTCCCATTCAAACTAAGTGAACCCCGTCCTTATAAAGAATACATCGCCTGGCTACAAAAACAAGACATGGCGGCTGCAAAGCAGTTTTGGGCAAATCAGCTGGCCGGGATTAGCGCACCGACCCCAATCACAATAGGTGCTGATACTTTACCAACCAGTGAACGGAAGGAGGCGAAACCGTTCGAATCTGAGTATCTCACGCTACCAGAACCCCTCAGCAAACAGCTAAAACAATTCGCACAGCAGCAGCGAGTAACGCTCAGTACGCTTGTGCAGGGAGCTTGGGCAAAGTTGCTAAGCATGTACAGCGATGATACAACCGTGCTTTACGGTCTTGCCCGTGCCGGTAGGCCAAGTAGCCTGGAGGATGCAGATAGTCGAGTCGGTCTATTTATCAATACTCTGCCCATGCGAGCTGAGGTGTCATCTACAAGCGATACAGTCACTCTACTGCAACAGATTCAGGCGCAGCAAATAGCGCAGCAGCCCTATGAATACACACCTCTGGTGGAAGTTCACGCAGCCAGCGAGATTCCTCGGCAACAGCCCTTGTTTGAGAGTGTGATTGTCTTTGAAAACTATCCGCTGGCGCCAGCTAAAGACCTAGCTGGACTGGATCTTGTCGAAATTTCTATTACGGAACAAACCCACTATCCGCTAACGCTATTTGCAGTGGCAACAGATACCGTAGAATTTAAGCTAATTTACAATACACAGCAATTTTCACATCAGACTATACTCCAAATCTTGGGCCATCTACGCACTGCTCTCACAGAGATGGTCACCCATCCACAGCAGTCGGTTAATCATCTGAGCATTCTCTCTGAAGAGGAGCGAGGCCAGCTGTTGAGCTTTGGATTAGGCCCAACGGTTGGGTCTGCCCAACTGCCTGTACAGGTCGCGATCGCACAGCAGGCGACTTCCACGCCTCAGGCAACAGCGCTCATCTTTGAAGGACAGTCTCTCACATATGCCCAGCTAAACAATCAGGCCAACCAACTTGCTCGCTATCTGCAGCAGCGCATTTCACCGGGTGAACTCGTTGGTCTGTGTGTAGAGCGTTCAGTAGATATGATCGTTTCGCTACTGGCCATCCTCAAGGCTGGCTGTGCCTATGTACCGCTAGATCCTAGCTATCCAATAGCTCGCCTCCAGTACACGCTCGAACATGCAGGGGTCGGTGAGGTAATTTGTCACAAAACAACTCAGCATCTTTTTTCAGGAACAGCCTTTGTTAAAGAACATGGGTTTGAGATTTTGAATCTAGATGATGCTAGAGAAGTCATTGAGACTCAACCTATTTCTTCGCCTACAACTGCAGCCCAGTCTGATACACCTGCCTATGTGATCTACACCAGCGGCAGTACAGGCAACCCCAAAGGCGTTTCTATCACCCATCAAAATCTGAGCAATCTACTCTCATCTATGGCAACTCGCCTGCGCATACAGCCTAGCGACACGCTTATGGCCGTGACTACGCTGGCATTTGATATTGCTGGATTGGAACTATTTCTGCCACTAATTTCTGGCGCCAAACTGCTGCTTGCTAGCCAAGAGGTTACTCGAAACAGCCATCAGCTCATTGCCTATCTCGATACGTTTGGTGTTGATATTATGCAGGCTACACCCGCTACCTGGCGACTGTTGTTGGGCAGTGGCTGGGCCGGACAAAGCGGCCTGAGAATTTTATGTGGGGGCGAAGCGCTAGAGGTCGATCTCGCTCGCCGTTTGTTGGACTGTGCAGAAGAGGTTTGGAATGTTTACGGCCCAACAGAAACCACTATTTGGTCTGGTGCTTTAGAGCTTTCGGCAGAAATATTGAAAAAAGGAACAGTTCCTATTGGCGGGCCAATCGACAACACTCAGTTTCACGTACTAGATTCGCAGCAGCAGCCGGTACCCGTTGGGGTATCAGGTGAGCTGTATATCAGTGGAATGGGTGTGAGTCCAGGCTATTGGCAGCAGTCAGAGCTAACCGCTGAGCGGTTTGTGCAGGTGCCTAACCTAACAGATAAGCGACTATATAGAACGGGTGATCGCGTTCGATACCGGGCAGATGGATTGCTCGATTATCTAGGTCGGCTAGACTATCAAACAAAGCTGCGAGGCTACCGAATAGAACTGGGAGAGATTGAAGCTGCTCTAATGTCTCATCCTAAAGTGACCCAGGCAGTTGTCCTCATAAACGGTGAGACTGATGCAGATAAATTTTTAGCTGCCTACGTCACCCTTGTGACAGCGACGGATGTGCTCTCATCTTCTAAGATGCGATCGCACCTCATAGCACGCCTCCCCCACTACATGGTGCCTGCCATATACCAGGTGCTAACTGATTTTCCACTCACCCCCAATGGCAAAATCAACAGACTGGCCCTAGCCCAAATGGCTTCGTCACCAGCTGCGAACGATCTGAGCAACCGACCAAAAACCCCTGTAGAAACGACATTATCAACCATTTGGCAATCTCTTTTGCCTCAAGAGACTATCAGCATTTACGACAACTTCTTTGAGATAGGCGGCCATTCTTTGCTGTTGGTAAATGCCCAAAGCCAGATTCGAGAACAGTTGTCGTTGGAGCTGACCCTGGTTGATCTGTTCCGCTATCCGACGCTAAGCAGTTTGGCAGCCCATATTAGTCAACGGCTAGAGCAAGGGAATTCCTCTGTTGAAAACAATGCTCAGGTTCGTACCATGGCGATTGCCAGCGGTAAGCACCGGCTGAAGCAGCGGTTAAAGCAGAAAAAGTCTGCTCAGCAATCTTCTACCAAAAAGCTTGGAGGTGTCTCATGATGAATCCGGCAAGAACAGGGTTAGAAATTGCGGTGATTGGCATGGCAGGGCGATTTCCTGGAGCCCAAGACTTAAACGAATTCTGGCAAAATCTTCAGCAGTCAGTAGAATCTATCGCTGAGCTAGCAGATGCCGACCTGCTGGAAAAGGGCGTCTCTGCCAAGACATTGGCCGACCCAAACTATGTCAAGGTCGGTGGCGTGCTAGCCAACGAAGACTGTTTTGATGCGGCTTACTTTGGCTATAGCCCCCGCGAGGCCGAGATTTTAGATCCACAGCAGCGACTCTTTTTAGAGACAGCTGTCCACGCGCTAGAAACTGCAGGCTACGATGCTGAGCAATATTCGGGCAGCGTAGGCGTCTATGGCGGCGCGGGGATGAACGGATATCTGCTGAACTTGTACAGCAGCAAAGCAATTCGAGAAAGGGTAAGTCCCTATGAGCTGTTTGTTGCTAATGACAAAGATTTTTTGACCACGCGGGTTTCCTACAAGCTCAACCTCAGTGGCCCCAGTATAGATGTACAGACAGCCTGTTCTTCATCGCTGGTAGCGGTACATTTGGCCTGTCAGGCTTTGCTGAGCGGTGAATGTGATGTTGCGCTGGCAGGTGGCGTAGCGATTTCTAAGCAGATAGGCTATCGCGCTCAGGCAGGCAGCATTTATTCACCCGATGGTCACTGCCGGGCCTTCGACGCCCAGGCAGCTGGAACAGTCGGCGGAAACGGCGTTGGTATTGTTGTGCTTAAACGGTTAGAAGAGGCCTTGGCCGATGGCGACACCATAGATGCGGTAATTAAAGGATCCGCGATTAATAACGATGGTTCGCAAAAGGTGAGCTACACAGCCCCTAGCGTAGAGGCTCAGGCTGCAGTCATCCAGTCAGCGCTGACCATGGCCGAAGTCTCTGCTGAAAGCATTAGTTACATAGAGGCTCACGGGACAGGCACGGCCATTGGCGATCCGATAGAGATTGCGGCATTGACGCAGGCCTTTCAGAAAAATGCTCAATCTCATCGTTCAGATACTATAGAACAAGTCTCTCGCTCCAAGAAAAACTCTCGCTGTGCCATTGGTTCTGTAAAAACGAATATCGGTCACTTGGATGCGGCAGCGGGCATTTCAGGCTTTATAAAAACGGTTTTAGCGCTCAAGCATCAGCAGCTTCCAGCGACTCTACATTTCCAATCAGAGAATCCACAAACAAACCTCACTAACAGTCCGTTCTATGTGAATTCAGTGCTGTCAGATTGGTCTCACTCAGCAGCTGATGAGTATCCACGTCGGGCGGGTGTCAGCTCTTTTGGCATTGGCGGCACCAATGCCCATGTGATTTTAGAAGAGTCGCCAGCAGTCTCTTCTCAAGCGGCAAATCAGCAACAGGCGTCACCCGCTGATTCTTCTGAAGATCTGTCTCCGCAAATACTGCCGCTCTCTGCCAAGACGCCCGTCGCACTAGATTTGTTGAGCTTAAACCTGGCAGACTATCTTGACCAGCATCCAGATCTGTCGCTTGCGGATGTTGCTCATACTTTACAAATAGGTCGCCGAGCGCTTCCTTATCGCCGAGCGCTCAGCTGTTCAACCTGCGCTGAGGCCGCTCGCCAGCTGAGAGAAAGCCCTATAGAAGATGCCTTCTCTCCTATCGAAGAACAGTTTTCTACCGTTTTCCTATTTCCTGGGCAGGGCAGCCAGCACGTAGGGATGGCCCAAAATTTGTATAAAACAGAACCTCTCTTTAGGCAGGCGCTGGATGAGTGTGCTGAGCTGCTAAGCGATCGCTTTGATTTGATCAAGTCACTATCGATTGAGCTAGGTGGCCCTACCCTTCAGCCTATTCTCTTTTCTGTAGAGTACGCACTGGTTCAGCTCTGGCGGGCATTAGGCATTTTACCCGCTGCAATGCTTGGCCATAGTCTGGGAGAATATGTCGCAGCCTGCGTGTCTGGCGTATTCGACTTAAAAACCGCATTGAATTTGGTCACACTTCGCGGTCAGCTCATGGCAAGAATGCCTGCTGGGTCGATGCTCTCGGTTAATCTGTCGGCGGCTGAGGTGAAGGAGTGGTTGACAGGTGAATTGTCTCTGGCAGCGAACAACGGGCCGCAGCTTTGTGTTGTTTCAGGGAGCGAGGCTGCGATCACATCTCTACAAACCAAGCTAGAACAACAATCCATCGACTGTCGGTTGCTGCACACAGACTATGCCTTTCATTCACCTCTCATGGAAGGTGCGATCGCGCCCTTTATCGAAGCCGTTAGCCGGGCAACCCTCCATCCACCCAATATCCCTTTTATCTCCAGTGTTACAGGCACCTGGATCACGCCAGCCGAAGCCACTGATCCTCAATACTGGGGCCGTCAAATTCGCCAGCCTGTCAGATTTAGTGAGGGCATTACCGAACTGTCAAAGCTGACTAACCCAGTCTTTTTAGAAGTTGGCCCTGGCCGCACGCTGACCACGCTTACTAAACAACACTTTACGCCTGATGCCCAGCAGTCGAAGCTTCCCTCTACTATCCATACGTTGCCCCATCCCAAATCGGCAGAGCCAGATATCGCGCAGCTGACTAGCGCTGTATCGCAGCTTTGGGAGATTGGATTGCCAATTGACTGGATGGCCTACCGAGGAGATCGCCGCTGCCGTCGTATTCCTCTGCCCACTTATCCTTTTGAGAAGCAGCGCTACTGGGTGCCGTTCAATCATGCGCAATCAACAGGAGAGTCTCACGCTAAGCCCCAAAAAGAGTCAAATGCGCTCACGCTTAACCCAGACCTTGCCGACTGGTTTTACACCCCAAGCTGGGAACGCTCCCCCCTCACCCTGCGCCCTATCGATCCAACAGAGCGGCCATGCTGGTTAATCTTTGCAGATAGAGCAGCGATAGGGCAAAAGCTTGCCCAACTCATAGAGCAGTCATGCCAGGATGTTTTCATCGTGCAGCGCGGTGAGGCTTTCGAGCAGTCTGGCTATCGTCAGTTCACCCTCAATCCTAAGCAGCCTGAAGGCTTCCAATCTCTGTTTGAAGATCTGCAGATGCGGGAAATGATGCCTACAGAAATTGTTTATCTCTGGGCAGATAGCACACCTCAACAACAATCGGACGAGACGTATGTAACACTCACTGAGCTGCTCAACACCTGGAGCCGAACGTCTGAGCCTGTTCAGTTCACGGTTGTCACCGAAGCGACTCACGAAGTCATAGGTACAGAACAACTCGACCCATCTCAAGCAAATATTCAGGGTCTATGCCAGGTTGTAACGCAAGAATATCCAGCGGTTGGATGTCGTCAGGTGGACTGGCTCACTGATGGCTACACGGCTAAACAGCTGGCACAAAGGTTATGGAGAGAATTGCAAGCTCTATCACCCGCTGCGGTAACAGCGTATCGAGGGAATCATCGCTGGCAGCAAACTTATCGACCTGTTCGATTGCTGCCAGCGACAGAAAAGAACCACAGCACCAGCAGCCTGAAAATCAGACAAGGTGGCACTTACGCTCTAATTGGAGCCTCAGAAAAAACTAGAGATGAATCAAATGGGCTCTCTCACATTTGGTCTCAGCAGTTGAGCGAACAGTATCAAGCAAATGTTGTTCATATTAATCAGAGCGAGACAGCATCTATTCAAGCTGAACTGCAAAGGATAGTAGAACAGTTTGGTCAACTCCATGGTGTATTTTTCTGCACGCCCACAACTAATGAACGATCAGCGGCCCCTCTCCTGCTGCTTCAACCCGATCACTGGGCATACAACCGTCAGACCAAGCAAACTGTTCTACAGAATTTAGCGACCGCCCTTTCAGACTATGCTCTCGATTTTTGTTGCGTTCAGTCTTCCCTATCTTCTATTGTTGGAGGGCTTGGATTAGCAGCTTACGCAGGAGCCAACCACTTTATTGATGCCTTTGTTGCCCAGCAGAATCAGACGGCTGCGTTTCCCTGGATTGGCATTAACTGGGATGCTACGTTGCCGGACGAAAAGTCACCAGATAAAGAATCTGTTGAACAGACAGATAAAAAGATAGGTTCTTCCTCGACTGGCTGGGGCAGCGCTCTTGCTGACTTTGCTCTAACGCCGCAGGAAGTCTGGCAGGCGACTGAGCGCATTTTGGCCTATGGGCAGCCAGGGCAAGTGATTGTATCCAAAGGAGACTTACTTTCTCGCTACGACGAGTGGATTCACGCTACGCCACAGGCGAATCCCTCTCAAAGCGACAACCAAGGCACTGAACCCACTGCGATCGCACCAGAAACTTCCTCAACCAATCAATACAGCCGCCCCCTACTCTCTACCCCCTACGCCCCGCCTACCAATAGCGTTGAAGAAACACTGGCCAACATCTGGAAAGATCTTCTAGGCCTCGACAAGGTGGGCATTCACGATAACTTCTTTGACCTAGGGGGACACTCACTACTCGCCATTCAGACCCTTTCTCGCATTCGAGAAGCCTTTCCGGTGGCGGTGGAAATGCGCAACTTGCTGTTTGAGTCTCCTACTGTGGCAGGCATTGCCGCTGTGATTGCTGAGCAACTACCCCAAACCGATGAACTGGAAACGATGGCCGCACTGCTAGCAGAAGTCCAGGGACTGTCTGAGGAAGATATTCAGGCGCAGCTAACTGGCTCACCATTAGAGAGGGCGACCGCTGAGTCAGCATCAGCAAATCAATTAGATCGGCAGCCTGTAGGAGGTGACACATGAGTCAGTTTTATCAACAGCTTGCCACCCTTACCCCCGAACAGCGTGCCCTTTTCGAGAAAAAGCTGGCCCAAAAGGGGATGAAGTCACCGACGCTGAGTACTATACCGCAACGTTCTGTATGGCAGAAGCAAGCAGACCAAGGTATCAATACGCCAGATACTGCGCCGCTATCTTTCGCTCAGCAGCGGCTGTGGTTTGTTCAACAGCTAGAGCCTGAAAATACGGCCTATAACGTTGCTAGCGTTTTAGAACTGACAGGCACATTAGATGTTGCTGCCCTAGAGAAAAGTCTAAATGCTCTAGTTGAGCGACACGAAATCCTGCGAACCTCTTTTGTTCAGGCAGGTGATCTAGACAACAACGTCACATCGAGTAGCCGTCAGCCAGTGCAGATTATTCATCCGGCTGAGCAAATAATTTTGTCAGTAAAAGACCTCCGACGTACGGACGATCCGGCCACTGCGGCCAATCAAAAAATTCAGGCGCTGACTCAATCGCCCTTTGACCTATCACAGCCGCTGCTTAAAACGGTGTTGCTCCAAACCGCTGACGATACCTATTTGCTGGTATTGAGTACGCACCATATCGTTAGCGATCGCTGGTCAGTAATGGTCTTTCTCAGAGAGATGACCATTCTGTACCGCGCCTTCTCCAACGGCCAACCGTCTCCCCTGGCTCCACTACCCATTCAGTATGCTGATTGGGCTGTCTGGCAGCGTCAGCAGCTACAGGGTGAACTGCTGGAAAAGCAGACTGACTACTGGAAAATCCAGTTAGCAGGAGAATTACCCATTCTCGATTTGCCCTTTGATCGTCCTTACGGTGCAGAGGCTACCTACAGCGGTACGCAGTATCCGCTAGCGCTCTCACTCGATCTCACCAAACAGCTCAAGACATTTAGCAGTGAGTCTCAGGCCACGCTATTTACGCTGTTGCTTGCGGCTCTGAAGGTGCTTTTGCATCGCTACACGGGCAGTGAAGATATTGTGATTGGCAGTGACATTGCTAATCGCGATCGCACAGAAACAGAAGGTCTCATCGGCCTATTAGTCAATACTCTTGTTTTTCGCAGCGATCTCTCTGGCAATCCTCGCTTTTGTGATTTGTTGTCACAGGTGAGAGAAACCGTCCTCAGTGGGCTAGCTCACAAAGATTTACCGTTTGAAAAGCTGGTAGAGATTATTAACCCAGAGCGCCATCTCAACCAGATGATGCCACTTTTTCAGGTGAAGCTAGACTTGCAGCAGGTAGACGTCAAGCCTATGCAACTTGATGGTCTCACCATTCGCCGTCAGCCCCTACCCGAAACTCAGGCAAAGTACGAGTTACGGTTTAATCTGCAAGATACGCCACAGGGATTGTCAGGACAAATCGAATATAATCGTGACTTATTTGATGAGGGAACCATTGCCCGTATCGCCAAACATTTTCAAGCGCTGCTAGTGGGCATTGTAGAAGAGTCATCTGCAACTATTTCGCAGCTGCCACTTTTAGATGAACAAGAACGCAAAACGCTGCTGATTGATTGGAATCAAACACAGAGGGACTATCCTCAATCACAGTGTATTCATGATTTGTTTGAAGCGCAGGTAGAAAAAACGCCAAATGCGATCGCGCTAATTGATAGGACTCCATCCACTAAGGATAAACCGCCCACCCTCACCTACAAAGAACTAAACGAGCGGGCAAACCAAATTGCCCATCACCTTCGAGATATTGGTTTAGGTGCAAATCAACATATTGGCATTTGCCTGTCGCGCTCCTGGAAGATGATTGCCAGCCTGCTCGCAGTGCTAAAACTGGGTGCAACCTATGTTCCGCTCGATCCCAATTATCCGGCTGAACGCCTCAAATTTATTGCACAGGATGCCGACATATCAGCACTATTGGTAGATCAAAATGAAGCAGATTTCTCAGATGAGAAATCTCTAACCGTCAATATTGACCGTGCTTTAGACGAAATAAACAACAGTGCCCAAAATACTCACAATCTCAATCAGCTAGCAACGCCCGATCAGCTAGCCTACGTCATTTATACCTCTGGGTCTACAGGCCATCCTAAAGGTGTCGCCATTCGTCATGCTAGTACATTGTCTCTTTTGCACTGGACTCAAGAACAATATTCACCTGCTGAAATCTCAGGTGTATTGGCTGCCACCTCTATCTGTTTTGATCTGTCCATCTTTGAGATATTTACGCCCCTGAGCTGGGGCGGCACAGCGATTCTAGTGGAGAATGCGATCTCGCTCACTAATCTGCCAGAAAACACGCCCATCAGCCTAATCAACACCGTCCCCAGCGTTCTCAGCCAGCTGCTAAATGTAGGAAGCCTGCCGAAATCTGTTCAAACCATCAACCTAGCAGGCGAAGCATTTCCCGCGACCCTACTCAAGCAGCTACAAAACATTCCTCATATCCAAAAAATCTACAACCTCTACGGCCCCTCAGAAGACACCACATACTCGACCTGCGCCTCTCTTCACGACACAGATTGCACAGATCATCGTGTCCCCATCGGCAAACCCATCGCCAACACCCAAGCCTACGTACTAGATCGCTACCAGCAGCCAGTGCCCATCGGCATCTGCGGCGAACTCTACCTGGGCGGGCAAGGATTAGCGCAGGGCTATCTCAATCGCCCTGAACTTACTGCTAAGCGCTTTATTCTCAAACCATTTCAATCTCACCAATCTACTACTACGCTCACTTCTCCGGCCGCTGAGCGTAGCCGAAGTGCGCCCAGTCTCTACCGAACTGGCGATCGCGTCCGCTACCGCCCCGATGGCTCTTTAGAATTTCTCGGTCGGCTAGACCACCAAGTCAAAATTCGAGGATTCCGAATAGAAATCGGCGAAATAGAAGCCGCACTTCGAGAACAGGATGCTGTCAAAGAAACCGTTGTTATTGCCCATCGCAGCGCTGAGAGCGACATTCATCAACAGCTGGTCGCCTACATCGTTCCCAAGCAGCCTGACGAAACAGACACGTTTACCGTGACGCTTCAGCACACCCTAGAACAGCGCCTACCGGCCTACCTAGTGCCAACACAGTGGGTTACGCTAGAGACTCTGCCTCGACTACCGAATGGCAAACTTAACCGTAAAGGCTTGCCTCAACCGACGGTTCAATCTAGCGCGGCATACGCTGCACCACAGTCTACGCTACAGCAAAAAATAGCAGACATTTGGAAAACTGTTCTCAGGCAACAACAACCTATCGGCATTCACGATAATTTCTTTGAGCTAGGGGGGCATTCTCTCTTAGCCATCGAAATTGTTGCTCAGGTGGAGTCTAGCCTTCAGCAGCGGCTCCCCCTCAAGGCAGTCTTCCAGTTTCCAACGGTTGCCGGCTTAGCTGCGCATCTAGAAGACGCTAATGCTGTTTCGGCACCTGAAAACGAAGCACTTCAACCAAGAGCGCAAATCGTTCCCGACCCGGTGAGTCGCCATCAGCCCTTCCCGCTAACAGATATTCAAAGAGCCTACTGGGTAGGCCGCAGTCAGGCGTTTGAGCTGGGCAATATTGGCACCCACGGCTACCGCGAAATTGACGTGCAAGGACTGTCTGTTCAACAGGTGGAGCAGGCGCTTAATACGCTGATAAATCGGCATGATATGCTTCGCGCCATTGTTAATCTCGACGGCCAGCAACAGATTTTGTCAACTGTTGAGCGTTACGAGATTGCGACAACACATCTATCAGCAGAAACGGCTGAGCGTCAGCTGGCTGAGATGCGTGATCGCCTCTCTCATCAGGTCTTTACGCCCCAAAACTGGCCTTTGTTCCATATCGAAGCAGCTCATTTATCTAATGGCGCTATCCGCTTTTTTGTCAGCTTCGATGTGCTCATTGGCGATGCCTGGAGCTTCCAGCTGCTCGGCAAGGAGATAGGCCAGCTGATTCGGGGCCAGCAGCTCAAGCCGCTGACACTCAGCTTTCGAGATTATGTGATAACTGAACAAGACTTTCAGTCAACTGCAACTTATCAACAATCTCTTAACTACTGGCAGGATCGACTCGAAACACTCCCTCCCGCGCCAGAACTGTCGTTAACCATGGCTCCTAGCCAAATTAAAGAACCCAAGTTCGAGCGTCGGAGCGGGCAACTTTTCCCATCACAGTGGTCAGCGCTAAAGCAGCGGGCTCATCAAGCCGGGCTTACACCCTCTGGTGTTTTGCTAGCTGCCTTCTCAGAGGTATTGGCAACCTGGAGTAAGCGAAAATGCTTCACGCTCAATCTCACTTTGTTTAATCGTTTACCCCTGCATCCAGAGGTCAACAGCATTGTAGGAGACTTTACGTCATCTATGCTGCTGGCAGTAGATGAAAGAGGAAAAGAGTCTTTTATCTCTCGGGCACAGCGCCTGCAGTCTCAGCTTTGGGACGATCTAGAGCACCGGGCCGTCAGCGGTGTACGGGTTTTGCGCGAGCGAGCCAATCTACAAAATCGAGGCACGGCAGCGCTGATGCCAGTGGTCTTTACCAGTACGCTCAATCAAACGATTCCAGCGGCAAGCCCACAGGATTGGAAGACTGAAACGGTCTTTAGCGTTAGCCAAACCTCACAGGTATATCTCGACCATCAAGTTTCGGAGATTGACGGTGAGCTGGTGTTCAATTGGGATGCGATCGCCGATCTGTTTCCTCCAGGCGTCCTAGACGAAATGTTCGAGGTCTACCGCCAGTTCCTGCAACAGCTGGCAGACAGTGAAATCAGCTGGCAGCGCACCCCACAGCTAGCGCCCACGGATTATCTTGCCGCCTTTAATCAAACGGCAACAGTCTTTTCTCAGGCGGATTATTTGCTTCACGAGCTGTTCTTTCAGAAAATGCAAAAGCAACCTGAGCATCCTGCGATCATCACACCAGCTCTCACACTGACGTATAGCGACCTCGCCTCTCGCGTCAGAAAGCTCGCTAAAAAACTGCGGCAGATAGGCCTACAGCCTAACCAGCTTGTGATAGTTTCTATACGAAAAGGCTGGCAGCAGATAGTAGCCGTGCTCGGTATTTTGACAGCGGGTGGAGCCTATGTCCCAATTGACCCAGATATGCCCACTGAGCGGCGCGCCCATCTGGTAGCAGAAACAAATGCTGAAATTGTTCTAATTACAGAGGATGTTCGCATTGATTGGCCTGCTGGGCTAACGCAAATTTGTGTGGATACACACACACCCTTGGGAATAAGAACAGTTTCTGAAGCAGACCTAGATACCAAACTTGAACGCTTGCAGCAGCAGACTGATTTGGCCTATGTCATTTACACATCTGGCTCTACCGGAACGCCTAAGGGTGTGATGATCGACCATCGCAGTGTGGTGAATACGCTGCTTGATATTAATCAGCGATTTAAGGTGAAGTCGTGCGATCGCATTCTGGGCGTATCTTCTCTCAGCTTCGATCTCTCGGTGTATGACATCTTCGGCACTTTGGCGGCAGGTGCCACACTCGTTTTACCAGCTGCCGAACAAGCTCAAAATCCGACTCACTGGCGATCGCTCCTCACCCAGTATCAAATCACCCTATGGAATTCTGTGCCAGCGCTAATGCACCTGTTGGTCACAGAGTTAGAATCCGCAAAAACAACAGAACTTCCAGAATCTCTTCGCCTAGTTCTCCTCAGCGGTGACTGGATTCCCCTCTCGCTCCCTAGTCAAATACAGCAGCATTTTCCCTCTGCTCAAACGATTAGCTTGGGCGGTGCAACCGAGGCTTCGATTTGGTCAATTTACTATCCTGTTGATGCCGTAGAACACAGCTGGCGCAGCATTCCCTATGGCTGCCCATTGGCAAACCAGCAGTGGTACGTACTAGATGAAAATCAAGCGCCCTGCCCGCCTTGGGTGACGGGAGAACTGTACATTGGTGGCGCAGGACTTGCGAAAGGCTACTGGAACCAGTCTGAGCTGACGAAACAGCGGTTTATTCCTGCCAGTGACACTCTCCCAGCACTATATAAAACAGGTGACTTAGGGCGCTATTTGCCCTCTGGAGACCTCGAATTCTTGGGCAGAGAAGATTTTCAGGTGAAAATTAACGGCTATCGTATTGAGCTGGGTGAAATTGAGCGGGTGCTTGTTCAGTATCCAGCCATTGAAAGTGCGGTTGTTAAAGCAGTGGGCTCTCCCGCCGAATTAGTTGCCTACGTCGTGCCCAAACAACTTGTTGAACAGGCAGAACAGCAGGCGCTTAGTCAGCCGCTGGCCAAGTTAGACTTTAAGCAAAAACAGCTGGGCATCCGCAGAACTCAACAAGAGGATGAAGTTGTTCAACTGCCTGCTGTAGCGAATAAAAGTGACGACTTTCTCCATCGTCAAAGCCACCGCCAGTTTCTAACGCAGCCGATTAAGCTGGCCAATTTTAGTGCGCTGCTAGCCTCCTTGAGCGCACACACCATAGACAATGCGCCACTGCCAAAGTATCGCTACGCTTCGGCAGGTAGCCTTTACCCCGTGCAGACATATATTCAAGTAAAAGAGCGTCGTATTAAGGGTCTGGCAGCTGGTTGGTATTACTACCATCCCAGCGATCATCAGCTGGTGAAAGTGGCAGAACAACCAGATACAGATGACCGTTTAAAGGGGTTATACGGGCCAAATCTCTCGCTCCATCAGGGCGGCGCATTTAGTCTCTTTTTAGTTGTTGAGATGAAAGCTATCGAACCAATCTATGGGGAAAAAGCTCGGGACTTTGCGTTGATTGAAACGGGCTATATGGGTCAGCTGATGATGGAACAAGCACCCAAGGTAGCACTGGGTCTGTGCCCTATTGGTGGATTTATGCCGCAAGCGCTTCAGGAACTGCTGGGGCTATCTGCTCACCAGACGCCGCTACATGCGCTAATTGGCGGAGGTATTGATCCTAACTGGAACAAACAGTGGATGGCAACTGTTCAACCCTCAAAGCTGTCTGTTGTCGATACGCTCAAACAGCACCTGAGCGAAAAGCTACCTGCCTACATGGTGCCAACTCGCTATCAAAT
>JBCBKQ010000020.1:0-34331 GCA_038521595.1 Cyanobacteria bacterium J06627_28 | reverse complement strand
TTTTATTAATACTAAAGTTCAAAATTCCTATGATTGCTGCGTGTAAGCCCGTATTCTAGGCAGTTTCGTTTTTGCTATTAGTGACATGTGTAGGAAAAAGAAAGGCGCATAATTAAATTGAATTCATATGTTGATAACATTTTTTTGATGACACTATTTCTCTGATATTTTTGATGTGAATTCGTGCCTAAATACAGGCTAAGTGATTCTATTTAGGATTTCTTTGTTTAGGCAATTTCAGTTGGCTTTTTCTGTCCGTAATACGTAAGTGTTTTTACTAATCTATCGTTGATTTTCCTTGGTTTGATATGTTCGTTTTGCTGTCTGTGTTTTGCTGTACATGTTTTGCTGTATATGTTTTGCTGTTTCTAACTTGGCTGTACGTGTTTTTATCGCCGTGTGAATGGTTGAGCGAGCTATCAACTTGAGCAGGCTGTTACTTGAGTGACTGACTGGTCTGCTGAGCTGCGATCGCAATTGCCTGCGGAAAAATTCGATGCTCTTGTGCTTGGATTCTGGCCTGAAGCGTAGCAGGTGTGTCGGTTGGCAGTATGGGCACAGCTGCCTGCATAATGATGGGGCCGCTATCGACGATTAGCTCTACTAGGTGCACGCTACAGCCGGTGATTTTAACCTGGGCTGCCAGCGCTTGTTCTACAGCGCGAATGCCTGGAAAGCTGGGTAATAGACTGGGGTGAATATTTAGAATGCGTTCGGGAAAGGCCGACAGCAGCTGCTGGGTGACTCGGCGCATCCAGCCTGCCATGATGACCCAGTCCACTTGGTAGTTTTTTAGCTGAGCTGCGATCGCACTATCCAAAGCCTCCCTGGTCTCATAGGTGCGATGATCCATCAGCTTGCTAGGCACCCCTAGCCGCGATGCTCGCTGGGCAACTTTAGCCATTGGATTGTTGTAAATGACGATCTCAATGGTGGCGTTGAGTTCTTTTCGCGCGATGGCCTGGGCGATCGCCTCGAAATTGCTGCCGCTGCCCGAGGCCATAATGCCAAGTTTGATCGGCGGATGCTGACAGCTGCCTTGCTCGCTGCTGGGCGGCCCGCTCCCTAAACCGTCGATGTCAGGCGATGTCAGGCAGTTCGTGACGGGTGGCTGCTTTGGGTCTGTTGTCATGTCGCTGGTGATGTCGCTGGTGATGTCGCTGGGGTTGGGTATGTCAACGCTAGCTGTATCAATTAAAGGGCACTAGCTCTGTGAACCTACTGAAAATCAGGCGAATTCTATAAAAAGTTGTGTACTATCACTTAAGTTTGGCTGATTTCCCTGCTCTCATATCAACTTTGGCGTATATTTTAAGGCTCAGAAGGGGCATTCTGTTTGTATTCGTCATCCGTTGAATTGCGTAATGAGCTTATCAATTAGTCAGTCTGGGTCTACGGCTACGTTGGATTTGCTAGGTGCTGATTTTTCAGCTGTTGATTTGTTAGATGCGATCGCGCAGCCGCTATACGTAAAAAACGCCGAGCATCAGTGGATTTATATCAACGATGCTGGCGCTGTGCTTATTGGCCTCGCTGCCGAAGCTGTGATCGGTCGCTGTGAGACTGACTTTTTGCCCCAGCAGCTAGCACAGCAGCTCCACCAGCAAGATCAGCTATTTTTTACGACTCAGCAGGACAGCTCAGAAATCCTATCTATTAATGATGGCTGTCAGGTGCGTGGCCGTCGTCGGTTGACTGAGGTAGACGGCCAGCAGGTCTTGGTCAATACCCTGCAAGAGGTTACTGCGATCGCCCAGGCCCAAGCTGATAAAGACGCGCTCAATCAGGCCCTCAAGCGAAACCAAGCCGAACTCGCCAAAGCCCAGCTGTTGGAGTCCACTCTCAAACGTATCACCGACCGCGTTCGCGACAGCCTAGATGAGCAGCAAATTTTGCAGACCGCCGTCGATGAACTGGTGAAAGCGCTAGATGTAAAGGCTGCAAATACCGCGCTTTACGACCTAGAGCAGGGTACGTCTACGGTCTATCACGAGTGCTCTGCGGGGCTAGCTCCCATGCGAGGCCGGGTCTCTCAAATGGAAGCCTATTCTGAGGTGTACCATCAGCTGCTGGCTGGGCAGTACCTCCAGTTTTGCTCTATCTTCCCCAACCCAGAGCGTGGGCATGTCTCTATGTTTGCCGCTCCCATTTTGGATGATCGCGATGTATTGGGCGATTTGTGGCTGATTAATGAAAAGGATGACTATTTGACGGAGGTGGATATTCGTCTGGTTCAGCAGGTGACCAATCAGTGTGCGATCGCCATTCGCCAGGCCCGTCTATACCAGGAGTCTCAATCACAGGTCCGCGAACTAGAGCATGTCAATACGCTAAAAGATGACTTTTTGAGTACGGTGTCTCACGAGCTGCGCACGCCAGTGACCAGTATGCGTGTGGCATTGCAGCTGCTAGGCGTGACCCTGTCTCAGGAGTATGGCCTAGAAGACGAAGAGCTGAAAAAGCCCCAGGCCGAGCAAGGTCGCCTAGCCCGCTACTACTGCATTTTGCAGGAAGAGTGCGAGCGAGAAATCAGCTTGATCAACGATCTGCTTGACTTGCAGCGTTTAGACGTTGGCAATCATCCTATGATGATTCAGCCCATTGACCTGCCAAACTGGTTGCCCAACTTAGTCAATGGCTTTAAGCCTAGAGCCAGCAGCCGCGAGCAGCATCTAAGCCTGACCATTCCCAATGATCTGCCTGAGCTACTCTCCGACTTAGCCAGTATTGATCGCATTTTGGCTGAGCTCATCAACAATGCCTGCAAGTACACCCCGCCGCAGCATGGCATTCATATTTCTGTGGTGGGCGGCCCCCACACCATGCAAATTAGCGTGGTGAATACCGGCGTCGAAATTGCTGAAGAAGAGCGTGAGCGAATCTTTGATAAATTTTACCGGGTGCCCAGTGCCGACCCTTGGAAGCAGGGCGGCACTGGGCTAGGCTTAGCGCTTTCTCAAAAGCTAGTAGAGCACCTAGAAGGCAAAATTAGCGTTGAGAGCAGCGATGGGCAAACGGCTTTTACCGTTGAGCTGCCTTTATCCCATTCTGCTGCTCGTAACTAAATTAATGCACCACTTTATAATGCGCCACTTGCATAGCACCCTGCACTAAGCTTGTCGCACCTAGTATGATTGCAATTCTGACTCTATAAAGCTTAGTGCTTAGCCAGCGGCTCAATGCATTAAGCCGCTGGCCATATCACTTGTAAAGATACAGGTGGTTCTACTGGTGGTTCTATTGGTGCAGCTTTACTTGGTAACGACGCTACTGGCCAGGAACGCCAGGTAGCGACATCCCTTCCATCGGCGGCGCGGTGGCTGTAGCCGCTGGAGTGCCTGCTGCCGTGTAGGTGAATGGGAATTCTACGGACGTCTGTCCGTCGTCAACACTGCCCGAGAAGGATTGAATCTGTCCTTGCATATTGACGTCTAGCGTGAACGCAATTGGCCCTGCAGCGCCGCAGCGACTGAAGAGGTCTACCCTGACAATATAGTCCCCGGGGGCACCGCCGCCGGTTGGCCAGAAGATATTTTCGACAGGGGATGCCATGCCCGTACCACAACCCGCGTTGGCATCTACGTCTAGCTGTCCCCCTGAGGCGACCTGCTGATTTCCGTAATACACGCGGTCACCGAATGGATCGGTGACGTGCAAGTCAAGATCGTCAGTCGTATTCCAGCGGAGAGTGACCTGTACGTCGCCGGTCTGCAGCACAATGCCATCGTCAGCCGGCGGCTGCTCAAATTCTGTGCATAGAGCACTGAGGTCATATTCCACGCCGTCTGTGCCGTGCAGGTAGCAGGCGAGGTCAGCGTTGTTGACCTGGGCAGGCGCAGCGGCGGGTAGGAGTAAACAGCCAAGGCCGCCGAGTAGTAGGCCAAAGCCGCTCCTAGTAAAGCTGCTCCTAGTCAGCAAGTTTCGAGCAAAGGGATGCAAGACGTTTTGAACAGCCATAACCGGATGATTTAAGGAACAACAGTTTTTGATTGCAAGCTTTGGCTGCAGTGCGAAGCGCCGAAGGTGGTCGGCTGTTCGCGATATCAAATAAACTGGGTAATATCGAATGACTCAAAATTCACTATTGGGGTTTGAGCCTAATGCTTTGAACTCAATATTTTGAGCCTAATGTTTTGAGCCTAATGTTTTGAGCCCAATGTTTCGAGCTTGATGCTGTACTTAGGGTTCCCTTGTCATATTTGTCGGTGTCTACCGAAACACACGGGAGAATCGGCACAATTTTGGCGTTAGAGATATACTTTTTTAGGCAAACGTGCTAAGTAGAGAGCACACTTCGTGAGTTACCGTTCATGGTTCCGTCTATTCTGGCCATTCTTTCTTTCATATTGGTTGGCTACACCGTTGGCTCTGTGAGAATCATTAAAGAAGGTAATGCTGCCCTGGTAGAGCGGCTGGGCCGGTTTAGAAATACGCTGACGCCAGGGTTGAATTTTATTGTGCCGGTGATAGATACCGTCGTGCTAGAGGACTCCATGCGAGAGCAGACGCTGGACATTCCACCGCAGCGGGCCATCACCAAAGACAACGTAAACCTAGAAGTGGATGCGATTATCTACTGGCGCATCTATGACCTAGAGCGCACTTATTACGCCATCGAAGACGTTGAGTTTGCTATGCAGGAGCTGGTTATTACGACGCTGCGCTCTGAAGTGGGTAAAACAGAGTTTCAAAGTTTGTTTTCCTCTCGTGACACCATCAACCGCGCTTTACTAGATGTGCTCGACGAGGCGACCGCACCCTGGGGTCTCAAGGTAAATAGAGTTGAGATTCAAAAGCTCGACCCGCCACAAAACGTCCTCGATGCAATGCAGAAAGAGCGAGCTGCTTCCTACGAGAAGAATGCCAAAATCTCTGAAGCTCAGGCAGATGTAGAGTCTATGCGTTTGCTATCTCAGGCGCTAGAGGCTACGGGCAATGGGAAAGAAGTGCTGCACTATTTGCTGGCTCAGCGCTACGTGGCGGCCAATCAAAAGATTGGCGAAAGCGATAACTCTAAAGTGCTATTTATGGATCCTAAGGCACTGACCGAGGGCTTAGTGGATCTCATCAACGAAGGCGATTCCTCTAAACCATAGCGTCTGCTAGCCGTTTTCTTTGGGCGTTTGTCTCGGGCGTTTGGTCATGTTTCTTTATACGTTGTGCCCTTAACATCGCTGCACACAGTCGTCAGGCGCTGGGTTAGATTATGAAGGTGATACATAGTCGGGAAAATAGCTAATGGCAACGTTAACAATTGAAATTCCTGATGATTTGATGGAGCAACCTTCGCCGGTTAGGGAGCAACTCCCTGACCTGTTACGACGGTGTCTACATCCGCTTGCACTACCGGCTCAGGTCTATCGCCATATCTTAGATTTCCTCACGAGTCAGCCTACGCCTGAGCAGATTGCTGCGTTTCGTCCAACTGATGAGATGCAGGCGCGGCTGAGATACCTTGTAGATAAAGAACAAACAGCTGGGCTAAGCTCGCAGGAGCAGGTGGAGCTGGCTGAATATACGCAAATCGAACATCTGATTGTTATGTTCAAGGCCGGTACGCTTATCCAATCTCGCCGAGCGATCGGTTAGTGGCTTATGTATCAGACGCGCTCCGTCGTTTTGTCATTGAGCGCGCAAGGTGCGCTTGTGAATATTGCTTATTCCCTAACGCTGTAAGCTTTTATCCACATGAAGTTGATCATGTAGTTGCGCTTAAGCATTAAGGCAAAACAAACGCTGACAATCTTGCCTACGCCTGTTGGCGCTGTAATCGATTTAAGGGGAGCGATCTTGGTTCGTTTGATCCGAGTACAGGCAAGTTTGCTTTTCTTTTCAATCCAAGGACTCAAGTTTGGGCTAATCACTTTACACTCACAGAAGGGCAGATCACTGGGTTGTCACCTGAGGGTAGAGCAACGGCAGTACTCCTCAAGTTAAATATGCTTGATCGCATTCAGGAGCGCTTGAGATGCTGAAGTCTTACGGATTAATTATTGTGCTAGCTTTTAGCATTGCTGAATAGTAGGGACATAAGGGGAAGTTGATAGATATGATTGCAACATCGATAGACACAGCTGAAATCCCTACGAATGTATTGCCTTTACTGGGGCGTTCTGTTGAGGCGCTGACTGATTGGGTTGTGGCGCAGGGCCAGCCTGCCTATCGTGGCAAGCAACTGCATCAGTGGATTTATCAAAAGGGCATTCGGTCACTCGATGAGGTGACGGTGTTTTCTAAAAAGTGGCGATCGCAGGTTAAGGACTTTCCGGTGGGGCGATCGCAGCTCCACTATCGCTCCGAATCCCCCGATGGTACGGTCAAGTATCTCCTGCGGCTCAAAGACGGGTTAATTATAGAAGCCGTAGGCATCCCTTCTGACAAGCGACTCACCGTATGCGTATCGTCTCAAATTGGCTGTCCTATGGCCTGCGACTTTTGTGCCACGGGCAAAGGTGGCTTTACGCGTAACCTGGAGACCTATGAAATTGTCGATCAGGTGCTGACCGTTCAAGAAGACTTTCAGCGGCGGGTGAGCAATATTGTTTTCATGGGCATGGGTGAGCCCTTGCTGAATACAGATAATGTCGTGGCGGCGGTGCGATCGCTCAATCAAGACGTCGGCATTGGACAGCGTCTGATCACAGTTTCTACCGTGGGCATTCCTGGTCATATTCGCCGCTTGGCTGAGCAGCACATGCAAATTACGCTGGCCGTCAGTCTGCACGCGAGCAATCAGGCCCTGCGACGACAGCTGATTCCCAGTGCGGAGAAGTATCCGCTCTCTGCGCTGCTAGACGAGTGTCGAGACTATGTAAAAACGACCGGGCGACGGGTGACATTTGAATATATTTTGCTAGCAGATCTAAACGATAGACCAGAGCACGCTGTAGAACTTGCTCAGGCGCTGCGAGGCTTTCAAAGTCACGTAAACTTAATTCCCTACAACCCCATTAGCGAGGTGGACTATCAGCGTCCAAGCAGAGCGCGGGTAGAGGGATTTACGCAGCAGCTAAAAGACAAAGGGATCGCGGTGAGCGTGAGATATTCACGTGGATTGGAGAAGGATGCTGCTTGTGGTCAGCTGCGCGCGTCCAAGGCGGGAGCGTCGATTCGTCCAAAAGTGACCAATCGTCCAACCGCTGCAAAGCCCTAAGGCGTCACCCAGGTAAAGTCTGCAAAGTCTGGATCACTCGGCTGGTCAGCCGCCAGTAGCCGAACGCTGACGTCGTTAACGTCTGGCAGACGGCGCGTTACCCGGTTGGGAATGCCGTAGTCGTAGGCAATGTGACCTTCGCCAGCGAGCACGATGACCTGCCTGGTCGGCTCAGCTTCTAACTGTTTGACAATTCCCTCTGCCATCGTTTCATCCCACAGCACCTGAGCGGCAAAAAAGTTCTCAAAGCTGAGGCTATGTCCAGCGCCGCCATGGGCGCTAAAGACGGCTGAGATGGATTCGCGGTAGTCAGTGTCGGTGGTGTCGATTTCGTCAATGGGCGGAATGTAGGTGAGCGCTTCGCCAGTGAGACTTTCTAGACCATCGGTGGCCACCTGACGGGTGACTTCGGTCGGCGTGTTTAGGGCAATAACGGGAATTTGGTTAGCTTTTGCGTAGCGAAGGATGGGGGCGTAGAGCTCCCAGTCAAAGCCCCAGCGGGTTTCGTATTCGCTTTGCTCTATGAATTCTGCTTCTGTCAGTTCGCCTGCTAGATAGCCATCAACGGCGTCTTGGTAAGGCCGCTGAAACATTTCTAGTGCGATCGCAATCTCCTGCTCTGCAGCCATCGTCTCGATAATTTCTAGCTGTGCAGCATGGTCGGCTTCGCTGTTGTGATTTTCTCCCAGGTAGACCACTTGTGCCTCAGCGATGGCTGCCAGTGCCTCAGTATTGTCAATTTCGCTATTGCTAGACTCAGGCGCTGGCGTTTCCTTGGCTGTTTGCGTTTTGGCTGTTGGCGTTTTGGCCGTTTGCGCTAGTGGGGGCGCTGCTGTCGCGGCATCATTACGCTGTGACGCTTTGAAAAGGGACGTGCCTTGGATTAATCCAACCGAGAGAATCAGGAAAAGCAGGCCGAGGGTGCTGGCTTTGAGAGTGTTCATTTAGGCTCGCTTCGCGTCAGGAGAAGAGGATGTCTGTTGTGCAGAACGTGTGGATGAGAGTTGGGTCAATTGTTTCGGATTGTATCTTTGAGAGGCTGCTGGGTTTGTATCGCTTTTATCAGCTTTCTTGCTAGTTTTGGCGGTTTTGGAGGATTTGGATGTTTTAGAGGCTTGGGCCTTGGCCGCTTTCGTTCTTCCCTTTTTGGTCTTGAGCTTAGCGAGCGGGGGGCTACTGCCGGTGCTGGGGTCGCTGCTACTGGGCTGTGCCACGCTAGGTGCTTGCTTTTGATTGCGCAGAATGGGGACTTGGTAAAGGTCGCTGATTTCACTGACGGGTGCATCTCTGCGGCCGCTGGCCATGTTGGCAATGATGGCTTTGCAGGTGACCTCACACGAAACAGTCGCTAGGAGCTGATCGTCGTTATAAATGCCCCATTTGTCAGGCTTCAGCTGCTGATAAAAAAGTGTCATAGGCTGTTTTTTGTGGGGAGATTGAATGGCTCGGCCAGACGACAGCCAGGTGGCAGCTGATTTGACCGTAGTAAGCGGTTTTTTATTACGTCTATGGTATCTCGATTGTTAAAAAATATTTCATTCGATGTCTATCTATTTCACACTCAGCACCTGAGTGTGAAATAACCCCGTATTGTTCAAAGTAGTGGTTGGATACCGATTGTCTTGAGTGCTTGGAGCTGAATTTCTGATGAAACGTCGTGACTTTGTGAACTGGATGGGAGCGGGGGCACTGGCCGCTTCTTTGCCGATTGCGATCGCAGCTTGTACCCCAAAGTCTGACACGAGCGACGCCGATCCTTGTGCGGCCAGTGATGCCTCCGGCGATACTTCTGGTGATGCTTCTGGCGATGCCTCAGGATCGGCTGGCGGATTTGTGGCGGTCGGCACGATGGGCGACTTAGCCCAGCAGGGATACATTACGAATGAGGAGGCGCTGGCTGACCCAGTCATTGTGATTGAAGACCCCACGGCTCCAGATAGTCTCATTGCGCTGAGTGCCAAGTGCACTCATTCTGGCTGCACAGTCGCCTGGCAAGAAGATTTGTTTGCCTGTCCTTGTCACGCCTCAAAGTTTAATCCGGACGGCAGCGTCGTAGATGGGCCTGCAAGTGAGCCATTGGCTCGATACCCCGCCAAAATAGAAGGTGATACCGTCTTAGTCTCTGCTACCTAGCTTGTCCTATGGTTTCTGCCCGGCCTGAGGCCGTTGATGTCTCTACTGATGATGTCTCTGTTGATAGCTCTACGCTTTTATCGCTCAATCCGTCTGCGCCTGAGAGTATAAAATCTCGTCTGCGTAAGCGCAGCGTTCGCTTTTTGCATCAGCTGTCTTATTTTTCTGGGGCGTCGGCGCTGTATGCGCGCTTGCGAACAACGTCGGTGGCGACGGTGCTGATGTATCACAGTGTGCCGAGGGCGGCAGAGGCGCGGTGGATGGATCCGCGCAACTGTTTATCGGCTGAGCGGTTTGAGCAGCAGATGCAGTTTTTATCGCGCGATCGCAAGGTTATATCCATCGAACGGCTGACGCAGCAGCTAACCCATGGCGAGCGAATTGAGCGCGGCACGGTAGCAATTACCTTTGACGATGGCTACTTGAATAATTTGCGGGTGGCCGCGCCGATTTTGGCCCGGTATGGGCTGCCTGCGACTATATATTTGGCGACGGCCTATGTGACCACAGGGGAAAATCAGTGGATTGACACGCTGTATTCGGCGTTTCGAGCGCGATCTGATCATAGGCTATGCCTGTCTGAATTTGGGTTAGAGGATGCGACGCTGTCTAGTGCGGCGCAGTGTGAGCGGGCTTACCTCGCGATCGCACATCACCTAATCACTTGCAAGCCCTCACTGCGTCAGGCCATTTTGGCTACGATAGATAGCTGGCCCCGAGTGCCTACCCACCTCGGTTAACCATGACTTGGGACGATGTGCGTGAATTGCGCGATCGCTATTCCAACATCACGCTAGGCGTCCATACGGCCAATCACATTGACCTGGCCACCCACTCAGAAGAAACCGACCGAGAAGTTCAGCTCTCGATTGCCCAAGTGCTCGCTGAGACAGGCGAGCGTCCTAACCACTTGGCCTTTCCTTACAATCGCTACAACCTAGAAGCCCAGGTGCAAGTTGCCAAGTATCTTCGCTCGGCGGTCGCCACTGCCCCTGACCCTGTTGTTCGAGCCGATACGTCACTGTACGCGCTGCCCCGATTAGAAGCGCCCCAGTCCCTATGGCTCTTAAAGTCTTGGACAGACGGTGGCTTTCCTGATACAACCCAGCGGTTGTTTGGCCGCGCTTGGACACGGTCAACATAAGCGGTTTGTTTGTCTGTTAGGTTTGTTTGTCTATTAGGTTTGTTTGTTTATTAGCTTTTCTCGGGTTTGTTTTTAACGGGTTACAGTAGCAACCCAGTCAGACTCTCCGCAATCAAACTATCGGCTAGCGCAAGGGCTTCATCTCCCCGCTCAGGCAGCATGCCATCGAGTAGCAGCATCGCCAAGCCGTGCACCAGTGACCATCGCGATAGCGCCAATGCTGCCGGTTCGCCTGTTTTAATCAACCCGGCGGCTTGGCCCTTATTAATAATGTCCACCAAAATCTGGAAGGTACTTTTGGAGACGATATGCAGGCTGCTGTCTGTGGATGTTTCGGTAGGGAAACTGCCAAACATGATGCGAAAGTGCGTGGGATGCTCTAAGGCATAGCGTACGTAGGCGACGCCGGTTGCCTGCAGGCTGGCAACGGTTTCTGCGTTAGCGGCGCTCACCGCAGTCTGCAAATACTGTCCAAATTCTGTAAAGCCTTCCTCGGCGACGGCTGCTAGCAGTGCTGCTTTGTCTGCAAAGTGGCGGTAAGGCGCTGTGTGCGAAACCCCTGCCTGACGAGCCACCTGCCGCAAAGATAGGCTGCTGGCATCTTTGGTTTGTAGTAGTTCTAAGGCTGCATCTAGCAGCGCCCGGCGCAAATCGCCGTGGTGATAGGGTTGCTTTTTCGCCATTTCATTTTTCGCTTGCGAAGCCCATCAATCCTACAGTGCTTTTCAGTGCTTTTCAGCGCTTTGGCCCGGTAAGACTGCTTTTTTGATTTGTTGTTGACACTGTAAACATACTGCGTTATTCTCGTTTTATCGACAAGTTGACAATGTAAACATTTGAGGTGTTGATGATGGCTACTCAACAGTATTCTTCAGAGGACATTCAGCAGATTTTAGCGATCGCGTTAGAAAGAGCGTCTTCTGCGCCGGTACCCCTACAGGAAATAGCCGCCGAGCTGTCGATTGATGAGGCAACGTTGCGCTATGCAGAAGACGTGTGGCAGGAGCAACGGGCAAAGGCAACGGCAAAAGAACAGCGACAGCAGCAGTTTTATCGGCAGTCGCTGCTGCCGTATGTGGTGGTAAATGTGTTTTTGGTGGGGTTAAATATTGCGATCGCAGGCAGCATCACATGGGCGATTTATCCGCTGCTTGGATGGGGCGCAGGGCTGTTGCTGGAATTGGCGACGGGTGCCTCTCCTGCAGGCCTATGTTCTGGCCGCTCTTGTCGTAGGCGTAGGCTGCACTCATCCATGACATCTGGTGAGGCGGTATGAGGTTTTCGCACACGGTTAAAACGGCAGCTTCGCCAGAGGCTATCTGGTCAATATGGACAGCCGTAGACAAATGGCCAGAGTGGGATTTTGAATTAAAGCGTGCGCGGTTGGACGGGGCCTTTCGGCTGGGGGCTGCGGGTCAGCTGATGCCCAAGGTAGGGCCCTCTTCTCGCTTTGTTATCTCGCAGTTAGCGCCAACCAAAAGCTACACATTTACGACCCAGCTGCTGTTTAGTGAGTTGAAAGTTTACCGTTTCCTTCATTTTTGTGACGGCGGTATGGCCTGCGGTGATAGAAAACTGCTTTGTTTTACCCATGAAGTCTCTTTTGTCGGGCCGCTTGCTTTTCTATTCAATTTTTTACTGGGCAGAAGATTTAGGCGAGCCTTGCCCGGTGCCATGCAGCAGCTCAATCAGCTCGCAGAATCGCAGCTATTGCACCCCGCTACAGTCGTTAAAAAGGAAGGTGAAAAAGATGCCTAATGATATTTTTCCAGGCCGCTACACGGCCGATGTTTCAGAGCCTTTTGTGGTTTTCCTCATTGGTATGCGCGTCAACCGTTTTTGGTCGATCAAAAAGTGGTTTTCGACTGCGAGCGCCATGGGGCCGATGATGAGCAAGCTCTCTACGCATCCAGAAAAAGGCCTGCTCGGCGCACATACCTTTTTTAGTATGTGGCCCTTGCAAACCTGTATGGTGTCGTACTGGCGCTCATTTGATGATTTGATTCAATTTGCCCGCAGTAAAGACGATCCTCACTGGGCCTCTTGGCAGCAGTTTATGCGATCTGTCGGTGATGACGGCAGCGTTGGCATCTGGCATGAGACCTATCGCATAGACCCGGCCAACTACGAGTGTATCTATGGCAATATGCCCGCCTTTGGCCTAGCCGGTGCAACGACCCACCTACCCGCTTCCGAAAAAACACGGACAGCGAAACAAAGAATGACGGCAAGTTCTGAAAGTTCATGATTCTTACGTAGCCCCTTTTGTGCCGAAAGCTGAGCCCTCCATAGAAAAAGTAAAGGTGACACCTTATGTAAGATATGTAGCCCCTTGATGGGCTCACATCTTTTGCAGGTGGGTACGTTCGTGATCTAGTGAAGCGACTTTTGTGCTCGTTTGTGCCCAGGCCGCTTTGCTACTCCTATAGGCATCTTTCATGGGTATGAAAAAGCGTCTGCGGCGATGGACTTCTCGGGTGGCTCGGCTTTGCGCGGCGCCTGTCGCTTGGGTGGCAAGCGTTGCTGCTACCCTTGTGCCCATGGCCAAATCGCCTGCTCAGGCTCAGGTGGTGCCCACGGCTGGTGGCGCTGGCACGACAGTCAGCGAATCCAATGGTCAATTCGATATTGAAGGCGGCACCCAGGCAGGGGGAAATCTGTTCCATGAGTTTAATGAATTTAGCCTGGATCAGACAGAAACGGCTAACTTTCTCACTGACTCGAGCGTTTTCAATATTGTGGGTCAGATTTCGGGGGCGAATCCCTCTTACATAGACGGTACGGTGCAGGTGTCAGGCAGTGATGCCAACCTGTATTTAATCAATCCGTCAGGTGTTTTGTTTGGGCCAAATGCGCAGCTATCTCTATCGGGCTCGTTTACCGCGACCACAGCCGATCAGGTTGAGTTTGAAGGTGATGTGCTCAATGTTTTAAACCAGGGCGCAGACTATTCGGCGTTTGACGGTGACCTATCGGCCCTTCACTTTACCGAGACGTCTGCGAGTGCCGTCGTTAATCAGGCTGATTTGTCCGTTGCTCCAGGGGAGTCGATTTCGCTTGTCGGGGGGACATTTGTCAACGCTGGAGAGGTGAATGCTTCTGGTGGCGAGATCGGTTTAGTGGCTGTCAGTGGCGGGAGTACGCTTCGCTATAACCTTCCGGGGAGTTTGCTAAGTCTAGAAGTCACAAACAGTTCACTGCCCGCAGGCAGCTTTGCGGTGGCTGATGTGCCAGCTTTGATCACGGGAAGCCCGTCTTCGGTCGCCAGTAGTTTGGAGGTTAGGGGGGATGGCTTTGCTTATCTGCAGGGGACTCGCGTAGAGCCGGGGGAAACAGCCACCACGGGGACAATTTCTACGGCCGCTACCCTGGATGCTGGGGGCAATATTGCGCTGCTGGGGGCCAGTGTTGATGTATTGGGTGCCACCGTCGATGCCTCTGGGGCTTCTGGTGGGCAAATTCGCATTGGCGGTGATGGGTCTGGCGGGGGATCGTTACCTAGGGCTGATGTGATACTGATCAACTCGATATCTGAGATCAGGTCAGATGGTCTAAGCAGCGCAGGTGGCGACATCGCCTTGTGGAGTGATGATCGCGCGTTTATTCGAGGTGATATATCTGCCTCGGGGGTGACCTCCGGCGGGCGGATTGAAACGTCTGCGGCACAGTTGAATCTGGCGAATGTGGCGCTAGATGCCAGTGGTGGTGATGCCAGTGGTCAATGGGCTGTAGGCCCGGCTGATATTGAAATTGTCAATGGTGTCTCTGGCTTTAATCGAATTGATCCGAGCCTGATTGAGGCCACGCTAGATGGCAATACCAACGTCGAAATTGCTACCACTGCCGGACTCGGTGGCAATGGTGACATTGTTTTACGGGACTCTATTAACCAAATGGGTGGTGGCACGGCTAATTTGACGCTGAGCGGACGACGCTTTGACGCTAATGGTTCAACGATTGATCTAGCTAGCACTGGGCAGCTGACGTTTAACCTCAACCAGGTCAATGCTGAAGCTACGCCAGATTCGAGTTCTATTGCCGAGGCGATTTCTGCCGTAGGCACGGTCAATGGTCGGCGGTTAATTGGTTTGGGTGCCGGTGACTATAGCTTTGCCAATGAGATCGCAGTTGGTACAGCCGTTGACCTCCAGGGGGCAGGCATTGGCAATACGACGCTAACGATGCTAGGCAATGATCGTCACTTTAGCGTTGGCGCTGGTTCGGCGCTGTCGTTGCAAGATTTGACGGTGACGACCGCCGGCCTAGGTGCTGGGCAGCGGGGCGGGGGCATTTTTAGTCAGGGGCGCTTAACGGTTGAGACGACCGAATTTGTTGATAATCGGGCTGTGAGTGGCGGTGCGATCGCCGCTGTAAATGCCTCTGCCCTGCTGCCCGCCGTACTGACGGTTGCAGATACGGCCTTTAGAAACAATTCGGCTACTGACGGTGGCGCTATTGCCCTGGCAGATGTTGCCAATGCCGATATTAGCGCTGCGCTATTTGAACGCAACAGCGCCACGGACAGTGGCGGCGGCATCAGCGCGGCCAATTCAACGGTGGCTATTGCCGCTTCTACCTTTGATAGGAATGATGCAACCATCAGAGGTGGCGGCATACATGCCAGCGACAGCGCGGTGACCATCACTGCCGGCTCCACCTTTGATGCGAATCGTTCTATCACCAATGACGGGGGTGGGGTGTCTCTGATTGGTGCTAGCGGCACGGGGGTGATTGACAATGTCACTTTTACCAATAACGTGGCTGCAGTCGACGGAGGCGGAATATTTATCTCGCACGATGCTCAGGCGACAGTGCGCAACGGCAGCCGGTTTTTAGATAATTCAGTCGGCGATGACGGTGGCGGCATCTATGTTTCTCAGCGATCTACGCTAACGCTGAGGGATGCCGAACTTCGGCGCAATGTGGCCGGTAGTGGCGGGGGCGGGATGCATGTATCCTACGGGGCGACTGTCACCGCTGCTGATATTACGGTGCGCGATAACACAGGCCGCAACGGTGGCGGCATTAGCCTGTACGAAGGCCGCGCTGATATTGCGGGTACGACGGTGATTGCCGACAACCGGGCCACTAGAGACGGGGGCGGCCTTCGAGCGGCAGGCCGCTCTCAGGTGGCGCTATCTGACGATGTTGCTTTGATAGGCAATCAAGCCGCTGACGACGGGGGTGGCCTCTTTATCGCTGATAGCTCAACGGGGCAAATTGACAGTGCGCAGGTTGTGGGCAATACAGCTGGTAATGACGGGGGTGGCCTGTACATATTTTCCGATTCCAATGCGGATGTGCGCAATACGCGGATCGAAAATAATCGGGCTATTGAGGCAGGCGGTGGCCTTTCGGTTTCTTTCGGCAGTCATGCGACCGTTACGGCAACTGCTTTTGAGAATAATCGGGCGAGATTTGGGGGTGGCCTCCGTGTGCGCGATGCGACGGCTTCAGTTACAGGATCTCAAAATCGGGATGTGACTAATAACCGTGCCAGTGTTCAAGGGGGCGGGGCGTTTATTAATAACAGCAACGTCACCCTTCGCGCTGTAGAAATTGCAGACAACGACGCGGCAACTGACGGCGGGGCAATTGCCCTAGCGGGGACGTCAGTTCTTGCCCTTTCTACTGCGGCCCTCAACGAGAATACTGCTGGCAATCAGGGTGGCGCTCTGTACAGCGAGGCGTCTGGTGAGCTAATGGTAGAAAATACCACCCTAGCGGAGAATGAGGCCACCAGCGGAGCTGGTTTATTCAATCAAGGGACAGCAACGCTAACCAATTCAACCTTTAGTGGCAATGTGGCCAGTGATCGAGGAGGCGCGATCGCTTCTGATGGCCCCAGCGCGCAGCTCACCTTACGCAACAGCACCCTGACCCAAAACCTGGCCAATAGCACAGGGGGCGGTATCTCAGCGCGAAACATGCAGGCGGCTCGCCTGCTCAACACCATTGTTGCAGGCAATAGCAGCCCCATCGGGCGCGATGTCAGCGGCCAATATACTGACCAAGGCAACAATCTTATTGGGGTGGGCGACGGTGCCACCGGCTTCACCAACAGTTCCCTAGTGGGCAGCGCCCCTAGCCCGGTTGATCCAGGCCTAGAAGCCCTAGCAGACAATGGTGGGCCTACCAAAACGCATTTGCTCAGGGCGGACAGTCTGGCGCTCGATGCGGGCAGTGCCCTTAACCTACCAGCCGTAGATCAGCGCGGTCAGGTGCGATTTTTTGGGAGTGGGGTGGATATTGGCGCGGTTGAGCTAGGCGCAGCGGCCCTACCCACGCCGCCGGCATCACCATCGATACCCGCTCTGTCTATAAGCAGTCTCGACGGTGCATTGTTTGACCCCACCCTTCCTACAACAGGCAGTCGCCACACCAAAGCACTGGCCATTGCCCGCACAGATCACGATTTGGCAGAGGCCAATCAGGAAATTCGTCAATTAGAGCGGTCGTTTGGCCAGGGCTTTGAAGACTATTGGGACTTGGCTACTGGCCCGGCGCTAACCTTTGAAGAGGTGCAGTCGATTTTGCGCCGCGCCCAGGACGAGTACGAGGTCAATTCTGCGGTTGTCTATGCAGCGTTTGCCCCTGAGTCGTCAACGAGAGAGAACGACAATGAAGACAGCATTTTGCAGGTAGATTCGGCCCCGTCGGGAGAAGATTTGCTGAATCTGTCTGTGGTGTTGCCAGCGGGCGAACTGGTGAGCTATCAACTGCCGGTGACGCGATCGCAAGCCTCTAGACAAGTGCGATTACTGCGCAGCGCTGTCTCTGACCCGGACGATAGAGTCGGCTATCGTCCACTCACTCGGCAGCTATATCAATGGCTACTGGCCCCCCTCGAAGAGGACTTAGCCGCGCAAAATATTCACAATTTAATGTACGCCCTAGACGATGGCTTACGAACAGCACCAATTGCTGCCATGCGAGACTATCAGGGCTTTTCCCTAGAGCGCTACGGCATTTCTGTCGTACCCAGCGTTGGGCTAATGCAGGCCGATTTTCCAATGTCGGTTCGGCGCTCTACCGTCGCCATGGGCATTTCTGAATTTGTCAGTGACCAGCCACTGCCTGCGGTTCCTGTAGAGTTAGAGGCTGTCAAAGCTATCGTGCCTGTCTCACAAACGATACTCAACGAAGGCTCAACGGTGCAGGCGCTAGCCAGTGTGCAGGCTTTAGAACAGCCCGGCGTACTGCATTTGGCGACCCATGCCACTTTTGACAACCGTTCTGCCGATAGCTCATACATTCAGATGTGGGACCAGCCGCTAAGTATGAAGGAGTTTAGTACGCTGGGCTGGGGCGACTCTGATCTAGAGCTACTGATCTTGAGTGCCTGCTCGACGGCGCTCAGCGGTCGAAATTCGGAGTTAGGATTTGCTGGACTCGCCGCTGCTGCCGGTGTCGATGCAACCGTAGGTAGCCTTTGGGAAGTGTCTGATGTTGGCACCTTAGCGCTGATGCGTGAGTTCTACGCGCAGCTAGAAGCTACCGATGTCCGCTTTGAAGCACTGCGTCAAGCTCAGCTGTCTCTGCTACGCGGCAATACCAGAATTGAAGGCGGCGATTTGGTCACCGATCAAGGCAAGATAGACCTGCCAGATGACTGGGATTTACCCGACTCGGCCACGCTAGATCATCCCTTCTTCTGGTCAGCATTCACCATGATTGGCAATCCTTGGTAGGCTCTAGATCTGCTCTAAATTTGCCACTTTCCCATGCGCGATCTTCATCTGCCCGGTCGTTCCCCTGCCTATGGTCAAAAGGGAATGGCCGCGACCTCTCACACGTTGGCTACGCTGACGGCCGTAGATGTGTTGCGAGCTGGCGGTAATGCTGTCGACGCGGCGATCGCCGCGTCAGCTGTTCTCTGCGTTGTAGAACCCCAGGCCACTGGCATTGGCGGTGACTGCTTTGTTCTCTATGCCCCTGCTGGTGAAGGAAACGTCGTCGCGCTCAACGGTTCGGGTAAAGCGCCAGCTGCTGCTGAGCTGAATTGGTTTTTAAACCAGGGGATGACAGAAATTTCTCTGCAAAGTCCCCATTCTGTGACGGTGCCGGGCGCGGTAGATGCTTGGTGTCAGCTGCACAAAGACTACGGCAAAACTCCCTTTTCTGAGCTGCTAGAGCCTGCAATTCGCCTCGCAATAGAAGGCTATACGGTGCATCCTCGGGTGGCCTATGACTGGGCGAACTTGGCCGATAAGCTGCGAGTGACCGAGCCTGCTAAGCGGATGCTGCTGGTCAATGGCCAAGCGCCCGAAGCCGGGGCTCGTCACTGGCAGCCTGAGCTAGGCCAGACGCTTCAGCTAATTGCCGATAACGGGCGAGAGGCCTTTTATACGGGGCCAGTGGCCGAGGATATGGTGAGTTATTTGCGATCGCTCGGCGGACGTCACACCTTAGAAGACTTTGCTGCAACAAAGAGCGATTACGTAACGCCGATTTCTACTCAGTATCGCGGCTATGATGTTGTTGAATGTCCGCCCAATGGTCAAGGGCTAGCAGCTTTAGTGATGTTGAACATTTTGGCCGAGTGCTCACTAACAGACTTTGCACCGATGAGCGCCGAACGGCTGCACTTAGAATGCGAGGCAGCGAAACTTGCTTATGGTGTGCGCGATCGCTACGTTGCCGACCCTGACCAGTCCACTATTCCTTTAGAAACTTTGCTATCCAAAGACTACGCCGCCGAGCTGCGAGCGAAAGTCTCTCTCGATAGCTGTCTGCCCCCTTTGACTGACTCAGACTTTCCGACCCATCCCGACACGGTATATCTCTGCGTGGTAGACAAGGACGGCAATGCGGTGAGCTTTATCAATTCGGTGTTTCACGGGTTTGGCAGCGGGTTGGTGAGTCCCAACACTGGCGTGGTATTGCAAAATCGGGGGGCGGGGTTCGTTTTAGAAGAGGGGCATCGAAATGCGATCGCACCTTACAAACGCCCGCTCCACACCATCATCCCTGGAATGCTGATGAAAGCAGGCCAGACGATTATGCCCTTTGGCGTCATGGGCGGTCAGTATCAGCCCACGGGCCATGCCCATTTCCTCACCAACGTGCTCGACTACCGTATGGATGTGCAAGCCGCGCTAGATTTTCCTAGGGTTTTTCACGACGGCAAAGTGTGTGAGGTTGAAAGAGGATTACCCGCACAAATTAGAAGCCAGTTAGCCGACCTCGGTCACACCGTTACTCCCGTGGTGAGTCCCCATGGTGGTGGACAGGCCATTTGGATAACAGATTCTGGCGGACTTGTCGGTGGCTCAGATGCCCGCAAAGATGGCTGTGCTATTGGATATGAGTAAGTTTAATCTGTGCAGTTATGACTAAAGCCAATCGTTAAGATCTTGCAGTGTCTCAAAGCTGACGAATCTTTCACTGAGAGCATCCATTTGTTCAATGGAAAGCATTCTAATTTTTTGTTGTGTGGGGTCAGGAATTGAACCCACTTTCAGTGGCAATGCTCGAAGTAATAACTTGATTCCTTGCTTTTTGCGTTCCTGAATGCCTTTTGTGCGGCCTTCAGCGATAATACTTTGGTAGGTGACAGATTCTTCCAAGATGCTGCGCATAAGAATTCGCTCGATCAACGCTTGATTTGATACTAACCCCGATAGGATGTAGGCGGAGGCGACTAAGTTGCTTTTGGCCCTTGCAGTCGGAATGGTATCTAGTTTATTGGCAACTTGTCGAAGGGTAGCTTCTAGAAATTTGCAAACAGGGTCGAACATTGTGAAGATTGCTGTGCCGTGATGTTGCTTTAATCAGGCTATGGAGTGAGTTTCTTTGTACGTTGCTGTTGCCATAGATGGTGGAGTAGTAAGTGCGATCGCGATTTCAAAAAGAAGTAAACATACACACTCAAAATGACAACAATACAAATGCTGCCAATGTTGTTGTAAGTATCAATAATGCGCTGATCGCTCCAGCCATACACAAGGCTCAGCTGATTCATATCGCCCCCAATATGACCCGCACCGCCAAACAAACTGCCCCAGGGAATATCTGCCACGCCGCGCTGAATCTGTCGCCAGTGCCAGGCAGACCCTAAAAACGTAAAGCCTGCGCAGAGTACTGCTGGATAGCGAAAAAATTCCCATTTCCAACGTTCTGGCAGTGGAAAGTAAAAGCTCACAATGAGCAGCGTAGAGAGATAAAACTCGCCGCCAATGCCGCCAAACGAGAGCATCATGTCGAAGGTGTCTTCTGAGATGAGCCAAGTCATGCAAAACTGCACGAGCGCCAGCGCTACAGCTAGCCCCATCGGCCAGCGGCGCTTTTCTTTGAGGCCACTCCAAAACAGCACGCCCAGCAATATCAGCACGCCAAAATAAACAAAGAGAGATTTCTCCTCGCCAACATTTGTCCAACCAAATGGCACGGGCGTTGCTCTGTAGCCACCGAGCCAGGCCACCGTGGCATGGCCAAACTCATGAATCCAAATATCGATGCCAAATAGCAATAGTTTTACAACGCCTACACTGTTTAGCAGCGCTGCGATTAAAAGTAGCACTGGAAAAATAAATGTGTTGCTATAGCGATTTTTAAACGAAAAGAGATCGCTATCTTCCGCGAAGGTATGTTGTTTTGGGGGCTCAAAAGACTTCTTCCACTGCGGCTTTTGATGCTGATCTAGTCCGTACAGGCACACCGTTTTGATATTGGAAAAGTCATAGGTCTCAACAGGAATTTCGCAAAGACACAGACGTACCCGTGATAGAGACTGAGCGTGGGACTTGTCAGTGTTTTCAATCAAGCCAAGGTGCAAAACGCTGGCTTTTCGGTTTGCTTTGATCGTGAGACCTTCTTGAGCAAATGCGGCTACTAATGCTGCGAGTTCGTTGTCTTCGTCAATCGTTGTCTGGGTAGCCGTAGAGTGTTTGCTGTGGCTGACGGTGGCTTGCGCGAGTAAGTGCTCTCGAAGGGTTTCGCGGGCGGCTTTTAGTCGGGGAATCGCGGCGCGATCGCCTGACTGAATTTTTGCTCCCCTCAGCCGAAAATAAGCCGCATCAACGTCTTCTAACGTTGCTTCTACAGATAGCTGTAGACACTGGTAGCACGACATTATTTCTTGAGGTAAGTTCGGCGGCTGAGTCATAGGTCACCCCTGCTTCACTTTTTACGAAGCACATCCTTATTGGTTTTAGGATGCCCAGCTATCGCTTTGCGTGCTTTGCTATGGGTAAACCAACGCTTTTCTCACAGGTCTTTCTCACGGATCTTCCTCACAGATCTTTTCCACAGATCTTTTTCACAGATCTTTTTCATAGGTCTAAGGCGTCAATGCCCTGATTTCTGTAGTGAATTCTGAGACGGATGCCCAGCGTTAGCTGTTTCATAATCCAATAGAGCGCTGTCAAAATGAGGCATGTCACGAAGACGACAGCCGCCGGACGCTTTGTGGTCAGTGTATTGAGAGCAAGCATAAAAATGCTAGTGGGGTCAGTGGCCAAATCCCAGCTGTTTACCCGCGTGAACCGTCCTAGATAAATGCCCATGGCGCTCAGCGTGTGGATGAGCAGCTCACTAGGTAAAATGAAGCGCTCATTGCCTTGCTTTTTGAGATAGTAGGCTTGGTTGAGAATGGAGAGCACATAGGCTTCGAAGCCTGCCACGATGGCTAAGGTATGTAGCGGGACAAAGACGAGTGCGATCGCCCACACCCGCAGCCCTCCTTTACTTACCCCTCGAATAATGTGAATGATATCTGTGAGTACGTAGGGCGCGTTGGGTAGGAATGCGATAAAGCCCACCAGTCCCAACCACCACAGCACTGTGCGCTTACTTTTTTGCCGGTTGAATAGGAAAACGCTCATACCCACACAGATGAGCCCCAGCATAATCCACCACACGACCTTTAGCTGCGCGGCTTGTTCGCCTGCGGCCAAGGCATTCATGAGCTGCGTCTGTGCACGCACAATTCTGGGGATGCGAGGCTGCACGCCAACAATGCCAATGATGCTGATAAAGATGAGCGAGAGGCTGACTTTTAGCTGTGAGAGTGCCTCTCTACGAAACAGTAGATAGCTCAGAAATAAAGGGACAAAGGCTAGAAACAAGTTCCACAAAATCCAGCCGCTGTATACGTTGGAAAAGGCGGCGGAGATATCAGAAAAGAGCGATCGCACTAGGGCCATACTATTAAGACAACGGCTAAGACAACGGCTAAGACAACGGCGCAGAGACAGTTTATGTATTCAACTTACATATTCAAACAGCCTAACTTAGGTGATTCCGGTCAGCTTTATGATGCTTCAGGCTTTGTCTCTCTGTTTGCCTCTCTATGGTTTGTCTCTCTATGGGTAGACCTTGTTCACCAGGTCATATTTCTAAAGCGGTGTGGATGATACTGTAGGAGCTAATGCGCTCACTGCGCCTGATGCTATTGAATGCCTGTGTTATGTATAGCCTCCAGAAACAGCAAGCTCAAACACAGTTAGACCGCCAAGTTCGCGCCGATCACTCTCCCGTTAAATCTTCCCAGCAGCAGCTAACAAAAACGACAGGTAAACCTCTCGTAAGGCCGTTGCTACACATTTTGGCCGAGGGTGAGCAGCCGGGGGACATGGTCCAAAAGCCAAAGCAGGTAGCGCTTCAGGGGCAGACAGATGTCTACATTGCCCGAGCTGAGATTGAGCTGCGCAATGCTATGCAGTCTCTGGCTTTTATGACCAACTCAGAAATTAATTCGATTTCTACCCTGACTGCGCTGTCTCTACCCAAGGCCGTTGCGCCTCTATTTTGGACGATTAACGCCCTTCTACAGGAAAAATACGACCGGCCAAATGATCGCAATAGGATTCACCATCGCAACCACGATGCTCGGCTGCTGTATCAGCAGCTGGCTCAGTTGGATCTTTCCAACTGGTCGGATAGGCTAGTTGACTATGTTTACCCCAGTGAGCTGCCTCCTCAAATGATGTTCCCGATTGGTCACCCTATTGCCGGACGCACCTATCGACGACATCCCTTTAAGTCACGTTTCAATCACTATTATCCAGTCACTGACTACTTTTCTATGCTGTTTCGCGAGCGTGAGCAAGCGCTACTCTCGCTACTTGGTGAGCTGGGGGTTACCAAAATTACGATGACGCCGGTTCCCGCTAAAGCGTCTATTAACTGCTATGAAAACTTGGTCGCCCAGCTGCACCAAAAAGTCTTCAAGTATCCAAAGCGTACGAATACAGCGCCTAATGAGATTGATTGGAATCGTCACCCGTGGCTAGCCGGAGAGCCTGCCTGGCAAGCGGTTGTGAAAGAGCGCGTAGAGCGAGGTGCGCTCACTGCGCAGTTCGAGTTTGACTGCGATGTCATGGGTATGCTCAACAGACAAATCAAAATGATTGGTCAGCTCGTACCAGGCTTGGACTCTATGAGGCTTTCCGCAGAGCATAACGAAGCCATTACCACTCAAATCCTCCATACTCGCCAAGTCCGGGTGGAGTTTAGCGAATGGTAGCTTTTAACCAGGTTTAGAGCGCAATCTAAGCCTGAGTAAAAGCCATTTGCCAAAACGCCTGCTCCAGCTTGGCAACGGTGATGAAAGCCTGTTGCGCTTTTTGCTTCTCACTATCGCTCGCGGTAGATAAGGCACTGTCAGCTTGCTGCGCCAAGACTTTCACATAGTCAGTAAAGCCCTGATTGCCCCAGCGGTCGGCAAATTCGGTGTAGGGCTTAGGCATGGGGCTATGTTTTTGCCAGCCTTGGTTGTAGGCAAGTTCGATGGCCCAGAAGGTGGTGGCTTGGACGGCGTAGGGTTGGTTTGTGAGCGATCGCATAAACTCACAATATTCCTCGCAGGTTGCTTGCGCTGCTGTATTCAATGCCAGCGATCTTTCTGCTGCCTTGGCCTGGAACCACAGTAATTCATCCTTTAAAGCACCCATGCCACCCAGCAGCGTATCAAAATGTTCAACGGGCGCATTCGCTAAGACGGTAGCGGCAAACCGAGTAAACTCACCGACAAATAGATAGTCTTGTACGAGCCAAGTATTGAACTGAGCGGCCTTAATAGTGCCCTGCTGGCACTGTTGTAAAAAGGGATGAACAGTTGCTTCCTGCCATGCATTTGGGTGGTTGGCAATTAGCAAGGCGCAGGTCAATGCTTGGGTTGTCATAAGTTTGATGAGTAGATACTACGAAGATGGCCATACACTAAGCTTGATAGAACAAGGGTCATAACGCTACTGGGTGGCGTAAGCTTAGTGCAGCTTGCTATAGACTGTACCGCTTGAATAGAAACAAAACCCCTCCGAATCTTGAAAATAAGATTCGGAGGGGTTTTGTTTGTTCGGTTGCTTTTGCTGAGTACAGAGAGCTATGAAGGCTAGCTGACGGCGCTAGTTACTTTATCTTTTTGGACGCCTGCTTCTGGGCTATCTGCTTCAGACGGCGGGACAACCTGCCAGAACTTAGGAATGTATGCTTGCCAGTCCGCTAGGATGCGCTTGGCTTTGGCACTGCCTGTTTTTTCAGCGTGGGCTTCAATGAGTGACTTGAGCTGTTGTTCTCCCGCGCCGGTTAGGACTCGCTGTACTTGAACAATCTCTGGATTCACTCGGGTCTGAAAGTCTCCAGATTCATCTAGGAAATACCCGAGTCCGCCGGTCATGCCTGCGCCGACGTTGCGGCCTACGCTGCCGAGGACAACGACGACGCCGCCGGTCATATATTCACAGCAGTGGTCGCCTGCGCCTTCTAGTACGGCGATGCCCTTAGAGTTGCGCACAGCAAAGCGTTCGCCTGCGATGCCGTTGACGTATAGGGTACCGCCGCTGGCACCGTAGATACAGGTATTACCGACGATGACGTTATTTTCAGCTTCGTAGGTGGCCTTTTCAAAGGGCTTGATGATAATCTCGCCGCCGTTCATGCCTTTGCCTACATAGTCATTGGCCTCTCCGGTGAGGGTGAGGCTCATGCCCGCTAGGTTAAAGGCACCGAAGCTTTGGCCAACGCTGCCGTTGAAGTTGAGAGTTAGCTGGCCGCTGAAGTTGTCGTTGCCGTATTGTTGTGCGATCGCACCCGACACCCGAGCCCCCACCGTCCGGTCAGTATTAATCACATCCCACTGCTTCGTCACCACAGTCTGATTTGCAATGGCCGCTGCGATGTCAGCATCTGCCAAAATCTCATCGTCCAGCACTGCGCCATTGGTGTTGACTTCGCCATGGTTGAGCCAATCACGATTCTCTTTTACATTTGGTAGCTGTACCAAAGTAGACAGATCCAACGCACTCGTTTTTGCCAAAGAGACATCGTCGCGAGCAACAAGCAAATCAGCTCGACCCACAATCTCCGTGAGAGAGCGATAGCCTAGCTTGGCCAGCAGAGAACGCACCTCCTCAGCAATGAAGTAGAAGAAATTCACCACCTTTCCTGGCGTTCCAGGGAAGCGCTTACGCAAGACTTCTTGCTGCGTGGCAACGCCTACGGGGCACTGATTGGTATGACAGACTCGCGCCATAATGCAGCCCTCGGCAATCATGGCAATAGAGCCAAAGCCGTATTCTTCTGCGCCCATGAGTGCGCCCATGATGACGTCCCAGCCCGTTTTGAGACCGCCATCTACTCTGAGCGTGACGCGATCGCGCAATTCATTCTCCAGCAGAGACCGATGTACCTCCGTCAAACCCAGTTCCCAAGGCAAGCCAGCGTGCTTAATAGAGCTCAGTGGTGATGCGCCCGTGCCGCCATCATGGCCAGAAATCTGAATCACGTCCGCATTGGCCTTGGCCACACCTGCCGCAATCGTTCCAATGCCGACTTCTGCCACCAGCTTTACCGAAACGCCTGCCTTCGGATTAATTTGATGCAGGTCAAAAATCAGCTGCGCCAAATCCTCAATGGAGTAAATGTCATGGTGTGGCGGTGGAGAAATCAGCGTTACACCTGGCTTAGAGCGGCGCAAAGAAGCGATATATTCACTTACCTTTTTGCCGGGAAGCTGACCGCCTTCTCCGGGCTTTGCCCCCTGGGCCATCTTGATTTCAATCTGCTTGGCGCTCATCAAATACTCTGGCGTCACACCAAAGCGACCAGAGGCCACCTGCTTAATGGCAGAAGATGCGGTGTCACCATTCTCTAGACCCTTTAAATGAGGCAGTGTGGGTGAAAGCCCTTCACTATCCACGTCGTCCAAGACTTTGAATCGAACGGTATCCTCGCCGCCTTCCCCCGAGTTCGACTTGCCGCCGATGCGATTCATTGCAATGCCCAGGGTCTCGTGTGCTTCGCGGGAGAGAGACCCTAGCGACATGCCGCCCGTGCAAAACCGCTGCATGATTGATTCAACAGATTCGACTTCTGAGAGATCGACAGATTCGCGATCGCTCTTAAAGTCCAACAAATCGCGCAGGGCCGAAACAGGGCGTCCCTTCAGCTGCTCACGATAGATCTCGTAGTGATCGTACTGCTTTGTCTCGACTGCCTTATGCAACAGCTTTGTCATGGCCGGGTTGTTCATGTGGTACTCACCCGATGGCCGCGACTGTACAAAGCCAACGTTTTCCAAGCGCTTACGCGTTAGCTCAGGAAAGGCCTTTTCGTGGAAGCTCATAGTCTCACGAGCCAGTTCTTCGATGCTGAGGCCGCCCAACCTAGAAACGCTGCCCTTAAAGGCCGTTTCTTTTAGGTCTTTGCCAATGCCAACCGCTTCAAAAATTTGCGCCCCGCGATAGCTGCTGATCAGCGAAATGCCCATCTTTGAGAGAATCTTCAGCAGGCCATTGTCCACAGCTTTTCGATAGTTCGCCTGGGCACCGTTCAGGCTAGACAGGGGCAGTTTGCCGCTGTCCATTTGCTTTTGCGTTTTTTTATCGGCCCACCAGTGGCGCACGCTCTCTAGGGTGAGATAGGGGCAAATGGCCGTCGCGCCGTAGCCCAGTAGGCAGGCAAAGTGGTGTGTGCTCCAGCACTGCGCGGTATCGACAATGATAGAGACCTCCATGCGCAGGCCATGCTTAATCAGGTGATGGTGCACCGCGCCAACGGCTACCAGCGGAGGAATGTAGGTGCGCTCTGCGCTAAGGACGGCGTCGTTGCCGTCGTTGTCGATGCGATCGCTCAGTATCAAAATCTCACTGCCTGAGCGGATGGTTTGGGTAGCGCGATCGCACAAATCCTTCACCGCCGCTGCTAGTCCAGCAGGCCCATCATCCACCGCATACAGCGTAGACACAGACCCTACGCTAAAGCCAGACTCCTTAATCATTGTCAGCTCAGTGTCGTTTAGCACAGGCGACTCAATTTTTAGCAGCCTAGCCTGCTCAGGATGTTCCTCCAGCAGATTCCCCTGTGCGCCCAGCTGCGTTGTTAGCGACATCACCAAGCGCTCACGCAATGGATCAATCGGCGGATTCGTCACCTGCGCAAAGCGCTGCTTAAAGTAGTCATACAGCAGGTGAGGCTTGTCAGAAAGCACTGCCAAAGGTGCATCGTTCCCCATACAAAAGGTCGGTTCCTTTGCCTGGGCGGCCATGTCCTGAATGACCATGTCCACATCTTCTGCCGTGAACCCAAAAGCGGTTTGCTGGGTGAGCAATGCCTGTTTGTCTAGGCGAGTCTCCTCGTTAAATAGCTGCGGTGCAATCTCCTGGCGGCGCTCTTTGAGCCACTGACCATAGGGCTGTGCCTGTGCGATTCTCTTTTTAATATCCCAGTTGTGCAAGATCTCGTGGCGATCTTCGAAGTTCACCGCCAGCATTTGCCCCGGGCCCAGGCGACCCTTTTCCACAATGTCTTCGACCGGAATATCTACCACCCCTGCTTCCGAAGAGACGATTACATAGCCATCTTTAGTCACTACATACCGTGCAGGACGCAGACCGTTTCTATCTAGGGTCGCGCCCACCTGTTTGCCATCGCAGAAAACCACCAGCGCAGGGCCATCCCAAGGCTCCTGAATACTGCTGTAGTATTCGTAATAGTCAACAATTTCTGGATAGTCCGCTAGCTCGGGCTGATTTTTGTAGGCCTCTGGCACCAGCATGGTCAGTGCCTGGGCAGGAGAGCGACCTGTACGCACCAGTAGCTCCATCGCGTTGTCTAGGTTTGCCGAGTCGCTATTGTCTGCATTCACAACAGGCTTAAGCAATGCCAAATCTTCGCCCCAGCTGGGATGATGTAGATTCGCTTCGCGAGCCTTCATCCAGTTGATATTGCCAACGAGCGTATTGATTTCACCGTTGTGCCCCAGCAGTCGCATTGGGTGTGCCAGTGGCCACTTTGGCAGCGTGTTGGTACTAAATCTGCGGTGATAGACCGCAAAGGCGCTCTCGTATGCAGGATTTTGCAGATCCTTATAAAACTGACCGAGCACTTCGGAGCGCACCATGCCTTTGTACACAATTGTCCGGCCAGAAAAAGAGCAAATGTATGCTTCAGCCAGGGGATTGTCTTCTGGTGATTCTGTAACGAGCTGGTCGATTGACTTTTCAAAGCGGCGACGTGCCAGAAAGAGCGCACGCTCCAAAGCATCTCCGCCTAAGCTGTCTGACGACACCACTGCCTGTAAAATCGTCGGCTGAAATTCTTTTGCCAAGGGTCCCAGGGTCTCGGGCGCGACGGGGACATCTCGCCAACCTAAAAATGTCAGCCCGGTTGCGGCTACGGCCGACTCAAACTGTGCACGGGCAACTTTTTCTGCAGCAGCAGCCTGTGGCAAAAAAGCCATGGCAATGCCCGTTTTCCCTGCAATCAGTTTGCCAACACCAGTACTGTCTGCCCAGGTTTGCAGCAGTCCCCAGGGAATAGCCGTCATAATACCTGCGCCATCACCAGACTCTTGGTCGGCGCAGCAGCCACCTCTGTGCTCCATGCAGGTAAGGGCCGTTAGCGTATCTACGACCAGCTGATGGCTGGCTCGCCCCTTTTGGTCTGCGATAAATCCGACACCGCAGGCGTCTCGCTCCTCTACTAGCCAGCTGGGCCCTAAGGGCTCTAATACATCTGTCTGAAAAGTGGTTGAATTGAGAATCACGCGTGTATTACCTACTGCTGAAAAGTGATGGAAAACAAAAGACTATCTCCCAATTATATAGAAATATTAAGGGCTAGTGAAGTTCGTAGAGAACTGTTTTGTCCAACTTTTCCTGTGGAGTATCCGTAGCGTTTCCTAAGTTGGATGTGAAATTAAGTAGTTTTTCAGTGAAGACGCTTCCGTATTTTCACGGCATCCTTAAATCTTCGGGCACTGAAAAAAGATTTCTACACCGCTATTTGTCTACAGTGTGAGGAACGTAGGCGCCAGGCATCAAGAAAGCAGCGGTTTCTCCTATCTATTCCTCCCGCTTAAGATCCTGTGCTTAATCGCCAGAAAAAAAGCAGACGAAAAAAACACTGTCAGCGGTAGGGATTAGTTTTATGCCGCTGTACCCCTACACTTGTGACCCTGGCCATGGCTTGCTTTACTTGGGTTTGTTTTATTAACTCTGCAGGTTCGGCAACAGGCAGTAGATGGGAAATATCAAGAAAGGTCAAGTAACTTTATTAAAACATTTGCCGGGGATGCGCTCGTTTTGGGTGAATCTGTTTTAGTAATTTATGTCCCCGTTTTCAGACTTTTTCCCAATGCCCGGTTTCTGACGCTCCATTTTTCTTCTCCCATCTTTGAAACCCTCCATCTATCTAGTTTTTTAACCATCTAGTTTTTAGCCATAGCTACCCTTATCTACCGGAATCCATGAAATCTTCATCTCCCCACAAGCGGGTTCCGCCTCGTCGGTTGGTTGGTTCTTCTCCAGCCCGTAGGCGTAGTACCACTAATCGGCTCTCGCTCACTCGGGTTGCTTTCATGAGTCGTATGGTTTCTTTGAGTGTGCTGACGGCTGTGGGTTGGGCCGTTGTGAATTCTATTGGTACGCTCCCCTCATCGGTGCCTTCGGCATCGCGCCCGTCTACGGCGCGTGTCTTTCCGGTCAATGAACCGGCGGGTGATCCTCTATTTACAGGTGTTTTAGCGCCTACTGACTCAAAAGCAAGCTCAAAAGCAATGGAAGAAGCGGTTGAGTCTCTATCGCCCTTTCAGCTGTCGCCATTGCAGTCAGTTGCCAAGGCCAACAATGTTGTCCAAGCGACAGGCACGCAAATACGGATCAATGGCGAAACTTTGCCAGGGCTGTGGCAACAAAAAAATGGTCGTATTGGGGTCGCGAGTGCTAGTCTTGCCAACCTGCTGGGCGCAGAGCTCCTCAGTACAACGTCGGTCTCTCAACAGCCTATTCGCTGGTTTCCTGCATCACAGGAGAGCGTGGTGACGCTGCCCGCCTGGTGGGATGCGACCAACCGCTACATAGACATTAGTGACTTGGCTGCGACAAGCGGCTGGACAGGTCAGGCAGCTGGCAATGTTTTGCAGCTGGCAGTGCCTACGCAGCAGACCTTGGCGATTCGTCAGGGCCGACAAACTTGGGGCGATCGCGTCGTCGTCGATCTGACTGGACCTGTCACATGGCAAATAGAGGAGACAGACGTTTACACCATTACCGTCGGTGGCAATATCTCCACAGAAATGGTCAGGGCGTTTCGCGCCATGCCAGGCAACCTCATTACTCAGCTGCATGTTGCGCCGCTGAGCGGCAAGACCGTCATCAAAATCAAAACGAAAGACGGTGCGTCGCCTCAAATTTGGACGGCGGGCAATCCTGCGAAAGTCGTCATTGATATTCGTCGCGATGCCATGGTGGAGCGAGACATTGCCTGGGCGCCAGGCCTACGCTGGCGGCAGCAGTATATCTCCGTCGGTCAGCACCGTTTTCCGGTGTATATGTTTATTACCCGGCCAAACCCTCAAACCCTAGCCCTGCGACCTATCAGTGCCAATCCCAATGCCGCGCCGGGCATTGAGCCCATTTTGAGCACGGCTCAGCGGCAGCAGGTCACTGGCGCAGTCAATGCAGGCTTTTTTAATCGAAATAATCAGCTACCGCTGGGGGCAGTGCGCCGAGGGGGGCAGTGGATCTCAGGGCCCATTTTGGGTCGAGGTGCCATGGCCTGGAATGATCGCGGCGATTTGGTTATGGATCGCTTTGCTTTGGCGGAGTCGGTGGCGGCTTCAGGGCAGACGTATTCGATTTTGGCGGTCAACAGTGGCTACGTGCAGGCGGGCATCGGTCGCTACACCTCTGGCTGGGGCGCGACCTATACGCCTATTGTTGATAACGAAATCGTGGTCACCGTACGCAACAATAGGGTGGCACAGCGGCAAACGATGGGCACGGCGGGTAGCGGTAGCGTGGCGATTCCCTCTGATGGCTACCTGCTGACGCTTAGAAGCAATCGGAGCGCGGGCGATAGTTTTGCCCCGGGCACGCCAGTGAATTTGGTGAGTCAGAGTCAGCCTGCGGTGTTCGAGCAATATCCCAATGTGATTGGGGGTGGGCCGCTGTTGATACGCGATCGCACTATCGTTCTCAATCCTCAGCTTGAAGGCTTTAGCCGCAACTTTATCGAAGGCTCTGCCCCTCGCACTGCCGTCGGCAAAACCGCAGATGGCACCTGGATTATCGCCACTATGCACGACCGCGTGGGTGGCCGTGGCCCCAACCTTCAGGAAACGGCTCAAATCATGCAGCAGCTCGGCGCAGTTGATGCCCTTAATCTCGATGGCGGTAGTTCATCAAGCCTTTATCTAGGCGGACAGCTGCTCAATCGTCAGCCTCGAACTGCTGCTAGAGTCAACAACGGCATTGGCCTTTTTGTTCTACAGCCCTAAAGCCCTGAACATACGGCCCTAAGTATAGATAGAAGGCCCATTCGCCAAGGGCCCAGACTCTCTTTTGCTATGTATCGGTAGTATCAACTTCGGTAAATACGGATGAAGAGTTTATAGGGAAGCTGATTTTGTCGCTCTCGTCACTTTACACACCTAGGAAGGGCTTTGTTAAAATCGGCGAGCACACTTACGACTTTTGTCGTGCACTAGAGCTGAGCACAGCTCTAGGCTTTCCTTTCCACACATCAAGCGTCGCCAGTTCCAGCCCCATCGGTGCTAGCCGCATGATGCCACCGCTATTGTAATTGTTATGTTGTCAGCGGTTTTTGCACGCAGCTAAGTCAACGCATCCTCTAGTCGTTGCTTTTCAAGCAGTCAATTTCAATCAACCATCTAAATCTATAAAAGAGGACACCACTATCATGGTTCAAACTCAAGAACGCTCAGCTACAGATGCTGCTATCGATGTCGGTAACTTTGAAGGCGTTGCCGCAACCGAGCTGAGACCCTGGGGTTCATTCACCGTTCTCGAAATCGGCACCGGCTACAAAATTAAGCGAATCGAGGTGAAGCCTGGCCATCGCCTAAGCCTGCAGATGCACCACCACCGCAGTGAGCATTGGATCGTTGTTTCAGGGACTGCCAAAGTCACCTGCGGCGATAAAGAGACTATGCTCTGTACAAATCAGTCCACCTACGTGCCTGCTTGCACCACTCACCGCCTCGAAAACTCAGGTGTGATTCCTCTGGTACTCATTGAGGTCCAAAATGGTGAGTATCTTGGTGAAGACGATATCACGCGCTATCAAGATGACTACGCTCGCAATGACTAGTCAGAGATGAAGCCAGCTAAGAGACGAAGCTAGCTAAGAGATGAAGCCAGCTAAGAGATTGAATAGCCATCTCTAGATAGATTGGCTGCGATCGCACCCGATTAACCAAAAAGCTTGGACAGGCTGACCGGCCTGTTCAAGCTTTTTGCCTTTGTTCGCCCTGTGAATAGATAGCGCGAATAGAATAGATTGAGTCGATGGAAAGGCTATAGAGTTGAAAGACATGACCTAACGGCCATAGCCCGTTTCTTTCTCCTATGATTCAGCTTACTGAGGCGGCTCGCAACGAAATTGATAGGTTGCGATCGCGCCAAAATCAGCCAGATGCCTTCCTGCGCGTAGATCTCCAGCCTAGCAGCTGCGCTCAATGGGCCTATACCCTCAGCCTAGAATCTGCCCCGTCCGAGTCGGACAGCCGCTATGAGTTAGACGGACTGACCATTTTAGTAAGTCAAGACGGTGATGCATCGCTTGTCAAAATGCGTTCTCAAAGCATCGAAAACTTAAAAATAGACTTTGCCGAAGACCTTACAGGCGGCGCCTTTCGCTTCGACAATCCCCTCGCTACAGAAAGCTGCCGCTGTGGCTATGCATTTTCTATACGATAGTTCTGTGCCAGAAAAAAGCGAAATTCATAACGTATTTGATTGACAAGGCTATTTTGGCCTTGATACTATCGGATCTCATGACAACTATTTTGCGGAGTTTTATTCCCCCGCCTTATGCCTACGATTCAACAGCTCATTCGCACTGAGCGTTCTAAAGCGACCAAAAAGACCAAGTCTCCTGCACTCAAAAGCTGTCCTCAGCGCCGTGGTGTGTGCACCCGTGTGTACACCACTACACCCAAGAAACCTAACTCAGCTTTGAGAAAGGTGGCTAGGGTGCGCCTGACGTCTGGCTTTGAGGTCACTGCCTACATTCCTGGTATTGGCCACAACCTACAGGAGCACTCCGTTGTAATGATTCGCGGTGGTCGTGTCAAAGACCTGCCTGGCGTTCGTTACCACATCATTCGTGGCACCTTGGACACCGCTGGTGTTAAAGACCGTCGCCAAAGCCGCTCTAAGTACGGCGCTAAAAAGCCTAAGGGATAAGTCGAAATTGCTTAGCGTCATCTTTTTGAGTCAGAGTTGGGCCAAAAAAGCAGACGCACAAACGTAGATTTAATTTCTTCTGATAAAGCAAGTCTTCTTCTTTTGGTATGGCCTTTTGGATAAGCATCAAGCTTGGTAATGCTGAAACCGTCTTGCCCTGCTGTCTAATCGGTTCGTTGCGTTCCATACCAAAAGCAGCTGTCGTTAAGGCTCCTGTTCTAATCGACCAGATGCCCAATCTGCTGTAGAG